>NZ_JBFGYP010000001.1:0-117430 GCF_041587335.1 Halobacteriovorax sp.
ATCACCTTTTGCTCCAGCAACACCTTGTGGACCTTGCGGACCTGTATCACCTTTTTCACCAGCAACACCTTGAGGGCCTTGCGGACCTGTATCACCTTTTGCTCCAGCAACACCTTGTGGACCTTGCGGACCTGTATCACCTTTTGCTCCAGCAACACCTTGTGGACCTTGCGGACCTGTATCACCTTTTGCTCCAGCAACACCTTGTGGACCTTGAAGACCTGTATCACCTTTTGCTCCAGCAACACCTTGTGGACCTTGAAGACCTGTATCACCTTTTTCACCAGCAATACCTTGTGGACCTTGAGCGCCAGTATCACCTTTTTCACCAGCAACACCTTGTGGCCCTTGCGGGCCTGTATCACCTTTTTCTCCAGCTACACCTTGTGGACCTTGCTCTCCTGTATCACCTTTTTCACCAGCAATACCTTGTGGCCCTTGCTCTCCTGTATCACCTTTTTCACCATTAATTCTTTCAGGTAAATCAGTAGGAACCCAAAGATCCCCATCAAATTGAAGGACTTGACCAATTATAGGATTGATCCCCTCGAACTCTAGACCTTCAACTTCACTAACAGCTTCTTTAACTAAGAAGTTTGCAGTAACTACAAAATTACGAGAAGTAAAAAGAGTTCTCCCCTCTATTCTTAACCTTAGTACATCATTAACTAACCTAACTTCACTATTGCTCTTTCTATCATCACATTGATCAAAGTATAATTTATAGTCACCAGTTAATAATTGGGCCAAAGGCTTTCTCTCTGGTGAGTATAGACATGAAATACTGTCATCTATATCTACATACACTTTATATTTACCTAAAGTACCCCTCGACTTTTTCATTCTAATATAACGAGGCAATTGAACCTGACCATTTAAAGAAAGCTCATTTGTAGGAGTTTTATAACTGACAGATATTGAAACCTTTTCAGTAGAGTCATGTCTTTTTCTTGAACTTTTTGCACCAACACTAGGAACAATAAGTAGAGACAAAAATAATAAATTTATTTTCAGTAGTTTCATAAGTTCATCCAACGTACAGTTTTATTATGTGAATTTAATTGTAGGTCAATTAACAAGATTTCTTATGATTTTAAGGAAAACTAATATTTAATATTTTCAACATACTGATTTCAGGAAGAAAAGTTAAAAATTCCCCATAATATGAATATAAATACTTAAAGGTTCATGACCACAAGAATTGGCAATCTTCGTGAAAACAGCAATGTAATTAACAGGAAAAAGTATTTAACGATATTTATAAATTTGTCTAAGTTTCTAAATAAAATTAACCGACAAGCAAACTATGGAAGAATTTGAAATAGAATTAAAAAAATCAACAATTAATGAACTAGAAGATACCCTAGAGGGACTGCTAGATATATTAAGCCCAGAGAGCTTAAATAACCTAGACCTAGATGCTGTCTTCAGAGCAGCCCATAGTATAAAGGGGAACTCTAAGGCCGCAGACTTTCACTCAATTGCATCTGTAACCCATAAACTTGAAGATCTACTTCTTGAGAAAAAGAATTCTGATACTTCTGTATCAGATGCATTCATTGACCTTCTTCTTGAGTTTACTGATAAAATTCAAAGTTCTATCGAACAATTAAAGAGTGATATTAGCTTCACACCTCTATTCGAAGAACTAGAAGATAGGATTAACTCCTTTGAAGAGCCTCAAGAAATAGAAATTAAGGAGACGATAGTGGATCACTCATTAAGTAAGCTACTTTTAATTGACGATGATATTGATATCTATAATACAATCAATAAGTTTCTCTCTGATACTTTTGAGATTGATTATGTCTCAAATGCCGTACAAGCAATAGAAGACTGTAAAATAGAGGACTACGACCTAATCATTTGTGATTACAAGATGCCTGTAATGAATGGACAAGAGTTTGCTCTATACCTTAGACAAGGTTCATCTAAAAATAAAGAAACACCAATGATCTTTTTAACTGGTCATACACCTAAACTCTTCAACCAAAAGTCTATCTGGGAAGATGTATTCTTTATGGATAAACCTATCAAAAAGAAGAAATTAGAATATTATTCAAAATGCGCCCTTAAGAGAAAACACATTTCTCTAAAAGCTTCATAGTTAATTAAAACTCTAGACCAACCATAACTGACAGATATGTCGGTCTCTTCTTTTCATCCCTATTTAATGGAAGCGTACTAAATACAGCTTCAGCACGAATAGTTTCAAATATAGATAAACTAAAAACACCTGAAACAACAAAGTCTGAACACTTAGAAAAAGCATTTGTTGCTCTAGAATTAATATTACAACGTCCTATTTTAAAGCTTTCATTTGTAGAGAATTGATAGCCCGCTCTCAATCCAAATCGATACTGAAATAAAGGAGTAGAAAAGCTTGTTGGCTCACCATAAATTCCAAGATATGGAACAAACCCAACATCTTTTACTTCAGGTCTATAAATAAAATCAGCTCCTGTTACCATTACCCCATAACCATATCTCCAATAGAGGGCAGATAAAGTTGAAGATGAAACAACAGATGAAGACCCAAGATTTAAAGAGTTATTACCAAGTAAGAAGTAATTATTCTTTTGTTTTGGTGAATAGAATAAATAGTTCATAAAAGGTGATGCTAGCTGATTCATTAAAACTTTGTGATCACTCGGCTGTCCTTTAGAAGCATACTGAACCGCTTTAGTAATTTTTTCCTTCACCTTCACAAGACCTATATCAGCACCTCTATCTTTAACGTTAAGATCTTTAAAGACAAACCCATAATGTCCTAGTCTCCTCATTATATAGCTTATCTGAGATTCATCTTTAAGTTTTTTCCAATCTTGATCCCAATTTTTATCAAAGACCTCAGGCCCTTGACCAGTTTGAGCTATTTTACAAATATGATTTTCAACAAATTTATTATTTTTTATATTTACACAATTATTAAACAGACTTTCAATTGAGACTTGAAATAAAACTCGAAAATTTTCAAATTGAGAAAATTGAATTCTCGAACAGTAAGCAATCGTTGGATGATGATTATTAAAAACAGCATCTAAACATTCCAAAACTTTCAATTGAGTATTTAGTTTATTAATTTCGGAGGGTGACTTGGGTTGATATTTTTCTACATTTGCTCTCTTTGAATCAAGCATTCCCATATAAAAATCAAATACTCTAAAGTCTTCCTCAAAAAAACCAAAGAATCCATATAAAGGCTCAGAAGCTAGAGGCATTGTACTCTTTAGAACATATAACTGATCATCTACATGTGGGTGATTTCGTAGAAAATCAGATATCTGTCCACCTCTAGATGAAGTTACGAAATTTTGTACAAACTTAAAAAAATCTTGAGCAATTCCTGGGGCAACATTTGAGAAATCATCATCTACAGCTAAAGGATAATTTTTAATAGATGGGTCAAAGTATATATACTGTGTATTTAGCTCATCTCCTTCATTTTTGGCAATGGCATAAGCAAGGTCTAATGGCGCATTATTAAAAATACCACCATCTAGGAATAGATCTGATTCAACATTATCTTTGTTACACTTTTTGTTTTTAGTATTATTAACCATACAATAATCTAAAAGCATAGGCTCAAAAGCTATAGGAAAACTTGAGGATGCTAATAGAGACTGCTTAATTAAAGAGAAGTTACTTTTTCCGTTAAGATTAAAAGGAAGAAATAACTGACTTCCTCGGCCCTTTAAAAAAACATTTTGGACAGAAGGCTCTTTACCTTCACCATTCCCAATAATCTTGATAACTATCTGTTCTTGAACTCGGGTATATTTTAATTTAGGACTACCACTCAATTCATATGGATTTTTTCTAGTTATTGTCATCCCCAGTGTGGATACACAATTCTTTTTCAATCCAGAATTCCACCTATCTTCTAATATATCAAAGATATCAGAAAAAGAGTCTCTTTGAAGAAAACTATTTGTTTTGCTACCTTCTTTAATAAAAAATTTATCAAAATTTAAAGGAATCCAACTTTTCCAAAATAAAGACTCGCTTGGATCATCAGGTAATTCTGAACATCTTTCTATAGCAGTAATGAATGAATTAATTGCTCCTGCAGATGCGCCAGTAACTATTAGGTTACTATCTCTTCTTCTTGGAGACATCTTTTCTTGATACATCGAATAGTATAAAAAACCTGCTTCATAAACTCCAAGAGAGACACCACCACTAGTGGTTAAGGCAAGCCTTGCGAAGGAATTACTCGAAAGTAATAGTAAAACGAACAGTAATAAACCTTTCATCTATTTCCTTTTTTGAGTTTTAAAGAAATTATCTTTGTACTCCAAAAGTTGAGCTATAATACTTATGGATATTTCAGGAGGTGAATTATCTCCTATATTTGCACCAAGAGGACATATAAAATCAAAATTCTCAACGCCTTTTTCTCGTAACTCTTTTTCCATACTATTTCTCTTAGCAATAGAACCTATAACTCCAAGGTAAGGATACTTAATCTCTTGAGATAATATTTCATTTAAAATTGGAACATCTTTACTATGTCCCATTGTCATTAAGACAACAAAGCTATTACAAGGAATACTCTTTACGTGATCGGACATATTTTCAAGATGAATAACTTTCACACCATCTAGATCATCAAATCTATCAAGCCATTCTTTCCTATTATCAACGATAGTTAAATTACAATTAAGCTTAACAAGGAAGCGACATAGACTCTGAGAAACATGCCCTGCTCCAAAGACAGTAATATTCCATGGGTTTCGATTAAATACTTCAAAATAAATAGAAGCAACACCTCCACAAGTCATGCCAATATCTTTCTGTAAATTTACAGAGCAATATTCAACATTTTTAACTTCATCTAAAGACAGAAGTTCCAATGACCTCTTAAGAGTAAAGTTTTCTAGCTTTCCGCCACCAATGGTTCCTTCAAACTTACCGTCAGGAAAAACAATGATGCGCGCACCTCGATCTTGTGGAGCACTTCCCTTAGTATCCACTAAAGTAGCCACACAAAAACAGATCCCTTCACTATCTAGTCTAGAAATTTCTTGTATCAATTTATTCATCTAACAATGTCACTATCTCTTCACAGGTTGCAGGAAGCCTTAACTTTGAAGCATTCTCAGGCCTAACAGAGTAAACTGCATCTTTAATAGCATTCCACACTGAATTTCCAAGTAAGAACGGAGGTTCACCAACTGCTTTTGATCTATGAACGCATACGTCATTAGTATTATTTTCTAACAAATCAATATTGAACTCTCTAGGAGTGTCTTGAATACTTGGTATTTTATAAGTTGTTGGAGAATGAGAAAGTAACACTCCAGTATCACTATATACTAAATTTTCGGCTGTAACCCATCCCATTCCTTGAACAAATGCTCCAGAAACTTGTCCCATATCAATTCCAGGGTTTATAGATCTACCTAAGTCCATTAAAATATCTGTTCGCAATACTTTTGTTTCACCTGTAAATTTATCAATAAGAACTTCACTTACCGCCATACCATTAGTGTAGTAGTTAAAGGCCTGCCCCTTCCCTAAAGCTTTATCAAATCCGAGCCCTGGAGTTTTATAAAAAGCATAGTCACCCATAGAAACTCTATTTAAATAAGCAATTGAAATAAGCTCTTTTAGTGAAATCGACTTTCCACTCTTCGTATCCTTTACAAATGAGTCTTCAAATACAATATGACTTAAGTCTTGGGTATTATCGACTTCTATTTCATCAGCAGGAGTAAGTCCTCCACTAAGGTGAGTATTATATACCGAAGTCAATCTTTGCTTAATCTTATTACATGCAATAAGAGTTGCCATTCCATTTAAATCCGACCCACTAGAAGCCGCAGTTGGAGAGGTATTATGATTCTTTTCCGTAGAAGTTGGCATAACCTGAACTTTTGAAACTGGAATCCCAAATGCGCCTGCAGCAATTTGCTGAATCTTTGTATTAACCCCTTGACCCATCTCTGTTGCCCCAGTTGAAACTTGAATAGTCCCATCTAGATGCATATTAACAAGTGCATTTGCCTGATTTAAAAATCTCGCCGTAAAAGCAATTCCAAACTTCGTACCAGTAACTGCAATTCCCTTTAGGTGAGTCTGGGATGATTTATTAAACTCAACAACCTCTTTTCTTCTTTTATCATAGTCAGAAGAAATTTTAATCTTCTCTAATATCTCTGGAAGAGTATTGTGTTCAACGAGTTGCCCATAAGGCGTATGTAAATCTTCACCTTGATAAATATTTTTCTCTCTAATTTCAAAAGAGTCTTTCTTTAAATAGTGAGCAATCTCTTCTATAACGCTCTCAATTGTTGCGTTCCCCTGTGGGCCACCGAAACCTCTAAAGGCAGTGTTAGAATGTATATTTGTTTTACAAACTCGCCCAAGAATTTCAACATTTGGAATATAGTAGCAACCATCACTATGAAGCATTGCTCTTTCTAGTATTGACTCCGAAAGATCTGTATATGCACCACCATTTGAAAATAGTTTTATTTTATAGCCTAGAATTTTACCTTCATTATCAAATGCAACCTTCCAAAAGTTTTTAAATGGATGTCGCTTACCAGTAACCTTCATATCATCATCTTTATTGATAATCATTCTAGCTGGTCGCTTTAACTTCTTTGCACAAAGCCCTACTAGAGATGCAAAAGGAGCTGCTTGAGACTCTTTACCTCCAAATCCTCCCCCCATTCTCTTAACAACACAAACAACTTGGTGGTAACTTAGCCCTAAAGACTGAGCTACAACATGTTGAGTTTCACTAGGGTGTTGAGAGGAAGAATGTATTTCTATCTGATTATTCTCTAGAGGTAGTGCTGCACATGCATGACTCTCAAGATAGAAATGTTCTTGCCCACCATTCTCGAAAATTCCTTCAAGAGTATGTGGAGCAGATTCAAATGCTTTCTCAAAATCACCACGAGCAATTTTTTTCTCGGCAGTTAGAAAGTCTTTATTATCAATTGATTTCTGAATACAAAGAACAGATTCAATTTCTTCTATATCTAGCTCTATTAATTTCTTTGCTTTTTCTATGGCCTTATAATTCTCCGCTGCAATCACACATACAGGTTCATACTCATAAGAAATAATATCATCAACTAAGATCGGTTGCTCTTTTACAATTGCTCCCCATCTATTATTTGCTAAATCTCTGTGAGTAAATATTCCTAAAACACCTGGAACATTTAAAGCTTTTTCTACTCTGATTTCCTTAAGTCTTCCGTGAGAAACAGGTGCTCCAAGAAAACCACAGACCATTTCATTCTTTAAAAATGGACGATCATCAATAAAAATAGACTCTCCACTTACATGTGTACTCGCCGAATCATGAGGAACATTTTTACCTACAGTCATTAGTTTACTCCTCTTGATATATTTAAGCTTTCTTCAGCGTAGAACTTTAGCAGTAAGTTCTTACTCAAGATTCTTCTAAAGTTCGCACTTCCTCTTACATCATCAATAGGAGTAACTTCTGACTTTAGAACAGCTGCGGCTTTGTCAAAGATGGCCTTATCAAACTGCTGTCCAATAAGCTCACTTTCAGTATTCTTTGCTCTCATAACAACAGGACCGACACCACCAACTGCAATAGAAATATCTTTTAAGACATCTTTCTCAACCGTGTACTTCGACGCAAAGGTTACAATTGAAATATCCATATCTTTTCGATTACTGGTTTTATACAATTTAATCTTTTCATCTTTCTTAAGAAGTGGAATCTTCACTCCCTTAATGAATTCATCTTCTTTCATATCTAACTTCTTATAGCCTAAGTAGAAGCTATTAATCTCTACTTCTCGCTCTCCGTTTGTCCCCATTAAAACAACACTTGCACCGGCAACCATAAGAAAAGGGATAGAGTCTCCAATAGGAGAAGCGTTAGCTACGTTTCCGATAAGTGTTGCTCTATTTTTAATCTGAGGAGAAGCAAAGATATGAATCATATGAGTGAACTCATAGAACTCATCTCGAAGCTCTTCTTCAATCTGATGTAGATTTACTCTTGCACCGATGAAGACACTGTCTTTATTCTTTTTTATCTCAGTCATTTCTTTAATATTATGAAGCCCCAAGATTGACTCAGGATCTAGGCCTCTTTTATTATATAAAACTCCAAGGTCACTTGCCCCTGATACTAAAGTTACTTTTTTTTCTTTTAGAGTTGCTACTGCACTTTGTAGTGTTGTTGGAAGAAATACTTCGTTTGTATCGGTTTTTACGTAGGCATCAACAGACATATCATGAGTAAGAGTACTCAGTATTTTCTTAGTATCAAACTTTTCAGTTAGGGGTACAAACTTCTTGAGGTCAATATCTAGCCCTGCTTCAATTATTGACTTATATCCAGTACAGCGACAAAGATTCCCTGTTAGAGAATTTTTCATCTTCTGCTCATTCATTTCTTTTCCATCTCTTAAGCTGGATTCAATCCCTGCATTCATTGCACAAACAAATCCAGGAGTACAGAATCCACACTGAGCTCCATGATTACGAACCATAGACTCCTGAACTTCAGAGAGCTCTTCATCGTTTTTGAGCCCCTCAACAGTGATAATATGACAGCCGTCTAGTATATGCATAAATGATATACATGAGTTAACTGGAACATAGTCAAACTCACCATTCTTTAGTTTGTGTGAATTACCAATAATAACTGTACACGCACCACAATCTCCTTCAGAACAAACAACCTTAGTCCCTACAAGACCTCTCTCATATCTAAGATAGTCAGATAGAGTCATGAAGGCCTCGTTTCCTGAAATGCGACGAGGCTCACCATTTATAAAAACCGATATATAATCTCTCATTAAATTTCTCCAATATTTTAGGACCTTATTATCACACAAACTATATGAATTCGTTAATCACTATCTGCATTAGGAGGGTATGCGCACTGCAATTTAACTTCACAAGAACTTAAACTTAGGATAAGTTTCACTAATGATAGAAGAAGAAACAGAAATAACTCCACCAGAACCTATAGAAATCCTATTTCAAAACGAAGAAATTGTAATTGTAACAAAACCTTCAGGCCTCTTAGTACATCCTTACTGGAAAGAGACAAATGAAAGAGACAATTTAATGAGAAGGGTTAGGGATCAAATAGGTCAGAGAGTTAACCCTATTCATAGACTAGATAGACCTGTGTCCGGCGCCATCATGTTTGGACTCAACGGAGACATCGTAAAACGTATTCAAGAACATTGGCACGATAAGACAAAAGTACATAAAGAGTACCTTGCTTTAGCATTTGGAGAAATTGAAGAGGAAGGAATATTCAACTTCTCACTCTCAAATGAGAAAAAGGTAAAGCAAGAGGCCTTAACTAAGTACCGACCACTTACTACAAGTGAGAGAGCAACATTAATGCAGATTACGATTGAAACAGGAAGAACTCATCAGATTAGAAGACACTTCTCTAGATCAAGTCATCACCTTATCGGCGATACAAAGCATGGAAAGGGAAAAATAAACAATTATTACAGAGAGACACATAACTTCCATCGAATATTTCTACACTCATATAGATTAAAAATTGATTTAGATTTTTTAAAAGTAGATATTGAGTCACCACTAACAAAAGAATTAAAAGAACTTCTCAACAATATCAATATAGATTATTCAAATATTCCTACTTGGAGAGAAGTGACTGGCAATCGATCTGTGGATTTTTCTCTGTCCAAGGATCTCGAACCTTCGTCTTAATCAACCCACTATCTAATAAGCTCATATCAGGTATATCAGAGTTTCTATCATTACAGTTGTATTCAGCAACTGTTTTGATATTTTTTGCTTCACAACTCTTAGTAGAATAAAGCTTCACCTCTTTCAATGAAATGCTCTCGGCTTTTTTAAACTCTACACGATCAAGATTTGAATTAAATATATAAGTATCTTTAGGCCTAATTAATTTTTTAACCTTAACAGTTAAAAGGCATTTGTAATTCTTAGTATTCACTGAGTCCATCTTCACAACACTTCCCTCTAAACATACGCCCGGGGGGTTATGTGGGTACTCACACATTGCAAATGATTTTGATATTAGAAAGAAAATGGAAAAGAGAATTTTTGTCATTACTATTTGTTTGAACAGTTCATAAAGATTGGATAGTGATCACTAATGATTTCCTTATAAACTCTATAAAACGTATTATTATTAAGCTGAGAAAGAAATACTCTGTCTCTATAGTAATCTAGTCGTTGATTGATCTTAGAATCATCTTTTACTATTTGCCCTCTTTTGATAGTAAAAACCTTATTCAGTTCAGCTTCTAAGGCATTTACCTTTCTCTTCATTTGTCTTTGACCAGTTTTAGTCATCTGATAATCAAATTGAACAAGAGAGCTTTCTTCCGAGATTTGATCATCCGGATAGATCTGTTCTAAATCCTTATTCAAGCTCTTAATTCTTTTAGAGCGAACAATATAATTATCACTTATATACTTATAAACATCACCTGAGAGGTACTCAAGTCTGGAAGTATCATAGTCGTTATTTTCTTTTCTGCAATTTGCAAAACTATTTTTTGGAACAATAAAGTGATCATAATTACTGGCCATAGCATTAGTAGGTGTACCTCTATAGTTCTCCTTAGCTATGCTTAAACTAGTTTCAACTTCAATTAGCAACTCATGGTTCCCTGTTTCTTTTAAAAGATTACTCCAATAAGGGTTATCTGAATTCAAATTCATATCACCAACGTACATAACGTCTTTTTCTCTATACTTACTTTTAAGCTTAGTCATAAGCTCCATTATGATCTTTGCTTCAGCAAACCTTGCATAGTTTGTCGAATCAAGACCCACGCCTAGTTCTTTATAATCAGTCACACCAAAAGAAGGCTTCAGTATATTTTCCATATCTTCTTTATCCTCAACAGGATGAGGAGAAGTGAAAACAACATGAGAAGCTAGTATTGAGAAGTCAAAGCGCCCACTCTTGAAGCTTGCAAGAAGTGGCCTTCTTGAAAAAACATGAGTCGTTTCACGTCCCATAAAGCTCTTTCTTAGGTTTGGAAAACAAGCATACTTCTTCCCAGAGGTACGAGAATAAGTCTCTTGGCAATGTTCGTTAGCAATTGGTTTTACATATCGAGCTCTGTAGTAAAAACCAGTCAACTCCTTAACATGAGTTGGCTTCGCAGAGTCTCCACGTGGACTCAAAATAAGAGACCATGAGCTATCCAACTTTCTTAACTCTTCTAAGACTTTCAAATATCCAGGAGCTCTATAAAGCGAAGGTGCTCTATCAATTGTATCAGACACAATAGCAATTTTAGCTTTAAGGGTCTGAACTTTATCTAGATTTCCATTTCGACTTGCTTCATTTAAATCTTTCTTCAAAGACCTAAGTTCACTTGGGCCCTCATCTAAAATATCGATAACTTCTTTATTGTTTTTTGCATCTAAACTAACAAGAGGGAGAAGCTCTAAAGCTCCAACGACATCTGATTTGTTAATTATCTGTGCGATTAATGTATAATCTTTGTATCCTGAATTTAAAGAACCGGGGTGCCATAAGTTAAATCCACTAATTCTAACCTTTCCATTGCGAGTGGCACCAGATTGAGAATATTGCTTATATGAACTCGAATTATAGTGTTGATATAAAGAACCACACTCAACATCAACTTCACCATTAATTAAAAATTTCTTATTATTGGAGCATTCCTCTTGTAATTCAGATATTGCAAGACGGTCATTTTCAACAGTTTTTGAAAAAGCTGGGCCCATTGCTGAAATGAAAATAAATAGCCATAAAATGTAATTTATCTTGTTGCCCATAAAAGCTCCTTTAGAACTAAGGACCAACAAGATACAACAGAGCTAACTTTTTAGCAAAAATATTTAATCCATAAACTACTGATTTTACGAAGTTTAATATTAGGAATCGATTAGAATTCTAAATTACCTGAGCTATATCGAAGAGAGCTAAATAGCCATCTCACTAAGATACTGAAATAACATTACTGAAAAAATGAGACTTCAATTTATCTCAAAATACAGGTTCTCTATTGGTTCTTAGCCAGCACTCCTTTACCAATATATTCCACCATAGCTACTGAAGGTGTTAAATAATATTAAGTACTTAAGACCATCGATTTAGCTAAAGATAATACTGTATCTAACCGATATGAATTTAGAATGATTTGAATAAATAAACCAATTACGAGGTCAGAGGATATGCTCCTAAAGAAAATTTCAATTTTAGTATTAATACTTTCTCTAAATACTGCTTATGCAGCAGGTGGAAAGCTTATCGATTACCTTATATTTGATTCTGGAGTTGCAGAGATATTAACTAAGAATGGTGTTGATGCAATAGCGATACCTAGAGTGAAGAGATATGTATCAAACTCACTTCAGGCTCTAAACTTCTCAGGAAAAACTCCAACTAAAGCGGAACTGAAAGAGATACTAAATGGTCTCTCTGGAACTTCACAAGATTTGAAAATTAAAAAGTCACTCTTAGCTCTACTTGATAAACCTGAAGATAAAATAAAAAAACAAGACGTAGTTAATGCTATTAATAGTCTTATCTTTCTAGCAAACAGACATGGAAGCACAGGTTCAACTATGCTGGCATGTGCTCAGTGCGTGAGTGATGTACTTAGTAAGAATGGTTTTAAGTTTACATTAGAAGAAATTAATAACACTACAGCGAAGAAGGTTTTAGATCAAACTCTTCCAAAGCAACCAAGACAATTAACAAATTATATCAATACAAAAATGGCTAAGTTTAACTTTGGAGATCTTTCGAGAGTTACTCCAAAAATGCTTAGACCTGAAGAAGAAAAATCTCTTGGTCTATTCCTAGGACTAGCAGAAGCTGGAAACAAGAAACAAAAAGCATTAATCGAAGCTGTTAGAGAATTTAGTACTGATCAAAACGGAGTAACTAACCTAATAGACTCTAGAAACCCTCATACATTCTGGAAACTATTCAGTGAAGACATGGATGATGAAACAGTAGAGGGATGGACAAAAA
Source organism: Halobacteriovorax sp. (assembly GCF_041587335.1). GTDB lineage: Bacteria > Bdellovibrionota > Bacteriovoracia > Bacteriovoracales > Bacteriovoracaceae > Halobacteriovorax. The sequence continues at coordinate 12,983 of NZ_JBFGYP010000001.1, forward strand.
TTATTAAAGAAGCAAATGCCAACGCCGATGGACAAACAAATAAGCAAGAGGCATTCTACACAGCTCTAAAGAAAAGAGCTGGTGATGATGAATACATGAATGACCAACTTGAGTTCTTAAAGAAAAAGAGTTGTTTCTTTAGATAAATAACGACTTAAATGAGAAGCTCATTCAGAGCTTCTCAATCACTAATTACATAAAATCAACAACACCTGGATCTCTACTTATAATTAATACTTTCAAAGCATTAACGAATTTATCAAATTCTCCAGCAGTATTGTACTCTGATAATTCTCTTACAACCTTATATGCCATATCACCAAGGTTCTTCATTTCGAAAATATTATCAATTGGAGCCGATGACCAAATAACTTGAGCAAGAGCTTCTTCTCTTGGTCCTTCAGCTTTAAACAATAACTTTTTTATAGAAGCTGGTGACATCTCTACAAACTCTTTAAAAGATGCTTGCTTATCTTTTCCAAGGGTACCTATAAACTTACTAACGTTCCCTGATGAAATTTTCTGAGAAGCAAATTCATGAACTCTTTTTGCTACAGCTTCTTGAAATGCATCCATTTCCTTTGAAATCTTCTTAGACTTCTCAGCTGAAGCAGATAAGATAGCCTCATCTACAGTCTTATCAAATGCCTTTAAGGCCTCAAAAGTAGTTTCTGCTGCAACTTGCTTTGAAAGTCCAAAAGTCTCTCTCGCTGATGCTTTTGTAGACTCATAAACAAGTCTTACTCTAGCATTTAGAAACTTCTTCATAATTAATCCGTCAGCAAGATCATATACAGCACCTGATACTCTATTAACAAAAGCAGATGAAGTATTCTTCAATACTCCTCCAGTATGAGGTCCACCCTCTAAAAGAACCATATAAGGAATCTCTCTCTTTCTAACTGGAATCTTAACAAAGATATCAGAAAGATCTTCCATATTCTTAATAAGGTACTCTGTGAGATCATCACCATTTTTAGCTACTTGATCTAAACCATTAATCATATTATTTATTTTCTTACCGTTCTTAGCTAGTTGCTCAAAACGAAACTTCTTAATCCAATTAGTTCCCCAAAGGTATTCACCTTTATTTGCTTTATTCATCACAGCTCTTGCATGAACTAATTTATCATGAGAGCTAAACCACTTACCTTTATATGATTCTAATAATCTCTGTAGAACCTTAGGGTTATGTCCAAAGTAGTCAGCAACAACTTCAGCAGTTTTCTTATTGATCATCTCAGGAGTTTCTCTAACTACTACATTACTTGAGTATTCAAAGATTTCGTCACCAGCAAGCTTAGCGTTGTTTTTAAATGGAGATAAAATCTCACCTAATTTTTTAGTCATTTGGTTCATTGTGATTTTCCCTCTTCTATAAAGGTGTTTCACATTTTCCATTTCACTCATAGCATTCTTAACGGCTTCTTCAGAGGCACCGTTTCTTACTAATTCCTTAGAAATACTTTCTACAGCTTTTGATGCTTCATCAGTATTCTTTCCTAAAGCTTTAGCAAGATCGTCTTGTAGAGATTTAAAACCAAGTACGTATCTAGCAAAACTTACGTCTGCTTCAGTTGCTGCAGTCTTACCTGCAACTCCAGCCATATTCCAGGCCTTCTTAAATCCAATTTTTCCTGTATTTCGAAGCATTGTTCTCGCTGAAACATAAGTCATCTTTGATCCAACTTTAACAGCTCTTCCAATAACTCCTACCATTGGGATTAAAGATACAGCTTCAAATATTGCCCATCCCCAAGTTCTAGATACTTCATCAGAGCTTCCAGAAGTTGCAAACCCCATGTCTTCCATTTTCTTTATCTTTTCTTCATTTGCATCAGCTTCCGACTTCCTACTAACTTCTCTATAGATAAGGCTCGACTGCATTGTAAGAGCAGAAGTACCTGCTGCAATCATTGCAATTCCTAGTGGAGCACATAAACCACCAGTAACACCAGTACAAGCTGCACCGATTAGGATTGCTCCAATTCCTAAGAAACCAGCACCTAATCCTAACCACATATCAGTCCACTCAGCATCTGACATTGAGTTAATCTTATCTAATACATTTTCAGGTACGCCAGGTAGACCAGCAAGTTGATTTAATTGATTCTGGGCCTTTGAAGTTGCATAAAAAAGTGTTTTCATATCTTCATGAGTATCAGCATTCATATTACAGAACTCATTTAAGTTATTAAGAACTTTTAACTTTCTTACATGAGCTGCTTCTTTAATTAGATCTTTAAAGATTGGAGATTTAATACCATTATCCAAAGAAAGAAAGTTCATCTTTGCAGAGAATTTATTATCGATTCCGTTCTCTTGAGAAAACTCTTCAAACATTGCTATTTGTTGATCAACATTACCTTTATTATTATAGAGATTTAAAAAGAATTGCCCAATTTGTCCTTCATCACTCTCTAATAGATCATCAATCTCATCCCATGCTTGGCTTGAAATATTAGTACGAGATTTAGCTTCATATCTTTCTACATTTTCTCTCGTTAAAAGTGTTTCATAAGAAAGATCTTCTAGTCTTGAATAATAACTCTTACCATCTAACTCTGTTTGAAAGATATTAGAATTTTCTTCATTTACTCTTTCTGCTATATCATTCCAAAACGCATCCTTTTCATCTTCAGATAGGATATTATTTGCATAACTAGGAACTAATACTTTATCAATATTTAATTTCTTCGCTGCTTTTTTAAGCATTTCAATATGAATCTTTACATTTTCTCTTTGTGTCTTTGTTTCACTTGAAACACGCTTTCCTCTTCTTGTTTGTATAAACTTTGGAGTAATACCCTCTTCTACATGCTCTAATTCATCTAGAGCGATTAGGTAACTTAGTCTTACAGATGCCCATGGGTTTAACGCCTGCATTTGACCTGTTAAAAAGTCATACTCAGTCATATCACTAAATGAGAAGTCTGAACTTCCTCTATTTGTATTGATATTCCAAATATATCCAAATACTGGGTAGTTTTCTTCTATTTTCATTTCTTCTAATCTTCTTAAAGGAACAAAGTCTGAAGTTGTAACAAATTCTTTTAAGTAGTCTGCCATTTGGGCAACTATATGCTTCCCCATTCCATCTTTACAAAAATCTGCACCTTTCCCTACATAGTGACATGCTAATTGAGCGTCTTTATAGGAAATATCAGTTTTTGAAACTTCTCTCTTTGACTCTAAAAAGAATGCAATTTTGTTAAGGGCCCAATTTCTCCATACTGCTGAACCGTATAGAGATGGGAATTTAATTTTTGATTTATTCTTATTAAGCTTTTGAATGAGTCTTTCAGACATAATATCAGTATAGTGAGTTGCACCTTTTCTTTGCATTAACTCTGCAAGAAATAATGATAAGTTTTGTCTTTGTGTATTGATAGAAGTTAGTGTTCCATCTTCTAGTTTTGTTTCATATAACTTATCCGCTGATGGTTTCTCGAAAAATTTCTGAAACTCTGTACCAATAGCATATGTGTAAGTTCTTGCTGCAGAATGCTTTCCTGTTCTTCTATTATAGCTCGAGTTCATTTTTCCTTTAAAAACACTCATTGCTTCTTGTAACTTCATCTGTACTACAGTTGTATAGTGAGAAACATCGTCAATATCAGACTTTGTAAAGTGACTTCCGTCTCTTGAGTTTCTTAAAGCACTCTTATACTCTTCAAAAGGAAGTAATCCAGAGTATCCCATTTTAGTAGGATCTTTATCAGCATTATCCATAAAGTATTCAAGATACTGATAGTTATTAAGGCTAAACGTTAACCCATGCCCTGACATTATATTTTGAAGATAAGTATCTCCCTGTCCTTTAGAAAAGTTAAACTTAAATTTCTCAGGGAGGCTTCCATTAAAATGAGACTGACATGATTTTGGAACGTCTACAGCTTCTTCATCGCCTAGCATCGCTTGGTAAACATATATCTGAGACATCATCATATGAAGTGTAAACCACTTAAGAGCTCTTACATAATTTCTCTTTGTTGGAGTCTTAACAAGAGTTAATACATCTCTTGAAAGGATTTCATTTTCATTAAATACTAGTCTAGACTTTCCCCATGTCTCATCTAAAATTGATAAGTGGTAAGGATCAGTTTGCTCATTTGGACCTAAAGTGATTAATTTTCTTTGATCAATTTCATCCTCTTCAAATAAATCTGTTGGAAAATCAGTTAATAATGATTCATAAAAAAGTTTACCGTCATATTCTTTCTCAACATATGATCTTTTAGAAACAACAAGGTCTCTCATTGGAAGTAAAACTCCTCCAAGATAGTTTACTAATAAATTTCTTCTAATTTCTTCATCAATATTTTCGTCATATAGGTACTTATTTAGTTCTGTTTTTATTAAAGTTGCTTTCTTATTTAAAGAAGTTAAAAGTTCATCATTTGCTCCAAGAGAAGGTATCTCGCTCTCTCTATCTTCTTCCTCAAGCTTCATTACTTTCTCAGCAAACTTTTCAATATGTCCCTTAACTCTTTGTGGAACACATCTTTGTGCTTCTTCTTTTGCTAGATTTTCATCAAAAGTATATAGGTACTGTCCACAAGATACTTCATTTATACCTTTAACAATTTTTTCCCAGTTACTTAGTGTGTTTTCGTCGTAAGCAATTACTTCTTCTTCATCAAATCCAAAAAAGTCCTCTTCTACTTCTTCCTCTTCACTTACTGCATCTTCAAGAACATCAACTTCTTCAGTAGAACAAGTCGCCTTTAAGTCTTTACCTTTGATTGAATCTTTAAATTCATTGATTTCATTTAATAGCTCTTCACTAGAGTAAATATATGTATAACTCTCAGAAGCTGGAACACGTAGAATCGTCTCAGCGAAAGCTAATTGAAAAGAAATTAGGTAAATTAAAATTGCAGAGATAAATCTCTTCATATAAGTCCCCTTAGATATATATATGTATATAGTTGCAAACTAAGGGCCAACAGCTCAGAGAGAGATTTGAGTAATTTCAATATGTTATTTTTTATATAGTTGTATAAATTTTAGACATGTTAGATTTTTAACACTTCAAGGTATTGAAATAGCTAAACTATGGAGCAAGAATTTTAACTTTTAAACCAAAAAAAAGGCCCTATAAAAGGGCCCAGTCTGTTATGAATTAGTTCCAATCATCGCTGAAGTCTTGATCCCAATCATCTCCATTTCCACCATAACCATCATATGAGTCATCGTAGATATCAGAGTAAAAGTCGTCATTGTAATCATAGCCATAATCATCAACGCTTCCCTCTAATCTCTCAGAACAGAAATATCTATAATCACTTGACCAGCTATTCATTTGATCTCTTTGGCTAGCACAAAGGTCATAACCAAATGAACATGTATTATTGTAGTAAGTTCTCTCTACTGTATTATTCCATCCATCAACAAGTTCATAGTTACACATATCAACATGGCTATATCTATGGCTATATCCATTATAGTTGTACCATGGGTAGTTATTGTTCCAATAGTATCCATCATTCCAAGTCACTCTAACTCTTAGCCATCTGTCCCAGTAAATACTTCTGTATGGAACTGATCTAAAGTAGTTTCTTCTACTATTGTATCTACTGTGATGAGATCTATTGTAGCGGTATGATGAGTGATTATGTCTTACATAACTAGAGTGAGACCTATTCCAATTTGGACGATGTCCATAATCTCTATATGCAGAAGTTCTTCTAACTGTATTTACTCTCGTGTTATTTCTTACAGTTCTTCTGTTTCTATTTACTGTAGTATTGTTTCTAGAAGTATTTCTGTTTCTGTTTACTGTAGTGTTATTTCTAGAAGTATTTCTATTTCTGTTTACTGTAGTGTTGTTTCTAGAAGTATTTCTATTTCTGTTTACAGTAGTGTTATTTCTAGAAGTATTTCTGTTTACAGTTGTGTTATTTCTAGAAGTATTTCTGTTTCTGTTTACTGTAGTGTTGTTTCTAGTCGTATTTCTATTTCTAGTAGTAGTGTTAGCACTAGAGCGATTTCCACCACGATCATTTCTTGATGTACACTGCTTACCTCTTTGGCATTCTCTAGCGTTTGCATTACCAGAATCAATAAAGATGAATGCAGTTAATACAAAAAATCCTATAAAAAAATTTTTCATTTAATTTCTCCTCAATAGATAATTAATTAAGGAACTCATATCTATAAATAAAGAAGAATTAAAATAGATTTTTATTTATTTATCATAAGTTTAAAAACTTACAGCAATGCATCATGAATTATTAATGACTTAAGTGATTTACTTACACTGATATTTGTAAAAATAAAAAAGGGCCGCAAAATGGCCCTAATCTAATTATGAATCTCTAAGATCTTTTCGAAGTATTTTACCAACGTTGGATTTTGGTAACTCATCTCTAAATTCATAGATTTTTGGAACTTTATATCCGGTTAAGTTCTCTTTACAAAACTTCTTAAGCTCTTCAACTGTTAGTGATTCATCTTTCTTTACAACAAACAACTTAACGACTTCTCCCGATTTTTCATCAGGAGCACCAACTGCTGCACACTCGAAAACTTTATCATATGAACAGATTACATCTTCAATTTCGTTTGGATAAACATTAAAGCCTGAAACAAGAATCATATCTTTTTTTCTATCTACTATTTTAAAGAAACCCTCTTCATCCATTACACCAATATCACCAGACTTAAAGAAACCATCTTCCGTCATTACATTCTTTGTCTCATCAGGTCTATTCCAGTATCCCTTCATAACCTGTGGTCCCTTGATACAAATTTCACCAATCTCACCAACAGGTAAAGTCTCTCCCTCATCATTTTTAATAACAACTTCAGTTGAAGACACAGGCAATCCGATTGCACCATTATAACTCTTTAAGTCTAGAGGATTAATACATGCTGCCGGAGAAGTTTCAGTTAAACCATATGCTTCAATAAGTGGCACACCTGTTGCTTTTTGCCACTTCTCTGCTACCGCCTTTTGTACGGCCATTCCACCACCAAGAGTTAACTTCAATGAAGAGAAATCAACCTCAGAAAACTCAGGAGTGTTAAGAAGTCCATTAAATAAAGTATTCACACCAGTGATTGCAGTAAATTTCCATTTATTTAATTCTTTTACAAAGCCTTTCATATCTCTAGGGTTAGTAATAAGAACGTTAAGTGCCCCAACTGTAGAGAACGTAAAGCAATTCGCTGTTAAACTAAAAATATGATAAAGCGGAAGAGGAGTGATAATTATCTCTTTACCATCTTCTGTAACAGGAGAGATCCAGGCCTTTGCCTGCATTAAGTTAGCAATAATATTATTGTGAATTAACTCTGCTCCTTTTGATACACCTGTAGTTCCTCCAGTGTACTGAAGAAATGCCGTATCCTCTCTCTTTATCTCAGGTCTAATGAACTTAGTCTCATCTCCAGAGTTAACACACTCTAGAAAGTCTTTTGTCCCATTAATGTTCCATGAAGGAACCATTTTTTTTATATTTTTTATGACAAAATTTACTATCATAGATTTTGGGAAACCTAACATGTCCCCGATCTTAGTAGTCAAAACATTTTCAATACCTGTATTTGAAATTATACTTTCAAGTACATGTGCCGAGTTTTCAAAGATAACTATAGTCTTTGCACCAGAATCATTTAACTGATGCTCTAACTCTCTTCCTGTATAAAGAGGGTTAACATTTACTGCAACCATACCAGCTCTTAATACCCCAAAGAGCGCAATTGGATATTGAAGAATATTTGGCATCATAATAGCGACTCTATCACCCTTAGAAAGGTTCAAATCATTCTGAAGATAAGATGCAAACTTTCGACTCTGTATATCTATCTCTGAATAAGTAAGAGTTTTACCCATACAGTGAAACGCCGGATTATTTGGAAACTTTGAAAATGAGTCCTCCAAAATCTCAGGAATAGAATTGTAAATTGATGTATCAATGCTATGTGCTACACCTTCTTGATAATGATTAAACCATACATGTTCCATGAGACCCTCTATATTTAAATTTATCTAATATATTGATTTTATAAAATCTTTCTAAATAAGTAATCTTTGGCAGAATTTTCTTACCTAAGGTATAGGATATTCTAAACTTTTTTTCTTGCCTACAAAAATCTCAAATGATAAAACTCTCAAACTTTTAGAGGATGTTGTCCTGAATAATGGATATCGGCACTTCATTCTTATAGATTTATTCTATACACACGCGTTTAAGCCTCCGGAATCGGAGGCTTTTTTGTTCACTTTACTCAAAAAGAACTGAAGGCTATTATAATCCTATGAATGATAAACTGACTGAAAACGTTGACTACTACCTTAATGAAAATGGATTAATGGTCTTCACTGAAATATACCATACTAAAAGAGGCCACTGTTGCCAGAGTGGTTGTATTCATTGTCCGTATGATTATAGTAAAAAAGTAGACCCAAGTGTTCCTTCAGAACTTCAAACTCCATGGGAAGAAGACAAAGAACTCGAAGTTTACGATGGCCCTATTGACGAGTGAACTAACTCCACTTTCTTAGCTTTTGACATTTGTTTTATTTCCCACTCTCGCTTCGATGCAAGAGATCTATTCTCATATTCTTCAGAGTAAATTATCTTCTTAGGAGTATTTGATCTAAAGAACTTAGCCCCTTTTTTACTAGAGCAATGCTCTTTAAACCTTCTCTCAATATCTGTAGTAATTCCTGTATAGTACTTACCAGTTGTAGTCTCTATAATATAGACATACCAACTCATATAACTTCAAACCTGACTTTTTCTTTTTCAATACCATTTATAACTATTGATAGAAAATGCTCACCTTTATAGTGCTTTCTAGTCGTCATCTCTTTGAAGCTTTGTTTCTTATTAATCTCAATAACTTCTTTCTCAAAATCACCTTCAGTGATTTTGAAAACCTTTGAACTATGACTACCATTGCTCTTTAAATAATAAATTTTATATTCAATTCTAATTCTCGATCTCTTAATTATATTTAATAAAAATTTAAAATTTAAATTAGAACCTATTTTGACTTTCTTTGTTATTAAAGTAAGTTCCTGGACCTGAATACTTCTTGAATTGTTATAACCAAATATTTTTAAAGCAGAAGGATTGCCGCTCTTTAACAAAGTTCTAAGTCCATGCTTTACAATCCAATCAGTATAAGCGCTTTCTCCATACCACTTCTTAGCAAGATCTAGAACAATCTCAGGATGGTCTTTACTAATATCATTCAAATTATTTGCAACGCTTTTTCTTACATACAATTCAGGGTCATTTTTTAAATTCTCTAATATTGGTAAGATCAAATTAGGGCTTTCTTTAAAACGATTAAGGGCCATTGCCCAAGGTAATCTAGAACGGCAGCCTTCACTTGCAAGTCTTCTCACATGATAGTTTTTAGACTTAGACCAAGTGAGCATTTTCTTCATTACTCTGGCTTCATCTTCAAGAATAAAAGCTCTAATAGCGAACTCGGAGCTTGAATATTTAGTAAGAATCTCAAGAGTAGAAAGAGAGAGGTTGAAGTGTTTTTTATCTTTTCCATATGCCTCAATAAAGTCTGGGAAAAATAGAGCCTCAAACCCACTGAATTTTGGAGCCGCCTTTGTTAAAATATCAATAGCTTCTCTGTAATCTTTAGGTAAGGCTTGATGTAAAGATTGAGTAATTCTTTTCATCCTCATTTTTAGTTCTAATTCTTTCCAATCAGACGCAAAAACTAAGTCTAAAAATAAGTCAGTTTTAAATTCTTTATAATGAATCTTTATTTCTCTAGCGACACTCTCTAAGTACGAATTGGTATAAACATCCTTTAATAGCTTAGACATTGCACTTATCTAACACTACAGAGAACTCATCAATATCTATAGGCTTTTCAATATAGCCATCAAATCCAACTTCGGAAGCTTTCTTCTTGTCTTCTTCCATCACATTTGCTGATAGTGCATAGATAAGTGGTCTTTTTTCTCCTGTCCAATACTTAAGAATAGTAGATGTTGCTTCATAACCATCCATCACAGGCATTTGAATATCCATCAAGATCAAATCGAAATCCTCTTCATTCAAGGCTTCTATAGCAAGTTTTCCATTATCAACTATTTTAAAGTTAGTGTATCCAAGTTTTTGGAGAAGCTTTTTTACAAGCAGTTGATTAACTTTATTATCTTCAGCTACTAAAATTTTAAAACTTTCACTACTTCTCTCTGTAATACTTATTTTTTGAACAGTAGAAACTTCACCTATATCAATAGGGTTGAAGGCCGTAATACTAAAAATAAACTCTGCCCCTTCTCCTTCAGTACTTAAGACTTCAATTTCACCGCCCATGGCCTCAATAAGGTTTTTAGAAATAGTTAGCCCTAGCCCTGTTCCACCATACTTCCTTGAAGTAGAGACGTCAGCTTGCTCAAAAGAATAAAAAAGTCTTGATTGTGCTTCTTCAGAAATTCCGATACCAGTATCTTTAATTCTAAATTTAAGTTTAATGTACTTATTATCTCTCTCAACCAGATCTACATTAACTTCTATACTTCCTTCTTCAGTAAACTTAACTGCATTTCCAATTAAGTTTGTAAGAACTTGTTTGAGCCTTAGAGAGTCTCCAGCGATAATATCTGGAATATTATCATCTATATTAATTTTTAACTCAATTCCTCTTGATGTTGTTATGTGGTCAAAGATATGAATTGTAGATAAAACACAATTTTTCACATTAAAATTTGATTTCATCACACTTAACTTTCCAGCACTTATTTTAGAGAAATCTAGAATATCATTTATAATTGCTGCTAAACTCTCTCCACACTCTCTTATGTAGCGTACCTGCTCTTTAGCCTCTGTAGATAACTTTATATCAGACAATATTCCAGTGAATCCTATGATTCCATTGAGAGGAGTTCTAATCTCATGACTCATATTTGCAAGAAAGTTACTTTTTAGATTTGCTATACTTTCGGCTTTTATCTTTGCCTCTACTAATTTACGACTGGTGTAGTATGTTAAATAAAAGACAATGATAGTTGAGAAAAGTAAACCTATAATAAGAGTTGTTTTAGCTTCTTTTTCTGAATTTTCAATTTTTGCTGAGAATTCTTTTTTTAGCTTTTCCTGATTTTCATTCAGCCATTGAAATCCATTTACTGCATTAGTGTCATCTACCTTAACTTGAGCATCTACTTCCTTGATGGAAGCTCCTCTTAATTTTAATTCTCTAGCTATCTCGATCTGTTCTTTATACTCTTTAACTGTAGCGTAGATATTTTTAACATGAAAAAACTCCTCATCAGTCAAAGTAGGGTTAATTTCTATTTTATCAAGAATTGAGATGGCCTCACTAAGGGAATTATCAGCAATATTAGAATAACTTTCATCCCCTCTTAAGATATAGTTTTTAAAAGCGTGATGAGCTCCCCCATAACCAAGCGTATCTTTTAAATCAGCATAGAGTAGTCCCTTGGAATCTACATTCTTTAGATATGTAATCCATTGATACTTAATATTATCAACTTTTACATATTGAATAAATGTAACTCCACAGAGCAAGAGACACATTAAAAGAGGGATAATCATTAATTTTTGCTGATAATTTTTCAAAAGAAATCCGGGCTGATGTTATTTTGGTAGTTTAACACCCTAGAACAGGGAAATGGAAGACTTCCTCATAAAATCTAAGCTTCATTTATATATAATATTTAAATAGAGGGGGTGAGAATTAACGTATGAGATATAAAAGTGGCCCCCATTTCTGGGGGCCTATATATTTAAAAGTTGATGAATGTGGCCCTCTATTACACTACACAAATAGGAACTCAACACAACATAGAACCTGCCCTCTTACTTAGAGAGCTTGGCCACCCCATCAACTTACGAACTTTTGAATGAGCCCTTATAACGTAGACCGTTATAAATCTCTATAAAAGATTCTATAGTATAAAAAAGTTACATGGATACTAATGAGTTAGTGCTACTTCGCTATAATTGCGCCCAATATCGCCGCTCCAGCTGCAAAGATTATAGAATTGGCGGCCTTATCTGAAAGTCGATAACCACCTCTTGAATTGGCTGGATTTTCTCGATCGTAGTAAGGAATATCCGGATCTCTTTGAGAACTCTCCTCACTAGTCACCCCTAAGCTTTTGAGCTCGAAGCTATTTGCTGTCTTAATATCAAGAAAGTTAACAAATTTGCTCGTTTCATTTATTTTAATATTCTTCTGTTTCGCTACGGCCTCTATTATATAAATTTTTTGAAAATTCTTTCTTACAGACTGGTTGAGCTTCTTATCACTTATTCTTACAGGGTAAGCATAGGACTTTCCCTTTTTATCCTTAATTTTGAAATAGAGGTCAGTATCCTGTCCCTCAACTCCTTTCTTAATAACAAATTTTCCTGATAACTTGAGGACCTCTTCGCTTTGCCCAAAAATTGTAAGATTTAAAAGTAGAGAAATGATCACTAGTACTGACTTCATTATTACCCCTTAAGTTATTTCCTTTATTTTAGCTTATTTCCAGATAAACAAATAGCCTAAATATCGTCTATTTTTTATACGGCCATGAAAATAGTTTATACATCTAGACCTCTAACCCTCCTTAAATACATTAACAATAGTTGGCACGGTCATTGCTCTATAAATAGGAGAATAAGCAACTGGAGAGATTACAATGAATACATTAAGAACAGTTTTTTTCACACTACTGACTTTATCATTTATGCAGGTAATCCAGGCAAGGGCCGCAGTACACTCTAAACTTGAGTGCCATACTCCAAGAATGAAGAAATCATTCGTTATCTATAATAATAAGATCAGTTTTCTAGAGGAAACTGAAAAAGGAAGAATGGTAGCTTCGGCAAATGCGATGAGAACAAGCTATAAGAAGAATGGATTCACAAAGGTATTGAATTACTGGGGTCAAAGACATGAAATCCATATTGGAAATGTAGATAAATTATCTGAACTAAATGACTACTTAACAATTAGATCAAATAAAGGACATGAGATCACGTACCCCCTTACGTGTTATCAGAGATAAAAAAAGCCCGAAAGGGCTTTTTTTTTGTACTTATCTTATTTATTCCATTTAAATTCTTCCATTCCACCAGTCTCTTCACCTCTTGGTGGTATTTTAAAATTTTCACATCCTGAAATAGGTACAGATCTCTCTCTGACAACTTTTGCTGATCCTTCTAGCTCGATGAAGTTAGAAAGCTTAACTTTCCTTTCTGTATTATAAAATCCTATCTCAACATAGTAATCCCCTCTAAGGTCTTTTCCACCATTTAGAGAAGTATTTGAATAGTTAAATTCCTCGACTCTAACAAGTAACCTCTCCTCTTCAACAGGGGAAACACTTAGTTTCGATGAGAAAGGCTTTTCGTTTCCAAGTCCTGTTTTTTCAATTAACAGGTCATGCTTAAATGCTGGGCATGGAAGGTTTGAAAACCTTGTCGATACGGATGATGCAGAGTAGAGAATTCTAAAACTTCCTTTTTTCAGTTGATTAATTCTCATTGCATTTTTTTGACCAGGAAGAATAATGGGAACGTAGAGATAGCCAATGGTCTCATTTCTCATCATTCCCTTTCTCTTCACTTTTACAATCCAGCTATCGATACCAAACTTATCTACGAGATAGCGCAAATCCTTCTTTTCAATCTGAGGAAATGTAAAGGTAACTTGAACACCTCTAGAGATTAGAATATTTCTCAACATCCCGACTTTCCAAGGAAGAATATCAACATCTACAATACGAGCTTCAGTTGGCTCAATAGTGACCCTCTCCCCACTATAGGAAACTTCGGACTTCTTTTGACATGAGAGCAGGACTGCAAATAAAAAAATACAAGAGAGTATCTTCATCAACTTCTCCTACTTAATAATAAGAAAGATTCCTTTTCCAGAAACTTTAAAATTATTAACTTCTTCAAGTGGCAACAATGCTGCTTGATATTGATTCAATTGATGGTTTTCTGAATTACGTGAAACTGTAATGCTTCCCTCAAGGACAAGAATTGAAGCAAATCTGTCACCAAAACTTATCTCTATCTCAGATTCATCATCCTTATTATAACTGAAAAGCTCAAAGTCTTTTAACTCTAAAAGTTTTAAGTCTTGATCAAAAATATTATTTTGAACTTTAAAATTCAATCGGTGATTAAATTCTTCATCAAAGCGAATAACATCAAGAGATTTATCAATATGTAACTCTCTCGCTTCACCATTTTTACCAGACTTATTAGCATCCCAAAGTCTATTCCAATCCCATACCCTGTAGGTAATATCAGAACATTGTTGAACTTCAGCTAAAAATACATCTTTACCTATAGCGTGAATTGTTCCGGCCGGGACATAAAAGAAGTCTCCCCTACTAACCGGGTAGAAGTTTAAAGAAAGTGAAAGGTCTTCCTTTTTTTCTAACGAGCTTTTTAAAGACCCTTTAGTTACACCTTTTTTTAATCCAAGGTATATTCCTGCTCCATCTTTAGCATCTAATATCACCCAACACTCAGACTTTCCCTTTGAGTTTTCATGCTTTTGAGCATAGTCATCCCCAGGATGAACTTGGACCGATAAATTTTCGGATGTATCTATAAATTTAACAAGGTAAGGAATTTCCTCCAAACTAGATATCTCATTTAGAGCACCACAATCACTTTGTGATGGACCATCAGCATGAGCGGACACTTCCCAAGTTTCTCCAACAGGATCTCTATCAGAAGGTACTTCTATATTTTTTAAGCGTGAAAGCAATGAGCCTCCCCAAATTTTATGGGAAGCAAATGGTTTCAGTACGATAATTGATTTCATTTTATAACCTCTTAATATCATGATACTGATAACATGTTTTATTGTCACTTTTAGCTACTATATTTTATTCATCTTTATGCAAAATTATCTTTAAGACCCTGAAAATAGGCTTTTTTTCAATCTCTTCATTTTTTACTACAATTCACGAGTTAAAATAAAGCATGGAAAATCTAAGACTTCCCGTATTGCCTATTCCAAATGTAGTTCTGTACTCGAGAACTTCACTTCCTATTTATATTTTAGAGCCAATATATATAGATATGATTAAGACATGTATTAAAGACAATACTCCCGTAGCAATAAGTAAAGCATCTGCCAGCGATCAGCAAAATATTAGAGGAAGATATAGACCTTCTGAAATATGTGGATATGGACGGCCTATCATACTAGAAGAGAATATAGACGGAACTCTTAAAGTACTAATTAAAGCAATAGGAAGAGTGAGGTTACTAGAAGTAGATCAAAACCTCCCCTACCTTATTTACCAAGCAGAGTGCTTTCACGACAAAGTTGAGTCTGAAAAACTTCATGGACCACAGATTCAAAATTTAAAAAAATTACTAGATAACTGGCTGGAGATAAATATACTCGATTCATACGAGAGAGAAACCTTCACAAACTCTCTCACTAGTATCTATCACGTAATTGATTATATCTGTATGTTCTTAGTGCAGGACCCAGAGCTTCGACAACTACTTCTTGAGAACAACTCTCTCTTTGAGAGAGTACAGCTCTTAAATTCACTATTTGAAGAGCCATCTCACTTTGAAGAGAGCTCATTAGTTGTTTCAGCAATTAAAAGCTATGAAGAAATCGAGAAAACATCCCGTATCGCTCACTAAAAAATTGGGAAGATTAAGTTTATTACAGTTAGCCCTAGACCCGACAGTACTGGTATTGTTAAGTTATCATCGACAACAACGCTACATAGTTCAGAAATTGTTCCAATAGCACCAGCAATAATACTAAACACCAATAAATCTATCCCTGGCTTATAAAAGTAACTACCGTAAAGAAACGTTAGAGAATAGCAAACGAGAAAGCCTGCCACACAACCTTGCACAGACTTATTTGTAATAATTTTATCTTTTCCATATAAAATCCCAAAGAAAGAACTAATAGGATCTGAGAAAATTAAAAATAAGATTGAGAGAATTGCTATCTTCTCACTAAATAATAATAAAGAAATAGCAGCACCAAGAGCATAGAATGGAAATCCACTTAAAGAGTTTCTTTCAGATTCTCTCATAAACGGCTTCATGAACTTTAATACTATTGTGTTTATGAACGTGAAGTTTAATCTTGCGAACTCAACAAGAAGAGCAACAACACCAAGAATTAAAAGGAACATTCCCATCTGTCTTGCTTCTAGACCAAGTTGATTGTACACAGATAGACCTATTAGGCCTGTCCCCATATGCCACAACTTTCTAGTCAAATGAATTTCAGAACGTAAAGCAAGTGTATTTTTAATTTCTGCTCTCATATGAGACCTCCACCAAACGGATTGCAGTCTAGCCATCAATTTTGAGACTGTCCATACCCAAGCGAAACATTCAACTATTCATATTTACATCGAGAAATCTTTAAATACGTACAATTTTAACCACATAATGCCTTACATATTGAAATTTCTTATCTATAATTAGGAGAATTTTCAGGGATAGAAAAATTTATGCAAAATACGACACAAGATGTACATGACATATTAGACTCAACGCGAAAAACAAAAATCTGGGCCATCGGTGGTGGAAAAGGTGGAGTTGGAAAAAGTTTAGTTACTGCCAACCTTTCTATTTGCCTTGCCTTGATGGGTTACAAGGTTGTTACAATTGACCTTGACCTTGGAGGAGCCAACCTTCACACGTGCTTAGGAATGCCTATTCCAGAAAGAACACTTTCTGACTACCTAACGAAGAAAGTTAGAGAACTAAGTGAAGTTGTAACGCAAACACCTATTCCAAACTTATCAATTATTAGTGGCGCTCAGGATGATGTAGGAATTGCAAACTTAAAACAAATGCAAAAAGCAAAAATTATAAGCAAAGTAAGCTCACTTGATGCTGACTATGTACTTTTTGACCTTGGAGCAGGTACAACATTCAATACTCTAGATTTCTTTATCTCTGCTGATCAAGGAATCTTAACAGCTCTTCCAGAGCCTACTAGTATTGAAAATACTTATAGATTTATTAAGAGTATTTACCACCGAAAACTAAACATGGTTGAAGATCTACTAGAAGTAGGTCCTCTTATTGACCAGGCTATGAATGCAAAAATCTCTCAAAACTCTACTCCAGCAGACCTAATATCAAGAGTGATTGAGATCAACCCAGAAATTGGACATAAGCTAAAGATAGAAATTGAAAAACTATCTCCAAAACTTATTATCAACCAAGTAAGAACACAAGCAGATATAGATATCGGCTTTTCCATGAAGATCATTTGTCGCAAGTACTTCGGAATTAATTTAGACTATGTTGGTTTTCTTGATTACGACGCGACAGTTTGGCAAAGTGTAAAAAGAAGAAAACCCCTTCTTATGGAATTCCCAAACTCAGCACTAGTGAACAATTTTGATAAAATTGTTCATAGACTTCTAAACATATCTTAAAGAAGAGGAAATATAATTGGAAAAGCAAAAAAACTACTATGATGTTTTAGAAATACCTGCAACTGCTACTCAAGAGGAAATTCAACAAGGATACGTAAGAGCTAAGAATGCTTACTCTTTAGACTCCCTTGCACTCTACTCTTTGATGACAAAAGAAGAGTGTAATTCAATTCTCGATTTAATCGAGGAAGCTTATAGTATTGTAAGTGACCCGTTAAAAAGACAACAATATGACGAAGCACGTGGTCTAAACAAAGACTTTAGCTATCAAGATGCAAACAGATCATCAGAAACTTTTAAAAGAAATGATACGCCTGATTCTAAACTAGATGCGCAACTAGGAACAGATAACAATCCTAGTGAAGGTAACGTTAAGAGAATTGTTGCTAGTCAAAAATTTGCTCTAAACTATCAAGAAGATCCGGAAATGGAAGAGAAGATTTCCCAGGCCATAGACTTCACAGGTGAATTCCTAAAAGAGATCCGTGAATATAAAAATGTAGATATTCTAAGAATGAGTGAAATGACAAAAGTGTCAAAGACTTACTTAAAGTATATCGAAGAAGAGTCAATTACAAAATTGCCAGCAACAGTTTATGTTAGAGGCTTTGTGTATCAATATGCAAAGTGTTTAAAGCTTAATCCAGAGATGGTTGCGGCATCTTATTTAAATAGAATTAAAGAACTCAAAGGTTAAAGATGTCTGACGCTGAAAATAATGAATCGTTTACTTTTACAATAACAGAAGAAGATAAAAACGATTTTAAGCGTTTAGACCAATATTTAGCAGATAAGCTTGTAGATCAAAGTAGATCATTTGTTAAAATGCTTTTTGAAAAAGGGCTTATCACATCAAAGAATGCTGTAAAGAAAATTGAATTGAAAAAGTTCCCTGAAGTAGGAACTATTATAAATGTTTTAATTCCACCTCCGGCGCCCGCAGACGCACTACCAGAAGATCTTCCACTCGAAATACTTTTTGAAGATGAGCACCTAATTATTGTAAACAAAGCAGCGGGAATGGTTGTTCACCCAGCTCCAGGAAATTATACTGGAACACTCGTAAATGCCATTCTATTTCACTGTAATGATATTAAAGGTGTAGGCGACCAAAAAAGACCTGGCATCGTCCATAGATTAGATAAAGGAACTTCTGGAGTTATGGTTGTGGCCAAGAACCAAAAGTGTCACGAAGGTCTAGTAAAGCTCTTTAGCACACATGATATAACGAGAAGATATGAGTGTATTGCCATGGGAAAATCATTTCCAGCAGGTGGTAAACTTGAATCTACAATAGGAAGACATCCTCAAAATAGATTAAAAATGTCTACAGAAGCTAAGTCTGGTAAACATGCACTTACTCACTATAGAGTTCTTAAACAATACGATAAAGTCGCTCACGTTGAACTCAAGCTTGAAACAGGTAGAACCCATCAGATAAGGGTTCATCTAAGCCAGCTACTCTATAGGCCTATTCTTTGTGATTCTCTCTATGGAAACCCATCAGAACACCTTCAAAGAGTTGGTCCTGACCTTTCAGAGATTATAGGAAACTATGAACACCCATTCTTACACGCTAAAGAATTAGGTTTTATTCACCCTATAACAAATGAAGAGTTAAACTTTACAACACCTCCACCAAAAACATTTCAAAATATTCTCGATTACTTAAATGGAAATGAAAATGGTCCTGCCTAGGTTCACATATCAAATATCCAATTATGTTTTTGAAATATGGGATCATAAACCAAAAATAAATGGTTTAAAGAGCGTTATTCAAGTTCACGGAAATAAAGTAATA
The DNA here is from genome assembly GCF_041587335.1 of Halobacteriovorax sp. Lineage (GTDB taxonomy): Bacteria > Bdellovibrionota > Bacteriovoracia > Bacteriovoracales > Bacteriovoracaceae > Halobacteriovorax. Next base: position 32,182 of record NZ_JBFGYP010000001.1, read on the forward strand.
GAGAGTTCTAAATTAGACTCTACAATAGAAGCTGATGGAATCACCTCTTACAATAAAGACCCCTTAGTGATTAAGACTGCTGACTGCTTGCCGGTAGGATTTATATCGGAATATGGAACCGCTCTAATTCATGCTGGTTGGAAAGGTCTTAAAAATAACATCTTACTGGATGAACAGATAAAATCTTTAAATCCAGACAAAATATTTATTGGACCACATATAAGAGTAAAAAACTACGAAGTCTCGCTAGAGTTTACAAAGAATTTTCCAAAATCTAACAATTTAAAAGAGATTGAAGGTAGAATATTCTTTAATATGACCAAAGAAGCCATTGAGCAACTCAAAGAGACCTACCCTCTGGCCGACATCATCGATTGCGGATTAGATACTTTTGATGATGAGCGTTTCTATAGCTATAGAAACGGTGATTTAGAACTAAGAAATTGGAACGTTTTAAGAAAAATATAGGAGAAAAAATGCAAAAGAAGTCATTCTACAGAGAAGGGTCATTTAACGCCCAAATAATCCTAGGGGCAATTGCTATAGCAATGATTGGTGTCTCAATATATTTAACGAGTCACTACTTTGGAGTAAAGTTTCCTACTAATATTAGTGAGAGCTCAACACTATGTAATTTTAATAGTTTCTTTAACTGTGATACTACGACAAATTCACCTGCTTCAAATATCGCCGGTATACCAATATCATTATTTGGAGTTCTAATTGGAGCATTCCTAATGCTAGGGTTTGTTTTCAAAAATGAAGAAATAGAAGGGACAAACCATTTGATACTAATAGTTAATGCTGTTGGTTGTCTTGTACTCTTTCTCTACTCTATATTTGCCTTAGGCGGACTATGCCCAATGTGTACTGTCTATTACATTCTTTCTTGGATTGCCTTATTTATCTTTAATAAGTTTAGTTCTCACAGATTCATTGGATTGAAGACTATAGCTATCTATTTTGTACTGACAGCAGTTGCTTCAGGAGCGACTTGGAAGACTGTAAATAATAAAGAGAATCAAATTAGCCAAATTGCAGACTCTCTTCTAAATCAATACTGGAAACTTCCTAATCTAGGAAAGCCATCAACAGACTCTGAATTTAGAATCGCTTCAGCTTCAGAAAAGTTTGAAGACGCTCCACTTCAGTTAACATTCTTCTCTGACTTTCAGTGTCCTGCATGTAAAGCCCTTTCAGATAACTCACACGCAATTGCTAGAAAGTATGAAGGTAAGATAAATATTCAATATATGTATTACCCACTTGATCATAACTGTAACCCAAAAATGCAAAGACCACTTCATACTCTTGCATGTCAAGCCGCTTACCTAGCAACTTGTCTACCGACTAAGTTTGAAAAAGTGCACGATGACATTTTTAATAACCAAAGTAACCTTTCTATGGAATGGCTAACTAACTACGCAAAAAGAGAAAATGTTGTTGAGTGTGTTAAGTCTCCAGAGACTAAGAAAAAAGTTCAAGATATAATTTCAAGAGCTGAGCCTTTCAATATTAATTCAACTCCAACTATGTTAGTAAATGGAGTAAAAATTGAAGGTGTATTACCACTAAACCAGCTTTATATTATCCTTGACGATATTCTAGCTAAAGCAAAGTAGTAAAATATGGGCAAGAAACGTAGAGAAATTCCAACATTTGAACTTCCAATCATTGAGACTCACTGTCACCTTGATTACCTAAAGGAAGAAGAATTAAGCGAATTACTCTCTAAGTCTCTTGCTCATAATATTGAAAAGATTATGACGATCTCTGTATCGCCTAAGAACTTACAAACTGTCATTGATATCGCAAACTCTCATCCAAATATTTTCTGTACTCAAGGTATTCATCCCCACGATGCAAATGACTGGAGTGATGATGTTGAGAATACTATTCGACAAAATATTAGTAATACAAAAGTAAAAGCAGTAGGAGAAATTGGATTAGATTTCTACTACAACAAATCTGAAAAACAAAAACAAATTGATGCCTTCAAGAAACAGCTTCAAATTGCTATAGATTTTGACAAGCCTGTTGTGATCCACGCAAGAGAAGCTGATCAAGAAATGATGGAGGTTCTAAAAGAGTACGCTCCAAGAATGAAGAGGAAAGGAGTTATTCATAGCTTCACCTCATCAAAAGAGTTAGCTCATTGTGCACTTGATTTAGGTTTTCACCTAGGGTTTAACGGTATCATTACGTTCAAAAATGCTGAGGACGTAAGAGAGACCTTAAGAATTTGCCCTATGGATCGTATCTTACTTGAAACTGATGCCCCTTTTCTCACTCCGGTACCTTATAGAGGCCGAGAAAATGCACCCTACTACCTACCTTTTATTGCAGAAGAAGTAGCAAAAATTAAAGAATTAGAGCTGGAAACTGTCCTTAAGGCCTGCTACCAAAATTCAAAAGACTGCCTATCTCTATAAAAACAACCACTTAAATCAAAGTAGTTTATACACACTCCCTTTTGTCTGAGACTAATTCTGTTAAAATGACGCACCAACTAAACAGATGGGGTTGAAAGTGAAGAGAGAGTACAAATTCTTAATTCTAATATTTTTATTCAATGCAATGAGTTTTGCTAAACCTAAGGCCTTTACTGCAAATGTAATGGCCCCCAACTTAGTAGGCCAAACCTCTGACCTTGTTAAGAATCAGGACCAGTGGGCAAAGTTTGAAAAAGATCTAGTGAAAATGAAAGAGTTAGGTATCCAGTCCATATCTACTCATATCTGGTGGTCCATTGCTGAACCAGAGGATAATAAATTTGACTGGAGTTACTACAATAAACTATCTCAGATAATAATTGATAAAGGGCTTAAATGGTCACCAATTATATCATTTCACAGCTGTCAAAAAATAAGTGAAAACTGTAATATCAAAGTTCCCTCTTGGATCTGGAGTAAATATAAAGACAGCGATCAAATAGAAGATCCAAGAGACTTAAAGTTTGTCTCTTTTGATGGATCTATCAATGAAGAATATATATCTTTTTGGGCCACTGATATTGTTGCCATAGAATATAAAGAGTTTATTCAATCTTTCATAAATAACTTTAATAAACTAGATTCTAATATTTTAGAAATCGTAGTTTCTCTTGGTCCTAGTGGAGAGCTTCGATACCCAATAAGTGAGCTGCAACAAAGTAAACCACAGGCCTATTCTCAATTAGCAAAGCAATCATTTAGATCTTTTGTAAAATCAAAATATAAAACAGTAGATAATGTAAATTCATCTTGGGATGTAGAACTTAAGCATATCAATGATATTCAACCTCCACAGAATCATAGCTTCTTTCTAGATAAGGGATACAAATCAACTTATGGAAAAGACTTTTATGATTGGTATAATAACTCTTTAACTGAGCATGGAATAATTGTATTAACTACAATTATTAGAGAGCTTAACAAAGAAGGCTCAAACTTTATCAACACTCCTATTGGAACAATAATTCCAGGCTCAATCTGGACATCAAAAAATGACAACGACCGATTTTCAGAATTAAATGCGGGACTTATTAGATCAAGCGACAACTTCTGGAAAAATGAAAATAAAGCATCAGGCTATGAATATATAATATCTAGCTTTAAGGAAGCTAGCGCACTGACTAAATTTGATAAGCTCAATATTCATCTAACAGCAATAGAGATGACGGCTCCAAAAGAGATGAAACTCGATGGTACCTCTGATACAAGCCTTGCCTTTGAAATTTCTAAACTAGCTAATGATTCAAACCTTGGAATCATGGGGCAAAATCAATCTGTAAATGTCCTAGGGTCAAATCAGGCATGGGATAATATTTGGAATGCTGTTCAAAATGGAAATTATACAGGCCTAACTATTAAAACGATGAATGATATCTCAGAAAACCCACTGGCCTATGATTTTTATAAATGGATCATAGAGAATATGAACGAGTAAAATAATCAGGAAGGGCAAAATTTTCCTCATTTAATTTATTCCATAGCCGATTAGCTAAGTATGAAAACAATTTACTTAGCTATTACCCTACTTTTTATATCGTGTACTACTTTTGCAAAGAGTGAGTCTCTTGCTGTAAAGAATTATATCGATACAGACTTTGATGCAATGTTTGAAATTAAGGTTCTTCAGTATCCAAAAGTTATCTTAGACTGCCAAAGCTTCTTTCATCAGTTAGTTGTCTATAAGGATACTTCTATTGATAATGAAATAAAGCAAAGCTTTCATTTAGACTTTGAAGAATGCTATCAAGCACATGAATTTTTATACATGTCTCAAGACAAGAGTAAACCAGTTTGTCTAACTCTGGATTTTAATCAAGGGGAGATCTTCTTTTCCAATTCTCCCGAAGAAGAATGTAAGTAGTTACTTTAGAATACTTAAAGCGTTTGGATGAGACATAATTTTAGAGATAAAACTCTTCATTAAGTCCTCTTGTTCTTGGAGCTCTGATCTGCTCTTCATAATCTCAGAAACTTCATTGTAGATAGTCTCTCTAACCTCTTGGGAGTCATCAATTTGTCTATGATTTTCTTTTCGTAAATTGTTAATAACTTCAGTTTTTATATTATCTCTAGCGATATTTGGACCATCATTAAAGAGTACGTCTTTATTACCTATATAATTAATATTCTTTTTCACATTTTTTGGAATAATGTCATTATCAAAACCTACAGAATCTAAAGTAACCAGTAGATCAATTTTTCTAAATCCATTTGAAAAAGTATTAAGCTTGTTTGCAATGTTCACAATGGCATCACCACCGAGAGAATGACCAACGAGAATAACAGGCTCTTCCTTAGGAGTTGACCTAACTTTAGATATTATCTCATCTTCATCTTTCCAAGTGTAGTGCTCAGCTCCCTCTAGATCTTTTGCCATTCTTTGTAGGCCTTCATCATCAGAACTAATTCCCGCAAGATGCAATCCACTTACAAAGATCACTCTTGCCCCGTCAGCAACTCCAACCTCTTCTCGCGGAGAAACGACTTCTTTTACTTCTTGAACTATTTTATTATCGGGAATAATTGCAGAAACAATATCTAAAGCACTTCCTATTCCAGGTAAGTTAACTGCACCTTTAGCAACCTGAGCAGCATCTGCTAATAAATGCTTTGATGCCCTTTTAATCTCTTTCCCATTTTCTTTTATGTGATCCTTAATTTCAGCTTTCTTCTCTTTAGCAGCATCTGATAATTGAACCTTGTCTGGTTTACTTGCTGGAGCTAGCTTCTCACCAAGCTCTTTAGAAATAAGCTCACTGGCCTGCTTTCCTCTATTTTGAAGATAATCGCTATGAGATTTGTAGTGGCGAACGCCCGTTCCTGTTTTCATCTCCTATATTTTACAGATGTTACAAGATTGACGCACCTAAGAAAAAGTAACCACTTTTATTCCGAGTCATTTATTCAACTATTGATCAAAGAACTACCCAAGTGCATGTATTTATGGCATAGTCCTAAACATTATAATACCTTAAAATAACGCGGAGTCACTATGTCCAAAATAAGAGTTGGAATCAACGGAATGGGAAGAATTGGTCGTACAGTTCTAAGAGAATTTTTTAATCGTGGAATTGAAGAATTTGAAATTGTAGCTGTAAATAGTCCAGGACATCCTGAAGACTACATTCACCTACTTAAATACGATTCTGTTCATGGAAAATTCAATGCAGAAATTTCAATTCAAGATGATCATATTTTAAATGTTAATGGAAGTAAGATTACTTTCCATAAATATAAAGATCCTTCTGAAATTCCTTGGTCACATGACAAAGTTGATATCGTTATCGATGCAACAGGAATTTTCAAAGACAAAAAAGGACTTGGAAAACATTTAAGTGGAACTGTTAAGAAAGTTATTATGTGTGCTCCAGGTAAAGACCTTGATGGTACTTTCGTTATGGGAATTAATAACGAAGATTATGACTCAGAAAATCACCACATTATTTCAAATGCAAGTTGTACAACAAACTGTTTAGCTCCAGTTGCAAAAGTTTTAAATGACTCTTTTGGAATTGAATCAGGTTTCATGACAACTGTTCACTCTTATACTGGTGATCAAAATATTTTAGACTCATCTCACTCTGACAAAAGAAGAGCAAGAGCAGCTGCAGTTTCAATGATCCCTACAACAACTGGTGCAGCAAAGGCCGTAGGACTAGTAATTCCAGAGCTTCAAGGCAAGCTTGATGGTTTTGCAATTAGAGTTCCGACTCCAAATGTTTCCCTTGTTGATTTAAACGTTACTTTAAAGAAAGCTGTTACAAAAGAAGAAGTAAACGCTGTATTAAAAGAAGCTGCAAATGATTCTTTAAAAGGTATCCTTGGATACGAAGAAGATGAACTTGTATCTGTAGATTATATGGGAATGAGAGAGTCTTCATGTGTAGATGCAGGACTTACAAATGTTCTTAATGGAACAAATGTAAAAGTTGTAACTTGGTATGACAACGAAGCTGGTTTCTCTAACAGAGTTATTGACTTAGCTATATTCATTGGGAAACAATTGTAATGGCAATTCACTATATAGACGAACTCACTGAAGAACTTAAAGACAAAGTCGTTATTGCTCGCTTTGACTTTAATGTACCTTTAGATAAATCTGATCGTTCAAAAATCACTGATACAACAAGAATTGATATGGCCCTTGAGACTATTCAATATCTTCTTGATAATGGTGTTAAAAAACTTATTCTAATGAGTCACTTAGGTAGACCTAAGGGTGAAGTAAATGAAGACTACTCTCTTGAGCCTGTAGCAAGTCACCTTGCTGAAAAGCTAAAAGAAGATGTCCTACTTACTGAGTCTTGTTTAGACAGAGGTATTAAAACTCTACTTGGCCTAAATGAGTCGAGAGTAATTCTTCTTCAAAACTTACGTTTTCACCCAGAAGAAGAAGCTGGTGCACCAGAGTTCGCAAGATCTCTTGCAAGCTATGCTGATATTTATGTGAATGATGCATTTGGTGTTGCTCACAGAAAGCATGCTTCAGCTTATATCATCAATGCTTACTTTAAGAAGAAGGCCTATGCTGGTTTCTTAATGAAAAGAGAAATTGAAGCATTATTAAAAATCACAAATAAGCCTAAGACACCATTTGTTGCAATAGTTGGTGGAGCAAAAGTTTCAGATAAAATTAAAATTATCGAAAGACTAATTGTTAACGTTGACCACCTGATTATAGGTGGAGCAATGGCCTACCCATTTCTAGCGGCAAAAGGACATCAGGTTGCAGACTCACTTTGCTCTGATGCTGACATAGCACTGGCAAAGAGAATTCTTATGAGTTCAAGTAAGTCAAAAGTCATCCTTCCAATTGATCATATTGTTTCTTCCGAATTTGGTGGAGCACCAGAGATCTGTGAGAAAGTAGATATCCCAGAAGGAAAAATGGGTCTTGATATTGGTCCTAAGACAATTGACTTATATAATCAAAAACTAGCAGGAGCTGCTACTGTTCTTTGGAATGGTCCAATGGGTCTTTTTGAAAACGAAGACTTTTCAAAGGGAACACTGGCAATTGCTAAGACTTTAAGTAGAATGGAAAATGCCTTTACTCTTGTAGGTGGTGGAGATTCAGTAAGTGCTGTTCAAAAAGCAGGACTGGCAAGTAAGATGTCTCACGTATCAACAGGTGGTGGAGCCTCTCTTGAATTTATAGAAGAAGGTAGTCTACCAGGAATACAGGCACTAAAATTTGGTCTTGATTTAAACTAAGGATTAAAAATGAGAAAAGTTCATATTGTAGGAAATTGGAAAATGAATCAAAGTGTGGCAGATATAAATGCTTTCACTGAAACTATTCTCACTATGAACAATCTCAGCTGTGAAGCGTGGATTGCTCCTCAAGCAATTCACCTAAGCATGCTACAGTCTAAGTCCGACACAATTAAAGTCGGTGCTCAAAACTGTAGCAACCATAACTCAGGAGCATTCACTGGAGAGCTCAGCCCAGAATCTTTAAAAGATCTTGGTGCCCATTTTGTTATAATTGGCCACTCAGAGAGAAGAGCTATCTTCAAAGAAGACGATCTCCTTTTAAATCAAAAAGTTTTAAAAGCACTAGAGAATAAGCTAAAAGTTATTCTTTGTGTTGGTGAGACTCTCCAAGAGAGAGAGTCTGGCGACTTTAAGTCTATTCTTAAAAGCCAACTGCTAAATGGCCTTAAAGACATCAGTGCAACTGATAAAGAAAATATTATCATCGCTTATGAGCCAGTTTGGGCAATCGGAACTGGGAAAGTGGCAAGCCCTGAGCAAGCTCAAGAGGTACATGCTTTCTTAAGAGGAGAGCTTAAAGCTGTTGAGGCACTTGAGGCCCAAGCAACACCAATCCTTTACGGAGGTAGTGTTAAGCCGGCCAATATCCAAGGTTTACTTGAAAATGAGGATATTGATGGCGCATTAGTAGGTGGAGCCTCTTTAAAAGGTGAAAGCTTCAAAGAATTATGTGAATTAAGCAAATAACGTTCATTGACAATGCGCGTTCTCTTGCCAAAGCTGATATTTATTTGATATTTAAGTAGATACAATTTATTAAGATTTTATAAGGTATTAAAATTATGTTTCACTCGCTAATGATTTTCCATATTGTTATTTCAGTTCTACTTATCATTCTAGTACTTCTCCAATTTGGAAAGGGTGCTGAAGCCGGTCTTATGTCTGGTGGTGGTGGAGGAGACTCTACTTTTACAGGTAGCCAACAAGGAAATATTCTAGGAAAGATGACTACTATTTTAGCGGTTCTATTTCTTGGAAACTCAATCTTACTAGCTAAGATTCAATCTACAAAATCATCTTCTTCATTATTAGATGGTGAAGCTCCAATAGCTGCCCCACTAAATAACGATGCAATGATCCCTACGACTCAAGAGACAAAAGCTCCTGAAGCGACTACGGAAGAAACTAAGAAATAATTTTAAGTAGAAATTATTAAAGATAAGATCAAAGGCCTTTTATGAGGCCTTTTTCTTTTTCCCGCCCTCATCAACAGCAACTTTACCAAAATTCTGCTCTTCTTTTTTAAAGAAGTTACTTTGCTGTTTCTTCGGCTCAATCTTCTTAAAAGGAAGAACGTCATGTGGCTGACAAGGATCAAAGTCAGAAGGTAGTTCTTTGTTATAAACTCTACTAACGACTTGAGAAATATTATTAGAAAATATTTCAAAGAGTTTTGGATCAATCTTCTTCCCTACACTACGAGACATAATCCCTAGAGCTTCCTCAGGAATTAGGGCCTCATGATATGATCGCTTCGTTGTAACAGCATCAAAGAAATCTGCTATAGCAGTAATACGGGCCAAGAGATGAATCTCATCACCTTTTAAACCTGATGGATAACCTGTGCCATCAAAGTTTTCATGATGCTCATGAACAATTCTTTTAACAATTGAAAAATCAACTCCTGGACAATCAATCTCACTTGAAGAAAGTAGATCAAACCCAAACTTTGGATGTTTCTTGATCATTGAGAACTGCTCATCATCTAGTTTTCCAGAGTTGTTTATAATATGTGTCGGTATTTTAATTTTTCCAAGATCATGTAAAAGGCCACCAAGTCCAGCAAGAACAATCTCTTCTCTTGCGGCCTTTGGTCTTACAATTTTAAATAATGAGATACAGTACATCGAAACATTTATTGAATGATCATAGGTATAAAAATCATGAAAGCTTAGGTCTCCAATAAGACTCTGTACTTGCTTTACATCGTAATCCTTAATGACATCAACCATTGATTCTACAGAATCTCTACAACCATTAATCGTCTCAGTTAGAACCTCATTAGAGAATTCTTTTGTAGGGTCAAAAATTGTATCGAGGTAATGGATGGCTGAGTCTTTTATAATCTCTGTTTTTTGAACATCCTCAATACCGATGCAACCAGATAAGCTTCTTAAGTACATATCTCTTTGTCCTTCAGAGATATAAAGTTGATGATACTTTCGTCTAAAAGTTGAAATGTCTTCAGAAGTTAAAATGCCATTTACAGGAAAAATACGAACAAATTTTTCATTGGCCGAGTGAGAAGACGAGTTAACATACAAGTCGTAGGTCATTGGTTTATCTAGCGTGATAAGATCAAACCCTACAGAAAAGAAACTTGTATTTTTTAGCCTTAGTATTTTAGACATATAACCCCTACTTTATTATATAACTTTTCGGCTCTAAAACTATATTCTTTAAGGAATTCGCTAGACAAGACTCTGCTCTAATATACTGATTTCATTACTCATTAAATAAAAAAACCCGCACGAAGCGGGTTCAATATTTATCATTTACTTATTTTCTATTTACGGCCTAAAACGGTATATCATCACTTGTGAAGTTAGAATCTGTTGAGATGTCATAGTTCTGGTTCATCGCACTGTTGTCCTGAGAAGGAGCAGATTGTTGAGAGTTACTATTGTCTCTTGATTGAGATGCACCAGTTTGAGCACCACCAATAAATTGAACAGTTCTTACGTTGATTTCAGTTGTGTAATTCTTGTGTCCGTCTTTTTCCCACATTCTTGTTTGAAGTGAACCTTCAAAGTAAGCTTGTCTTCCCTTAGAAAGGTACTGATTACAAAGCTCTGCAGTTTTTCCCCAAACAACCATTCTGTGCCATTCAGTCTTCTCTTGCTTCTGACCACTTTTGTCAGTCCAACCTTCAGAAGTTGCTACAGAGAAGTTACATACAGCTGCACCAGATGGTGTGTACTTTAATTCAGGATCAGTCCCTAAACGTCCTAAGATAATAACTTTATTTACACTCATAATTTCTCCCTTCATGATGAGTACTACGATATTTCTCATCAATGCTAAGTGTGTTTGTATCGTTCAAACAATATTACGAAAATATCTCTTTTAAAAGATTTTTTCTCTGCTTTTATTATGAGCAAAGACGAGTCATAGAAGGGAGTTTCTAAGTTATTGAAATAAGAATTCTCTTTTGAGGATCTAGTCTAAAACTAGCATATGCGTTATTAATTTCTGACAGATATACCGTCTTCATCAAACTCTTCGAGCTTTTCTTTCATATCAGGATTTGGACGTTTATCGGCCCAAAACTCTTGAACAATCTTTCGAGCAATCTTTACGTCCTTCTTATACCAAGAAGCATCGAAACCACAGTGTGGACAGGGGATTTCTTTTCTAAAGTTCATCCTAACGGCAGCTTCAAATAAGGCCCAAAATATAAAGAAAATAAAGTAAGAGCGATTTCCCATCAAAGGATAAAAGATTGCACCAGCAATGACAGAGCACAATGTGAGCTGGGCGTAGTTCTTTAGTGAAAGTCTAGGAGTCGAGTGAAAAGCTCTCTTGGTTCCACACAGAGGACAAAAGAATTCCATCTTAGGATTCTTATGTTTAAACGTTCTATATTCTAGTGGCTGCCAGTCGGGTCTACTCATTCACATTCTCTCCAAAAGAGTTACTACCAGTTATTCTACCAATAAAACTGTCTTTATATCAGAGCGTAAAAAGTGCCAAACGCACCGCAAATAAAGACCCCCGATGGCCCCACGACCACCGGAGAAAGACGTGTTTTAGACGCACCGAAGTGCTAAGAAAGTAAAACTAGTTGGTAGGATAAGCCGTCATCCAACGTTCCACGCTTTGCTTCCGACTACTCAGCAAAGCCTACCCTCTATATATCAAGAACCATTCCAAGTTTCGCAATGCCCAATCTATTGATTTCACAATAGGCCGGTGCCAAAGAAGCATTCCATAAATGCCACTGGTAACAAGCTGAGCCCGGCAATAAATACCCACAAATTGTATAACAGAGCTTTTTTATCGCTATCTTATAGTGCTAATATAAAGACCAATGAAAAAAATCTACAGAGGCGAGAAAGGCCAACTCAGTATATTCCTAGGTATAATAATGGTAATCATCATTACGATGATGGCCTTCATTATAAATGTAGGACTATTTGTAAAAGCAAAAGTAAACCTTCAAAACGCTGTTGATGCTGCCGCCTGGTCGGGAGCAGCTGTTCAAGCAAGGCAACTTTCAAATATCTCCTACATGAACTGGGAGATGAGAAACACTTATAAAGAGTGGATGTTCAAGTACTATGTTCTTGGTCATCTAGGACTTAGTAGTCAACTACAGCCGGCAAATGTTCTCGCTAAAAGTAAAGCAAGTTTCAGACTTCAACCTTTCCCGGGCTCTAGTGAAGTAGACCCTTATAACCTTCCTTCTACATGTATGGCGTTTGGTGGATCAAAAGATATTTGTAAACTTGTCTCAACTCCTGGTCTACCTAGATTTGAAGCTCCAGGGCTAGTAGGTATTGATGAGCAACACGAGAGTTTTGAAAATACTATTGCTAAAATAAAAGCAGATAACTGCTCAGCAAAGTCAGTAAAGAATTTTGCAAGTGCAATGATTTGGGCATATGGAATAAAGAAAGACTTCTTTAGCGATACACCTGCAGCTGCTACACACAGACCAGGTGCTTGGATACAGGCCATGGAGCTTGCCCTAAGAATGAGAAATCTTGAGGCCCTAGTAAATAGACCTCCAGTTGATGATCCTATCTGCTTTGGAAGCGCAGGATGTACTAGTGTAGAAAGTCTTGCTGGTGAAAGCGGAGGGGGATCGTACGGTAACCCATATAATGAAAGACCTATAAAAGCTTTTAAGTCTGCATTTAGAAACCTTTCAGGTGGTGCGTATAAATCAGGAGAAATAAAAGATGAGTTTAGTGGATCTTTTAAACTGACAGAATTAAGGCCTAAAATATTTGATGCAAAAAATGGAACACTTAGTAGGCTTCTCATGCCACCGAGTCCAAATATAAACTTAGGCTCTACTTCTTTCAACCCTTCTCAAAAAAGTTATTTAGACCTTATCGCGTACCCACTTAACCTTGTTACTTTCTATACAACAATGGTTACAAATAATAGTGGAGAGGCCATTCAATCAATTGTAGGAACAACACCTGTTGAATCTGCATGTGGATCAACGAAAACAGGTCTACCTGTTCCTGGATACCTATTTGGATATGTTAAGAATCCTAAAGTTTTAACTTACTACGCTGTAAAAGGTGAAGCGAACTTCATTGGTCTCTTCTACCCTTTTAGTGATCAAAATGGTGTAACACTTCAAGCATATGCTTCTGCAAAACCTTTTGGTGGAAGAATTGGTCCAATGCTTTTTGGTTTTGGTGATGAGAATGCTTCGACTCTAATTCCAAGAGTTGAAAACGCACAAAATAGAACTCTGCCGTATGTATCTGCCTTACTAGTTCCTCCTGGTTCATTCAAGGCCGGAAGACCAATTCCTAATAATCAAAACTTCTGGGTCCAGAGTGCGACTTCCGTAATTGGAGGATCCCCATCTGCAGGAATAGATGTAAAATTTGGAATTCCAAACATTCTCTATGACTATGCTAATTATGGAGATTTATCTCAACATACTACAAGTACTGAAGGTGCAATTCTAACAATTAGAGAAACAACTTCTGCGATTGCTGAGCCATTAGAAGAACTAGGTCTATACGATTCAAAACAATATTCTAAATTTGCTAGCCATCTACAAGTTACAGACCCAACGATTGTGACAGCAGGAGAAATTGAGAGTGCTCTTGAAAGTGTTAGGCAGCCAACAAGATATGAAGCTCTTAATTATATGATTCCAACCTTTGAACAAGGTGATTCAAATCCTGAGAAACTTTCAGCTTATCCAGTAGTTAAGGCCAAGGGACAAAATCCAATAACAGGAAATACTCTTTATCAACTGTTTGGGCCGCTATGGGGAAGTGATACTTTATACACTACACCAGACGCTATAATTTCCATTATCCAAAACTTTATGCAGAGTAATGAATCAGCAATTGAAAAGTATCTAGACTCACTAAAAGAAGTCGCCGAGTCAATTGCAGCTACTCCTTCTAGAGGTACTGATACTTATAAGAATGCAGCTGAAACGATCTACCCTCTAGTGGCAGGAATTGATAACTATAGCAATTGTGACTCATTGAGCATGGCCGCAAGATTTAATCAATTCTTCAATGGAGGAAGTACTCAATGCGATATAAAGCCTCTTGCAGAAATGGTTAGAGATTATATAAAGACTGAAAGTGATAATGGTGGAGAAGTTTATAAGTACTATTATCAAACAAGCTATGTAAAACCGAATGCGGGTAGTAGTTATCAAGCTCCATTATTAAATAAGGACCTGTTAACAGCGTTTGTTCCAGGTAAGCGCCAAGGATCAAATGACGAAGGAGAGCTACTCCACCCTTTTAATGTTTATAGTACTATTTTAAGCGCCAAGAGGAACTATTACTCAACTAAATTAGTGGCAATGAGAGCTTTTGCAGAAAGTGGACAAGGAACTTATCAAGAAAAACCGATTTATTCCGAAGCAGCTGGTAGTAGTACAGGAAGTGTTAGTTTTAAAATACCAAGTGACTTGCTGAGTAAGAAGATAGTTAATGAGCTTGAAAACGGACAATTAAGTGAATTTGGTGAATTAACACACTAATTTTCTTGAAAAAAGTCTCTTTTTCTTTATATACTCAGAAAAAATATATAAATAATAATTAAATACATAAAAAAGGACTCTCCTAATGGCTAAGAAGAAAGTCGCGAAAAAAGTCGCAAAGAAAGTTGCTAAAAAGGCCACTAAAAAGAAAGTTGCTAAAAAAGTAGCAAAAAAGAAAGTTGCTAAAAAAGTAGCAAAAAAGAAAGTTGCTAAAAAAGCAGCAAAAAAGAAAGTTGCTAAAAAAGCAGCAAAAAAGAAAGTTGCTAAAAAAGTAGCAAAAAAGAAAGTTGCTAAAAAAGTAGCAAAAAAGAAAGTTGCTAAAAAAGTAGCAAAAAAGAAAGTTGCTAAAAAAGTAGCAAAAAAGAAAGTTGCAAAAAAAGTAGCAAAAAAGAAAGTTGCTAAAAAAGTAGCGAAAAAGAAAGCTGATACACCAACAGTAAAAAAAGAAAAAGAAGTTAAGGATTCAGGGCCAAAAAGACTTACTAAAGAAGAGGCCATTGAAAAATATAAAAGAGAGCATCAATTACAACTAAATGATGACCTTAAAGAATCTGAAGCTATCTTTGTTAAAGAAGATAAGGAAATTGAAACAGTTCAAATTCCAGGAGTAAAAGAAGACCTAGCTCCAGAAATAGCAGCTGAAATTGAAGAAAAACCATTAAACAACACAGACTCTCTAGATGACTACAATCCTGATGACGAGAAAGAAGATGAAACAGGAAACTTTGGCTACGGTTGGGGTTATAATGATGAGTTTGACAAGCCTGAAGACGAAGATGAAATAAATCCTTTTGATGAAGATGAACTCTACGCAAAAGGCCTTGATAAAGACTCAAAAGAAAAAAAAGTATAATAAGCTCGGCCCCTTATTAGGGGCCTTCTTTTTTTAAGATAAAATAAGGTAATTTAATAATGAAACTCGAACTTTTTTACTATGATGGATGCCCTTTTTGCCAGTATGTACTTGGAACAATAGATGAACTTGGAGTTCATGTAGAATATTGTAATATTCAGGAATCAACTGAGCATTTAAACAGGTTAACTAGCGATACTGGCCGAAGAACTGTCCCATGCTTATATATTGATAATAAACCAATGTTTGAATCATCAGACATAATGGAATGGTTAAGAAGTAATCAATCAAAGCTACAAAAAAGGCATAAGGTAGAAAATGGAAGTTAGAGACCCAGTTCATGGATCAATTCATATCCTAGACGAAGAAATTGCAATTATTCAGCATGACTTCTTTCAAAGACTTAGAAATATCAAACAACTTGGTTTCTCCGAGTATGTTTTTCCTGGAGCAACCCACACAAGATTTATTCACTCTATTGGTGTAATGAATATTGGTGATAAAGCATTTGATAAACTCTTTAAAGATAAAGCAAATCATAAAGACTTTGCTAGGCTAAAAGAGACTTTCAAACTTGCTTGCCTACTCCATGATATTGGCCATGCCCCTCTTTCACATTCAACAGAATCAGTAATGCCTTCATTAAAAGAGCTTAAGATTCCTAATAGATTTCTTAGTGAAAAGGATCAAAATTCTGATCGCCAAGCAACACATGAAGACTACACAATTAAAGCGATTGCTGACAGTTCATTTGCTGAATCATTTACTGATGTAGAAAATAGCTTTGGAGTAGAGAGAAAGTTTATTGCTGATCTTATCAGAGGTGATACTGACGACGCTACGTACTTTACTATTGATGGTGTAGACTACTTTGGAATCCTACACCAACTTGTTTCAAGTGAGCTCGATTGTGACAGAATGGATTACTTACTTAGAGACAGCTACTTCTGTGGCGTTAGTTATGGATCTTACGACCTTGACTGGCTCCTAGATAATCTAGAACCAGCTATAATTGATAATAAGGCATACCTAGGAATATCAGAAAGAGCGGTTGTTACATTTGATGACTTCCTACTTAGTAGATACCATATGTTCGTAATGGTTTACTTCCACTATAGAGCCGTCTGTTTAGAGCAACTACTTTTCCGTTATTTTAAGACAGCTCCAGGCGAGTACTCTATCCCGGCGGATATTGAAAAATATATTGAACACGATGATCACTACTTAATGAAAATCATGAGAAATAGTGACAATGAATATGCTCAATCTATTGTAAAAAATAAAATTCCTCAAAAAATATTTGAATCTTTCAACTCTGAACAAGCTCTTCACCTTGAAAAGGTTCAAAAGTACCTTGAGGAACAAGATATTGACTTCATCAGATGTTCATCTAAAGGAAGACTATCTAAGTATTACAATGAAGGTAATTCTTCAAACAAGTATTCTATGAAAGTTGTTAGAAAAACACATGGAAATAAGAAGAAAGAATATCTAGATATTGATGAAGCAACTGACCTTTTTACTAAGTTCTCTGCCTCTCACTCAATAAATAGACTACATTGTAACCTTGATAAAGTTACAGAATCTCAGAAGAAAGAGATCGAAAGACTTATTCGGTCTTAACTTGAATGTTACCCTCGCTTGGGAGATAATATTGAAAACTCTCAAGCGCCAAGGTGCAAAACTAAATGAATAAAATTTCCGTCTATATATTATTAATCTTGATCTACCTTGGTCTTTCGAAAAGCTTTTCTCCATCAGAAAAGAGAGCTCCATATATTCCTAATGAAAAAGTATTTCCAAGCTTCTTCTTTGGGGCACCAATCTCTATAGTACTCCTAGATAGCTTTCAAACTGGTTTTTTAATTAAGACGTATTTTCAAAAATATAAAATTGTTCATGGTTTTAAGCATCCTGAGACAATTATTGTACGAACATCTTACTCATTTTGGGAAAAAAATAAAGGCAACCTCGGTATGTCCATCTTTAGAAGAGGTGAAAAGAAGAATACACAGAGTATGATAGCAATGCCTCCAGGTATTCTATACGTTGGAGACCCAGCATATGGACACTGGGAAATGCAAAACTCTGGGGATAAGGAATGGATCTTCCACAGGGCCTATAGACACTTTCCAGCTATTTTTAGTTGGGGAAGTTTTAAGGCCACTGAGCAATTCTTTAACACAGCCAATGCCTACCTAGAGCATGATAAGCCTTACTACGGTGAAAGAAATGAGTTTGGTACTAATGGCACGCTATCAGAAGAAAAGATGAAGCTAGAAAAAGAAAAAGATGAAGAAGTAAGAAAAACAGACTTTAGAGAACGTATAGATCGTTTATTCCACATACCAAACTGGAATAACTAATATTGAGATAAAAAGATATGAATGAATTATTTGATAAGCTAATACTTAGAATCGTTTTTACACTTTTCCTTTGTGGAATCTTATTTCTTTATAAGTATGCACATAGTTTTCTGTACCCATCTTCAAGAACTCAAATCTTTAAACGTTTTTTTCCTTCAAAAAATTCTGCAGATACGATCCACTTATTCTCTAGACTCATAGGTATTGGAATCATTTTTTCAGAGTTCTACTTCACTATGTCCGACAAGTTCTACCTAGTGCTTATAGATTTCTTTATTCATGCAACTCTTATCAGTTTCATTTACCTTGTTTCTATATACATTATTGAAAGTATTGTTCTTTATAATTTTGAGTATCATGATGAAATTATTAAAAGAAAGAACATATCCTACGCTCTTATATCTTTTTCAAATTCAATTGCTGTAGCCTACATTCTAAAAGGTGTCTCTTCAGTATCACAGTCATCTGTAATTATTCTTTTATTTCTCTGGTTACTCGCGATGGTACTGCTTGGATTTTCAACTAAGAGTTTTTCACTAATATCTAAACTCTCATTTAACAGACTACTGGTTCAAAAAAACTTAGCTGTGGCAATTTCCTATCTCGGGTTTATCTGGGGATGGGCGCTTGTTATCAATTCTTCATTTGACCATGAACTTCTAAATATTAAATGGTATTCAATTCATGTAATTTTAAAATTAATTCTTGCTCTAATTATAATTCCAATATTTAGAAGTGGACTCATATTCATATTTAAGCTTCAAGATGACTTTAATTTAGATAATAAAAATAAAGTCACTGGCTCAGACTCTTCAGCAGAGATTGGCTATGGTGTTTATGAAGGGTCTATATTCTTCACTTCTTGCTTCTTAACTACTGTTATTACTGGAAATATTAACTTTGGTAACTTCTACCCAGTCTTTTAATAGAGTAAATACCTCTGGGATATCTTGCCTTATTCCATAGTCCCCCCTCTTTTTTATATAATACCAAGTGAGTATTGAATAAAAGAGGAAGTATAATGGATTTAAAAATGTTTCAGATGCTAGAGTTTATGAACAATAGACTGAGCAATATAGAAAAAAATATATCTAGAATAGATGAGAAACTAGAGTTCTCACTTTCTCTGCAAAGAAATCATTTAATTAGAATTAAAAATGGTGAGTTTATTGATGATTCAAATATTCTCATGGGTAAGCCATACAATGACCTCTCTCCTCAAAGAGCATTTGAGATATTTCAAAATCCAAATCTAGACTTTCTCATTTTAGATGTCAGTAAGGCCGACTATCAATCTAAGAAGAAACTTGAAGGAAGCGTAAAGATACCTCTTGAAGAACTCGCTACGAGATATCCAGAGATCAATAGTAAAACAACACCTATTTTAGTTTTCTCAGAACAGGGATTAAGATCAATTCAAGCGTGTGAATTACTAATCAAGAAAGGTTTTTTTAATTTAAATAATGTTTCAGGAGGGCACAGATTTTGGCCCTCACTTTCAGAACAAGATATAGCGGTAATTTAATACTCTAGAAATCTAGCGTTAGATTTTGAAATGCCTCAGAGGCCTTTCTTTGAATTTGATTTGTAGTAAGTCTCTGATGAAAGTTCTCTAATACGTGCTCAATTCTATCCATCTCTACTTCTCCAACTAGAAATGAATAACTCTGCTCAATATTAGAGAGGCACTCAAAGAGGTTTAGTTTAAACTTCTCTCCATACTCAGTTAAGAATATTTTCTGCTCTCTTTTATCTGATGTATTAACTTGTCTAAAAATATAACCACGCTTCTCAAGTTCATTTAAGTGACTTGTCATAGTCTGCTTCTTTAAACCACAACCAGAACCAATATCTTTAATCGATGGTCCTTCATTCTCGCAAATATAAAGAAGTACTTCTAGGAAACTTGGACGTAAGTCAGTAAAGCCTCTCGACTCTAAAACTGACAACATTTGAGAATTATACATTCTGTAGAGTCTTTTCAGTAAACTACCAATATTTGAAACTCTTTTCATAAGCCTTACCTATCACATACCAACTATAGTATGTTTATAAGACTATATAACTACGCTCACCTTAATGAGTCAAGCCTAAGACTCAAACTTTGCAATGGCCAAATCAAGCTCCTCAGGGACTTCTGAAGACTGCTGCAAAGCAACATCCCCTTGATCAGGCGTATCGAATTGCTCCGATAATTGAATTATCCCCTGTTGGACCATTTCAACCTCTGTCGTTGGAGAATTGTTAACACCAAAAACCCAAAGACTATTTCTCACTTGCATAAAAGAGGAGGCCGCATGAGTAACTCCAGAAGTAGATATGAATAAGAATAATACAGCTGATAAGACTCTAGTCAGTTTCATTGGCATAACCTTTTGATATTACGTAGTTAAAATTTTTATACCTATATAAAAGCAAGGAGCGTGCCATTTAGTGATATGTGGTCATTTCAAGGAGAGAAATCTCCACTAAATAGCTAAATTTAGAAGAGATTTCTTGAATTACTTATCGATGTTGCAATTCCACAGCATATTCCGAAGGTCATCAAGCTCGATCCTCCGTAACTCATTAATGGAAGAGGAAGCCCAACAATTGGCATTAGTCCTGTCACCATCCCCATATTAATAAAGGTGTGCCAGAAGAAAATAGACATAATCCCTATGATAACAATGGACTCATAGATCCTGGGAACTGACTGCGCGAGCCAGATAAACCTGTAAAATAGAACAATAAATAGAGTAATCAAAAAGAGTGATCCTACAAAGCCATGCTCTTCATTAAAGATAGAGAAGACAAAGTCTGTATGGTTCTCTGGAAGATAATTAAGTGAAGCCTGGGATGACTTTCTAAAGCCCTTACCTATTGCCTTACCAGAGCCAATAGCAATTTTAGACTGAATGGCATTGTAACCAGAACCTTTTGCATCAGCTGCAGGATTTAAGAAGGTAACAATTCTTCTTTTTTGGTAACTCTTAAGGCCAAACTGATACATAACCCCACCACTAATCACGCCGATGATTGCGAGGATAGCAATAGTCTTCCATTTCAACTTTCTATAAAATGAAATTACAAAGAAGATTAAAAGTATAAGTAGACCAGTACCAAGGTCAGGCTCGACAACAATTAAGAGTGTAGGAACAAAAGCGATTAAGAAAGGAAGAATTAACTGCTTTAGTCCTAGTTCCTTATCTGGGTCACTCTTAGCATACCACCTGGCCAGAACCAAGATAGAGGACATTTTCATAAACTCTGAAGGCTGTAGCCTAATGGGTCCAATAACAAGCCATCTCTGTGCACCCATCCCCTTGTGACCAAGAATTAAAACTAAGACAAGTAGAAAGATATTCACCGCATATATTAACCAGGAGAACCTAAAGAAGTTCTTTGGTTGGATAAAACTAATTACAATTCCAATCAGGAGTGACACTAGGTACCAGCCAATTTGAACTTTATAGAGATTGGCCATGTGAGAACTTACAGAAGCATGTGTTGCCGAGTAAAGATTAACTACACCCATAAGAAATATTGCAGCACATATACCAAAAAAACTAAAATCATATTTTTTAAGTGCTTCTAAAATTGCAGACGTATTCATTCGTCATCCTCTGTCGACTCTTTTAATTTTCTAGCTGCTTCATCTCTGATCTTCTTTTCTTTTAGATAGATTCGACGAGCATTTTCCTTATCTTCTTTTGCGTATTTGGCATAAGTTTCAGGCTCATATTTTTTCATATATGTTTCAATTACATTTCGAACAACTGGTGCAGCAGCTCCTGAACCAGAACAACCATGCTCAACAACTGCAGCTACGGCAACCTTTGGATTATCAAACGGAGCAAATGCTACAAAGATTCCATGGTGTCTGTCTTTATAAGGCATATCCACACATCTTGAAAATAATTCCTTCTTTGTCATTGATCTAACTTGTGAAGTACCAGACTTTCCGGCCATACGGATACCACGTCCTCTATACCACCACGCTGTTCCTTTTCTATGATTCGCAACTTGATAAAGTCCTTTTTTCACATGTTCTAGAGATTCTTGGCTAACTGTGACTGTATTTACAACTTTTGGAGAGAACTTCTTTCTTATTGTTCCATCACTAGAAAAAATTTCTTTTAGTAAATAAGGCTGTAGAAGCTTTCCACCATTAGCAATAGTTGCATATGCCATGGCCAACTGAATCGGTGTTGCTAGAACATAAGACTGTCCAATAACACATGAAAGAGTTTCACCTTTTTGCCAAGGCTCACCTGTCTTTTTCAATTTCCACTCTTTATAAGGGAGTAAACCAGGTATCTCACGAGGAAGTGGAACTCCTGTCTTAGAGCTAAAACCAAATTGCTTAGCATAATCAGAAAGAATATCTATATCTAGTTTCACACCTATTTTATAAAAATATACATCCACTGATCTTCTTAAAGATTTATATACATCGGTAAGTCCATGACCACCTCTTTTCCAGTCATGAAAAACTCGTCTCCCTAACCTAAAAGTAGGAGGACAATTGATTTCTTGATTCGCTGTAATTATTTTTTCTTCTAAAGCTGCAATTGCTGTAAAAGTTTTAAAAGTTGAACCTGGAGAATAATGTTCCTGAATTGTTCTATCTGTCATTGGCTTAAATTCATCTTGGCTAAGCTTCTTCCAGTACTTTGCAGTTAAACCTCTAGAGAATTCTGTTGGATCAAAACTTGGTCTAGAAACCATCGCTAGAATCTCGCCTGAATTCACATCAACAGCAACAGCGGCACCAACTTTGCCTTCAAGAGTATCATAGGCCATTTTTTGCATGTCTCTATCAATTGTCAGTCGAATATTATTTCCCGGAGTGGCCGGCTTATTCTCTATTCCGGCGAAAAGGTTCTTTCCACCTATAAGCCTTTTCATTCTTCCTCTAGCATCAACTTCCATAAATTGATAACCATCTTCACCCCTAAGGTCTAGGTCGAAGTTTTTCTCTATTCCTGCCTGTCCGATGAAGTCTCCAAGTTTATAATGGAAATTATCTCGCTCACGATAGGTCGGCAGTTGTTGTTGAGAGATCTCTGAAATATATCCTAGGGCATGACTTCCAATTTCTTTATCTGCATACTCTCTAGAAATAAATGTCTGAACACTCACTCCAGGCATTTTGGAGTTTTCCGTTTCAATAACAGCAACTTCTTTTCTTGATATATTTTTCTTTATAATGATTGGTCTATATCTAGCTTGGTATGAGTTTTTCTTTAAGATTCCATAAATTGACTTCTCACTCATTTCTAAAATCTTAGCTAGTTTTGAGAGAGTTTCTTTCTTATTAGTTAAATACTGCGGAACAATGATTGCATCAAAACGAGGTACATTATGAACTAGTAGTTCATTATTTCGAGAGAATATCATTCCTCTAGGAGCTTTCACTGTTTCTTTACGAAGACGGTTTTGCACTGAGTACTTATAGAACTCATCACCTTTATATATTTGTAAGTACCAAAGTCTTATTAAAATAATAACAAAACATGCTATTACAATATTAAAAATTAATACTGCCCTACCCTTATGTGAACGTACGATATCATCTTCACCAAACATTAAGCATCGTCCCCAAGCATTCCTTCACCACCAGAGCTCCAAATACGGTCTAGAATGGCAAAGAAAAATGGTGCAAGAAGTGATATAACGATACTCTCAGGGATAAATCTCCACATCTTC
Source organism: Halobacteriovorax sp. (assembly GCF_041587335.1). Lineage (GTDB taxonomy): Bacteria > Bdellovibrionota > Bacteriovoracia > Bacteriovoracales > Bacteriovoracaceae > Halobacteriovorax. Next base: position 55,558 of record NZ_JBFGYP010000001.1, read on the forward strand.
TCAACTATCAATGAAAAACTATTAGTCTTTAAATAAAACAGAAATGAAACAGTGAAAAACCAAACGAGCTGGAATATTTGAGTCACGGTAATAGTAATGATGGCCGAAGAAAAGTGTAGAACATCTCTTAAGTAAGAAATAACAATACAAATAAAGACACCTGCAATAGTTCCTAACTCCCATCCTTCAATTGAAAAGAATGAATGGAAATACTGAACAATTAAAATTATTACTGAAAGATACGGTGTCTCTAACTTAAATCCTAAATATAGTACGATTAAGATATTAAATGGAATTATATACTTTTGAACTCCAAATGCTGGAAGTAAAGCAGTAGAAATAATCTCCAATACGATCAAGATCAAAAGAGTAATGATCAGAGGTACAATGATATCCTTTATTTGAGTTTTCACTTATCCTTCTCCTCTGAGTTACTATCTAAAGCATTCCACTCTAGATCTTTCTTCTCATCACTATCAGAGACTAGAACAATCACCTCTTCTAACTTTCCAAAATTTACACTTGGAGAGATTGTTACATCTTGAGTCATCCCATAGGACTCTCTTTCAATTCGAGAAACTTTTCCTATTAGAATTCCTTTTGGATAAAGATTTCCTAAACCTGAAGTCAAAATCTCATCATTAAGAATGATAGGTTCAGTTCTTTTAACATATTTCATTAAGCACTGGCGGTCAGAATCACCCTCAACAATACCGTGTGCTCTAACCCTCTTAACTAATGAATCAACTCTGTTATTAGGATCAAGAATAGTAAGTACATCTGCAAAGTGATCAGTTAGCCTGTAAACAAAACCAACTAGGCCCTCACCAGTAACCACAGTAGACTGAAGCTTCAAACCATCAATTAGACCTTTATTAATTCTAAGAACTCGAAAATCACTCGACGCATCACGCGCAACAACTTGAGCTAAAATCTTCTTATAAGGTAGTTCAATACCAAAATCGAGAAGCTTTTTTAGACGAACATTCTCCAACTCCATTTCTTTATAAGAAAAGAGTCTGCTATTCATCTCTGAAAGCTTCATATTTAATTTTTCATTTTCTTTAGAAGCATTAACGTTAGCAATATAGTTCTCAAACACTGAATTAAAACTAGTTTGTACGAAAGTTACACTTTTTTGAATAGGAGCAAAGAAATCTATCATTACATTCTCAAAAGCGCTTGTTTTGTGCTGCGTAAAATCTCTAGTAGAAATTCCATATAACGCTACTGCACAAACTAAGACATTGAGAATTATTTTAGTTTTCTGCCCTTCTCCTTCACCAATTCTCACTTGGCCCATCCTTGAGTTTAATTATTTACAACGAGAAGTCATATAAAGAGTAACTAATTAAGCTTCAACTGCCAATAATCTTTACGGATTTAATAAGTCCGTGGAATAATATGCTTTTAAAAAATAAACATATTAAAAGGATTTTACGCTATGTCTGAAAATGAAACTACTCCAAAAAAATCTTCAAGTATTTTTGTGACTATCTTCATTGGTTTAATTGTTGTGTCTTTCATGTTCACGGGATATCAAAGTATGACAACTTCTCCTAACTCTGTTGCCAAGGTTGGTAGCGAATTAGTTAGTATCGAAGATTATCAAAGAGAGTACAATAGACAGCTTGAGTTCTATCGTGGCCTTTTTGGTGGTAAAGATTTAACAACTCAACAAATACAACAGTTCCGTATAAAGGAAACAGCTCTTAGAAACCTAGTTCAATTAAAGCTTACTTTAATACTAGGAGATAAAATTGGAGTTATCCCAAGTTCTGAAGAGGTTAAGGCAGAAATTAAAAAACTTCCTTACTTTCAGGTAAACGGACAATTTAGCATTAGCAGATACAAAAACCTTCTTGCAGCAAACAGCATGAACCCTACTCAGTTTGAAGAGACTATTTCTGATCAAGTAAGAGGAACTACTACTGATGCAGTCTTTACTTCAATGCCAATTTCAGAATCTTACTTTAAAGACATCAATAAATTTAAGGACCAAAAAATCCAAGCTAATATTATTGAAATAGATAAAGAAGCTCTAAGAAAGAAGATTTCGGTTTCTAAAGAAGAAATTACAAAATATCTTGCAGAAGAGACTAACTCTAACAGAGTAAGTTCTTTATTTAATGATAGAAAATCTTCTTTAGATCAAAAAGAGCAAGTAAAAGCAAGACACATTCTTTTTAAGACAGATGGTAAAAACGACAAGCAAAAGCTAAAAGCAATAACTACTCTTCGTAAAAAGTTAACAACAAGAAACTTCATTTCTGAAGCTAAGAAGCATACTGAAGAAGAAGCAGGTAAATCAACAGGTGGAGATCTTAAATGGTTCCCAAGAGGAGCGATGGTTCCAGAATTTGATAAGGCCGCTTTCTCAATGAAGCCAGGTACAATATCTTCACCAATCAAAAGTTCTTTTGGATATCACATAATCTTTGTTGAAGATAAAAAAGAAGAAAAGCTAGCTACATTGGCAGATCATCAAGATGCTCTTGCAAGTGAACTAATAAGAAATACTAAAAATACAGAACTAGAAGCTCTTGCTAAAGAAGCTACTGAAGAAGTTTTAAAGGTTGCAAGCTCAACTAGTAAACTGAACAAACTAAAGAAAAAATATGGAATAAAAATTGAATCATCGAAAGAAATCAACAAGCTAGACGGTTCAACTGGTCAAATTCAGCTTGAAGCAGCTAACTTAAATGAAATCTTTAAGTCAGGAATTGATCAAGACAAAACCTATACTTTCGATAGAGCGAGCAATATTGTCGTTGTAAAATCGTCAAAATTTGATAAGAAAGACAAGGCAAATACAGAAGAAATTGAAGAAGCGAATACTTCGCTTAAAAATATTCTTTCTAGAAAGCTTAAGCAGGACATATTAAAAGATCTTGAGGCCAGTGTTACAGTAAAAGACTTTGGCGTATTATAGACTTTAGGAGAAGAAATGGCAGAAAAATCAGCAAAGTGGGATCTAAACGTTGACGGAAAGTTCTATGTTGATGATCAGTGTATTGCTTGTGATGCATGCATTATGGAAGCTGAAGATTTCTTCGAAATGAATGATGACGATGGTCATGCATTTGTGAAAAAACAACCTTCTAATGATGAAGAACTCGAAATGTGTAATTCAGCATTAGAAGCTTGCCCCGTAGAGGCCATAGGCGCAGACGGATAATAAATAATGACAAGGGATAGTTCTACTATCCCTTTTTTGTCTCTAGATTACTTTCAATTTCAAGTTTTTCTCTTCATAATAATTTAACCATTCATTCAACTAGGACCTATAATGAAATTTATAAATTTTCTAGCTATCCTTCTAACATTAGCATCATGTTCAACCAGTAAGAATTATCATACTTCAAATAACCGAAGTAATAGTCTTGAAACACAGAAAAAGCCTTATGTTCTACTTATCTCAATTGATGGGTACAGATGGGACTATACTGATAAGTATGGCCCAAAGTTTCTAAAGCAATTTAAAGAGTCTGGAGCATCAGTAAAGAGTCTTAGACCTTCATACCCTACTAAGACCTTTCCCAATCACCTTTCACTAGCAACAGGTAGCTATCCGGTTAACCATGGAATAGTTGGAAATAGCTTCTATGCCCCAACAATGAGGGAAGAGTATTCACTTAGAAATAGAGAAGCTGTTACAGACTCTAGGTTTTATCTAGCAAAGCCTATTTGGGTTCTTGCTGAAGAGCAGAGCTTATTGACGGCCACATATTTCTGGCCAGGATCAGAGTCTGAAATTGATGGTCTTCTACCAAGTTATTACTTAACTTATAATCACAGTACACCACATGAGGACCGTATAAATACTGTACTTAAATGGTACAAGCTACCGGAAGACAAAAGACCTCACCTCGCAACTCTTTACTTTTCCGATGTTGATAGCGCAGGTCACAAGTATGGTCCAAATTCAAATGAAGTGAAAAATGCTATTTTTAAAGTTGATCAATCAATTGAAAAGCTAAATACAGAGCTTTCAAAATTAAACCTTCCAATCAATATCATTATTGTCTCAGATCATGGAATGGCAGAAGTAGATCCTAAAAAATTTGAGCTTATTGCAAGTAATGAACTAAAAGAAGAAATAGAGCTGAGTTACAAAGTTATTGGTAGTGGGCCTATTGTTCATTTCTACATGAATGATAACCCTCAAACAAATACGACATCTCTTTTAGAAAGAATTAACAGAAATGCTGATCATTTTAAATGTTATGACAAAGCCAGCACTCCTAAAAAGCTAAACTTTAGAGATAGTGATAGAATTGGGGACTTTGTTTGTATAGCAAATAGAGACTGGTCGATTGGTCTAACAAAGGGAAGTCTTCCAAAAGGAAATCATGGATGGTCACAATATGAAGGAATGGATATGCATTCGATACTTTATGCTAAAGGACCTAATTTTAAAGATTCATTTCAAATCAAAACCATTAACAATATTGACCTCTATCCAATGATTGCAAAATTATTAGATTTAAAAATTAACCATACAATTGATGGAACAATAAAGTATTCAAAAGAATTATTGAAATAAAAAAAAGGCACTAGTGTAAAACTAGTGCCTTATATTTAATCTTTAGGAGAGATTATTTAATTATCTTTTAATACTAAGAACTTGTTGTAACATCTCATCTGCAGTCGTTAGCGTCTTCGCATTGGCCTGAAAATTTCTTTGTGCTGTCATCAGTCCAACAAATTCATTTGCAATATCTACGTTAGAAAGTTCGATTGACTTAGAAAGAACTTCCCCTCTACCAGACTCACCAGGTTTCCCCATTGCGGCCTCTCCAGAGTTTCTAGATTCTTTCATGAGGTTCTTACCTACTTTGAACAATCCTTCATTATTTTCAAATTTTGCTACTGCAATTTGAGAAATATCTCTAGACTCACCATTATCGTAAACAGCTGTTAAGATCCCAGCGTCATTGAATGACATAGATGCTAGAGTCGCTGCAGAGAATCCATCCTGAGAGTGTCTAGCTATTGCAGAACCAGACCCATACTGAGTTGAAGCTCCAATACCTTCTCCACCTTCAAGAATTGAATCACCAAAGTTGAAAGTAATTTTCTGATCAGGAGCGGCACCTTTATTAAAGTTAAAAGAGTTTGAAGTTTCTTGCTCTTCCTGAAGTTGACCCTTGTTGTTGAAGATAATATTACCTTCGGCCATTTGAGTGAATGAACCTGGCTCACCACCTTCAACATCTGCACCATCTGCAAGAGCTCTATATGTCCATTGGTTATTATCAGTCTTATTATAGTAAACAGTTACAAGTCTTGCTGTACCAACATTGTCATAGACTGTTACAGAGTTAGAGAAGTTAGAAGTTGCATCTGGATCATTAATATCGAATTCTTTAATTTCTGCTCTAGAGTCTAGGTTTAGGTTGAAGTTAACCTTCTCTGATGCTTGAGCTGGAATTGTTGTACTTCCAAGCTTTACAGGAGCTTCCTTATTAGTAATTTTACCTGTTTCATCTGCCTCAAAACCAACAACTTGGTATCCATCAGAGTTAACAAGCTCACCTTCTTTATTGAAGTGAAATGAACCATCTCTAGTAAATCCTTTACCGAATGGAGCATTAACTTTAAAGAAACCATCGCCATTAACAGCAAGGTCAGTAATATTATCAGTTCTAGCAACATCACCTTGGCTCATTAACGTTTTAATGTGAGCAAGCTTTGTCCCTGATCCAAATTGATCTCCACCATCGATACCTTTTAGAGAGGTAGCAAGAACATCTTGAAACTCCGCTCTTGATGACTTAAAACCATTAGTACCAGCGTTAGCAATGTTATCACCAATAACACCCATACCCTGCCCAACAGCGTTTAAACCAGTTACACCAATGTTAAATGAACGTAAAATTCCCATGAGTCCCTCCTAGACCTTGTATTAAATAAGAATATTTTGCGAAGGGTGTTTAGTAACTACAGACTAAACACAAGGCTTCCGGAAAGGACCAGCCATCAATCTTAAAATACTTAAACGATTACCGTAGAATCAATCTTGGTAAATACGTTTTCTAAAATATTATTTTTATCAATCGCTGTAACAATTCTATTTTTTGGTACATCGACAATGTATGCGGCCTTGTCTGTTATTACTAACGAGTCTTGGCCACCTTTATCTTTCAATTTATCCATTGCGCCTTTCAATTTGAAAAACTCATTTGAATCCATTGATAAGTTTCTTTCTTGTAATCTTTTTGCAGCATGAGTTGAGAGTTGTATCCCATGCTCTTTACGCGTTTGTTCAACTTGATCTTGAAGTAAGGCCTTAAACTCATCACCAGTTTTACCCTGTCCAATTTTATTATCTAAGTTAACCTTCTTGTCCGAAGGTATCTTCGATACGTTTGGAATTAGAATGTTGTTAACTTTTGCGTTTGTCATTTACTCTTCTCTTAGTTGACTTGCGATTCTATATTATTATAGGCCTGTGCAGCATTTTTTTTCAAGCTAGGTAAATTCTTTACCGGTGCGTTATTTGCCTGCTTTGCCAATGAAAAACTTTCTACATCTCTAAGGAAAACTTTCTTCCCTCTATCTAACTCTAATACTGCCTCACCATTTTCAAAATGAACACCAGTAACAAGTCCTGTAGACTTTGTTTCACCTTTAAATTTATTCATTGTTTCGTCATAAGCAGTAACATCAATTCTATAGTCACCCTTAACTGCAGGAGCTCCGTCTAACTGTAGACCGTCCCACTTTACCGACTGACTTCCCTCACCTAGTGATTCTTTTTCAATTTGTGAGATTAACTGATTCTTACTGTCATAAATTCTTACGAGTATATTGTTGGCGGCTTTCTTTAAGTGGAATGGAAGAATAGTACTTCTACTCTCTCCATCGTAATTAACTGAAGTCCCCTTGGACATCACTTCTTTACCTATAAAGCTAGCGGCCATAAATTTATTTTCAGTTGTATCATTCTTTTGCATACCATCCATTTTAGTATTCATGTTGGTAAGCTGCTCTAATTGAGAAAATTGAGCTAGATCTGCTGCAAATTGTTTTTGATCCATAGGCTTCATTGGATCTTGATTGGCAAGTTGGTGAGATAGTAATTTTAAAAAACCATCTTTACCTAATTTATTGTGGTCTTTTTTATCAACAAATTTTTGGTCAGGTCTAATTCCCACCATTTCGTTTAGACTATCACCAACATTTTGTTTCTTCTTATTATTACTTGATTTTTTAAGAGCAATACCATTGAATGGGTTTGCAGCTTTTGGTCTTCCGATTTCGGCCATTATGCCCCTAACCTTTCTCTATAGGTATTCCACATTTGCTCTCTTCTATCTCTTCTACTTTGATCTTGATTAGAAGATGCCTGCTGTCCACCATACTTAGAGTTTTGACTTCCTTGTCCTTGATTAAACTGACTGTCTCCTTTATCAGAAGACTGCATATTAAAATCACTTCCCATAGAGATTTTAACGTCATTTAATTTTACACCAGAATTCGATAAGCTCTTAATCATTTCTACTTCATTTGACTTAAAAAATTGATGACCTTTATCTGAACTTGCAACAATTTCTAAATTAATTTGGTCAGGCAATTGCCCTTTAGTAGCAGTTACTTTCAAATTACCGAGGGAATTATGCTTAACTATAAGTTCAACATGTTCCTGTTTTTCTAATCTTGAAGTAGTAATATAGTTTGAAATTTTATCAATTAATTGTTCAGAATTGGCAGTATTTATATTAGAGAAATCTAAAACTTTAACTGTTGAATTATTTCCAAGAGAGCTTTGATTTCCACTACTATTTTGTTGAGTCTGGCTTAATAAAGGAGCTAAAGACTCTTCCTGTACCGCTATATTACCAGTATCTAATGTCGAGACTTCTGTATCAGGTTTTAACTTTGATACTTTTGTTTCATTCCCACTTAGAAAAGGGTTTTTTCCAGCAAAAATATTATTATTAATAGTATTTTGTTCTTTATTAAAAGCTAATACTTTATTATTTGATTTAGGAAAGAATGACTTTCTTTCATTATTCTCGATAACTTCTTCATTTTTCGATGCCGCGACTTTTGCTTGTGCCACAAAATCTTCAGAAGATTGAAAGCTTCCAGGAGCTACCATTTTTTTAGAAGAGTGTTCTTTTAAATTTAATAGTTTTCCATTCGTTATTTTTGGATCTATTAATTCAGACTTCTCTACTTCTGTATTTTCAACTTTGATATTTTCAGGCTTGATATTTTCAAGTTGAGAAATTTTAGAGTTCTTAGATATAGACTCAGTATTTAAATTTGTTTTTTTAATCAAACTTTCTATAGAATTATTTTCTACAGATTTTGAATTAATTATTTTTGAAATATCAGAGTTATCTACTTCTTGCTTACTTGAAAATACTTCTTTTTGAATATTATTTTCTGAAATAACTGTAGAACCTTCAGGAGTTTGATTCGTTTCTCCCTCTAAGGCACCGATGAAAGAATTAGTTAAGGCCTTCTTCTCACCACCAGTTAATCCTAAATCTTCAGAGTTTAAAGTCTCTATAAACTCTTCAGGTGAGATTCCCGACTCTGCCAGTGCTTTTGTTTCTCCTAAAAGTGAAAGGAACTCATTTGAGAACTCTGTAGCCCCACCTTGCTCAGGTGCTCCAAGCAAGTTAGAAGTATCAGCAGAAGCAGTTTTCGCTCCCTTTGATTGTCCTAAGAATGATTGAATAAGGTTAGAGTTAAATTGCATTACTTTTTATTATCCTTTACGTATTGGCACTATGCACAACATATCTATCTTTTCATAGTTAGGTACTGTTTTTGAAGCCGGGCAGAAACTTCCTTATCCATCAAATTGAATATTTTCGATACCTTAGTGGCATCAAGCTTCCCTAAAATTTGTACAGATAGCACAGAATCTTGAACAGAGAGTACATCTGCAGCATTTTGAGGTCTCATTCCCGAAACAACATCAACCATATGATCAATTCTTTTACTCTCTTTAGTATCTACACTATCTAGGCAAGAAATAAACTTCTCTTGCCTTTCGTTAAATAGCTTCACTCTTTTTACAAAAGATTTTTCATTTATTTTCAAACTTTGATTTTCTTTTTGAAGCTCAAGCTCTCTTCGCTCTAACTCTTCTTCTTTCTTAAGTAATTGGTTTGAAAAATCAGTCATTTTTGAGCGACCAATTTTTCTCATTCTCTTTTCCATCTCATCCATAACAGCTTTTCTAAACTCGTCTTTAGTAAAAACTAATTTATCAGATTCGACTTTTGTATCTTGAGCAAAAACATTACTCACTAATATAAATATTAACAAACCACAAATAGATTTCATGACTTTGTCTCCTTTAATAATCTTCTTATTTGAACTAATTCATCTACATCATCTTGAAACTTCTTTTCAACTTTCTTCTTATGCTCTGTAGATTTCTTTTCTTTAAGGTTTTCTATAACTTTAACCTCACCTCTCGCGACTCCTAGTTCCGTCTTTTTTTGCTCAAACTTCTTCTCTAGGGCAAATAGTAGGTTTTCTTTATTTTTAATATCTGCTTTTTTAGTCTTAATAAAGCGAGGAAAGAACTTAACCATGTCGCCACCACTTGGGTCTGATAAAAATTGTTCCTGTGCTTCATAAGTTTCAACGATATTTTCATTTAACTTCTTAATTTCATCTTTAACATTTTGAACTTGAGTGAGAATCTCTCCTAACTCCACTTTAAGTCTTTTTTCTTTAAACTCCCTAACCTTTAAAAGTCCATCAAGTTTAAATTTAAACTTTTGCATAGTTATTCCTCTTCAGAAGGATTTAAAGAATTCTCGGCCTTCCTTGCAAGTTCAACCATTCGGTCGTAAAGCTCTTCAATTGTTAAGTAATCACTCATACCTTGAAATTGCTTTAGAAGATCCATTAGATCTTCATATATGATTAAGGCCTTATCAACTTTAGGGTTTGAACCTTTTGCGTAGGCTCCAACATTAATCAAGTCTTCATTCTCTTTGTATGCAGAAAGTAAATCTCTTAAATGTGAGGCTACGATCTTATGCTCATTAGTAGTCACTTTATTCATGACCCTTGATAGAGACTGAAGAACATCAATCGCGGGGAATTGGTTTCTAGAGGCAAGATCACGACTCAATATAATATGGCCATCAGCAATCGCCCTTACCGCATCGGCAATGGGCTCATCCATATCACCACCCTCAACTAAAACAGTATAAATACCAGTAATAGTTCCTGAGTTAGCTTTAGTTCCAGCTCTTTCCATTAATTTAGGCAATTGAGCAAAAACAGATGGTGTATAACCCTTCTGTCCAGGAGGTTCTCCAGCGCTCAGTGATATCTCTCTATTTGCCATAGCAAATCGAGTAATTGAATCCATCATAAGGAGGACGTCTTTTTGATCATCTCTAAAGAATTCAGAAATCGTTGTTGCAACATAAGCTGCTTTCATTCTAATTAAAGGAGATGTATCAGACGTTGCAACAACCACAACAGATCTCTTTACACCTTCGGGTCCTAGATCAGATTCAATAAACTCAAGAACCTCTCTTCCCCTTTCTCCAATTAGAGCAATCACATTTACATCAGCACTAGAGTTCTGAGCAATCATTCCAAGTGTAACAGACTTACCAACACCAGAACCCGCCATAATGGCCAATCTCTGCCCTTTACCAGCTGTCATAAAGCAATTTACAGCATGAACTCCAACATCTAATGGTTCTTTAATAGGAGGTCTATCAAGAGGATTTAAAGATGTTCCAAAAATAGACCTAGATTCTTCAATATCTTCTATTGGACCTTTGCCATCTATTGGATTTCCTTGAAAGTCTATTACTCTTCCCAACATATTCTTTGAAAGCTTTATTGTTGTAGTTAAGTCTTTTAAATATACTTTTGTTTCTGAATTAATTCCCGATATCTCATCATAGGGCATGGCCATACATTTATGTCCATTTATTGCCACAACTTCACCAAGACACCTTTCACCAAATTCTGTAACAAATTCAACATTACTACCGATTACGGCCCTAGAAAGATTTACTTCAAAAAGCATCCCTTTATTAGAGAAAACCTTTCCAATTTTTTGATAAGGAGTTGAGTATTCATATGCTTTATGAATAGCAAGTAAATCTAATTCATCTTCCTTAGTCTGAGCCACTGTTGTCATCCTCAGTAGAGTCTACTTGATCTATATTTAACTCTTGCATATTTATTGATTTTTCTTGCTCTAAACCTACAGTTTCAAATAACTTATCTAAGCTTTTCATTTGTTGATTGATAGTTCCATTTAGAATCCCCTTATCACACTCAAGAACAATTCCAGGCCCTTCAATATCATAATCAATCTCAACTCTAACGTTTGTAAGTTCACCGATTTTATTTTGTACAACCTTTAAAACTTCAGGCATTTGTTCAAATGATTTTTCATCTACATGAACCAATAAGTTAGACTTCGTCTGCATTTCTGTTATAAGTTTTTCTAGTAAATTTTCAATGTATTTACCATCATCAGTAAGTTCTCTAAGTATTACCCATTTCGTTAAAATTCTAACTAAAGAGTAAACCTGCTTTTTTTGATTAACTAAAAGGTCTGAGCGAGTACCCAACACATCAACGATCATATTAGTTAGATTTTGAATCTTTTCTTCAGATGATGCTCTATTTTGATTGAAAACTTCCTCACGACCACTGGCCATACCTTCGTTATATCCGTCGTTATAGGCTTCTTCCTTTAACTCTTGGACTCTTCGTTCAACCTCTTGCTCTATTCTTAGTTCTCTCTCTTTTAGAACTTGCTTAGTTATACCTCTGTGTTCTTTAACAATAGGTGCAATCTTAAAGTCATTTTTTTCTGCGTAATCTCTCTCAATTTTAATAACTTTCTGATGATTATCTTCAGTAGCAGGCTTAAGGCTTCCTATTTCAGAAAACTCAAAATTCGTTACCTCACCAGAAGGGATACTTGATGTCGAAAATGACTTAAATTCATATTCTGAAACTTCACCAAATATATTATCTTTATCGTTAGACATTCATTCTCCTAAACGGCAATCTGATTAAACAAGAGCATCTCCGTCTCCACCTCTTGAGATGAAGGCCTTACCTTGAGATTCAAGTTCCTTACATTTTTGAACAATTTCTGATTGTGCTTTTTCAACATCAGATAACTTCGTTGGTCCAAGAGCATCAAGATCTTCCTGTAGAAGTCCAGCTGCTCTATTGGACATATTCTTAAATAACTTAGCTCTAATTTCTTCAGGCGCTGTCTTAAGAGCAATAACAAGTTTCTGTTGATCAACTTCTTTAAGAAGTGATTGAATACCTCTATCATCAACAAATACAAGGTCTTCGAAAACAAACATAAGTTTTCTAATCTCTTCAGCAAGCTCAGGATCTTTTTCTTCAACTCTTCCCATAATATTCTTTTCAGAGTTCTTATCCATAAGGTTAAGCATATCTGCAATTGGCTCAACACCACCAAGTTGATTCGTATCAATTGATCCAAGAGTAGAAAGTTCAGTCTTAAGTACATCATCAAGCTGAGCAATAAGTTCAGGAGATACATAATCAAGATTAGACACTCTAAGAACAACCTCTGCCTGTAAACCTTCAGGTAGTCTTCTTAGTACATCTACTTTTCTCTCAGCGTTTAAGTGAGCAATAATCAGAGCAATTGTCTGAGGATGCTCATTAATTAAGAAGTTAGAAAGAGTTCTTGTATCAACTAGCTCTAGAGATTCTAAAGTATTAGATGCTCCAACATCGACAATTTGTCCAAGTAGTTGTTTTGCTCTATCTTCACCAAGAGCATTGATAATAAAGTCACGTCCTCTGTTTTCTGAGAATAGTAAGTCATTATCTTCATTTAGATGAGAGTAGAATTCTTCTAAAACTCTCTTAATCATCCAGATAGGTGCCTTATTAATAGATGACATTGCATTAATCATTCTCTTAACGTCATTATCACGCATATAAGAAAATATTAATTGGGTTGTTTGAACTCCAAGAGAACTCAAAAGAATTGCCGCTTTATCCTGTCCCGACAATAATGAGTATTCAATATCTGGTTCTAAACCTTGCTCTGCCATTTTTTTTCCCTATCCCTAATTATGCTATCTGCTTATCTGATTCTTGTGCGTGTATTATCTCATGAATTACTTGTGCTGCTTTACTAGGATTCCCCTCAACTAGTGAGATAATCTTTTCTCTAAGCATATTTCCTTCAATCTTTTCAGGGTTTAGCTTTTCTTCAATCTGAGGAAGTGCATCCTCTAACCCTGGTAGTTTCTGATTTGCTTGTACTTTCTCAAGTTCTTCTAAAGTTTTTGGTAAGAAATCTTCAACTGTTTCTACAGTATTATCAGTGATCCATTGAACGAATGGTCTAACAACTAAGAAGAAGAATAGTGTAATCGCTAATCCAACAGTTAAGTATTTAACAATATTCTTAATTAGCTCTCTATTTTCTTTCTCTCTCATCATGGCCTCAATAGATGCCATGTCTTCTTGAGCAAACTCCATATTCTTGATAACTATTTGATCGCCTCTTTTATTATCTATTCCTAGAGTAGAAGATACGATTGCTGAAAAGTTTGCAAGATCAGCTTCTGACCATCTCTCATACTGAGTAGTCATAACTCCTGCTGCATCTTTAACCTGAACTCTTCTTCCATCAATCATTACAGCAGCACTAATCTTTCTAATACCAGCTGTAGGATTTTTAGATTTTGTTACTTTAGAAGGTACATTGTAGTTTCTAGTTGCTAGAGACTTATCTACATTATTTCTAGTCTCTGGAATACCTGGTTGAGGTTGCTCTCCAGGTAAGTTTGATCTAGCACCAGGAATCCCTTGTGGAGATGGTCTAGAACCATTTAGCTTTTGGCTATTTGATACTTCAGACAATACGGCTTTATTCTCTCCATCAAACTCAGTTTGTGTTGAAACACTTTCAGTGAAATCAAGATTAACAGTCACTTTAGCAATAACTTTTCCTGCACCTACAACTTTCGATAAAATATCTTCAATTTGCTTTTCGTACTTTCTATTTACTTTCCCTTCAAGCGCCATTCTATTAGCAGTATATGCTGTCATAGGATCGCCAATATTTTCAGATAGCTTTTTACCTCTATCATCTAATATTACGACATTCTCATTTCTCATCCCGTCAATTGAACTTGACACTAATGAAGCAATCCCCTTAATTTCATCTGGAGTTAAAGTAACACCTCTTTCAAGATCAACTACAACTGAAGCTGTTGGTGCTTTTTTCTCAGATACAAACGGACTAGATTCAGGAATTGATAAGTGAACTCTAGCTCTCTTAACACCTCTGATATATTTAATTGTCTTAATAAGCTCACCCTCTAGAGCTCTTTGCTTATTAACTTTCTGTACAAAACTTGTAGTTCCAAATGATTGCTTATCAAATACTTCATACCCAACTGTTCCAGAGAAATTCACACCTAGTGTTGCAATTTCTAGTCTCCACTTATTAATAAGCTCTTCTGGAATACTAATTGTTTTTCCGTCATTAGACATTTCATATGGAATTTTCTTTTCTTCTAAAAGAACAGCTATCTTTTTAGAATCTTCTCTATTCATTTCTGTATAAAGAACATCCATTCTTGTTTTTGATGCCCAAATAACTATTCCGACAAAACATGCAACAATAAAAGCTGCAATTGAAACAAGTCCAATTTTCTTATTTAAATCGAGTGAATTAAAAAACTCTGTGAAATTCCGAATGATCTTTTCTAAAAAATCTTGCAAAGGAATCCTCCTGAAAAATTAAGCTAGTACATCCTGTTCTAGCTTTAGTTGCCCCCAACTATTATACTTGCATTCTCATTATTTCTTTATAAGCATCAATCACTTTAGTTCTAATCTGATTCATAGTTCTAAATGCAATATCTGCTTTCTCTACCGACATCATTACTTCCGGTAAATTCTTAGCTTCGCCAGAAGAAAGTTTCTGCATAGCTACGTTTGCTTCTTGCTGAAGACCGTTAACCTGAGCTATCGAGCTTGATAACATCTCACCAAAACTTTGCTTTCCACTTGGACCTTCAACATCCCCGATAGAAAGCTCATTAAAGTTAATAGACTTTGCACCATCTAATTCAGCACTCTTAGACCAGTCCTTTGAACTATAGTCATTTAAAATACTTTTCATAGATCCTACTGTTTCAATTGGCATAATCTAATTCCTCTTAGTTTCGACCAAGCTCTAAGGCCTTCATTGCCATATTCTTAGTTGTATTCATTGCATTAATATTGGCTTCATACGCTCTCGATGCTGAGATCATATTTGCCATCTCTTCCATAACATTAATATCTGGATAAGCTACATAACCTTGATCGTTAGCATCAGGGTGATTTGGTTCATACTTTAAGATAGGAGGTCTGTTAGTACTAATCACCTCTGTTGCTTGAACAGTTTGTGCTTTCTCATCAAGCTCACCCTCTAGTATTTCAGAGAATGTTTCTCTTGCTGGCTCTGATCCGAAAACCACTTCTTTACGTCTGTAAGGGCCACCTTCAGCCGTACGAGTAGTTTGCGCATTAGCAATATTTGAAGATATAGAGGCCATACGCTTTTTATTTGCGGCTAGACCTGAAGAACTTATTTTTAATGATGTTAATAAATCCATTTATTCTCCTTAATTGCTTGAACCAACAGCGTACTTCATGAGTCCAAGTTTCTTATTAATTAATTGCACTGTTGCATCATATAAAATTTTATTTTCTGCCATTCGTGCTAATTCTGCGTCTCTGTCTACTGTGTTTCCATCTTCACTTACAACGCCATTAGGATCATCGTAAATTTCAGGTTGTAAGTTCCCAAAACCACCACTACCTACGTCAAAGTGACGTGAATCTTCAGTATTTAATTGTTGCTGTCCGTCTACGTCTAAAGCTCTTGCCAGTGCTTGCTCAAAATCAACTCTTTTGGCCTTGTACCCTGGTGTCTCTGCATTCGCGATATTAGAGGTAATTATCTCCTGTCTCATCTGTCTAAAGTTTAGAGATGACGCTAATGCTTGAAGTGTTTTATCGTTTACTTCCATTACAACTCCTTAAAATAATTATCTTAAGTTAACAAAGTATGCAGAACCATTATTTCTATATTCATTAATTTTATTTCTAAGAGTTCTAATTGATACTCCAAGAATCTTAGCTGCTTGTGTTCTGTTCTCACTAGTGTGGATAAGAGCTTTCTTAATTAATAGCTTCTCAGCTTCTTTAAGAGACATTAATCTTATTCCATCAGAGTCATCATCACTCATCATGCTAACTGCTTTCTTTTCACCAATTTCAAGATCAGCTTCAGTAAGAACACCTGTTGAGTTATTTTCAAGAGCATTTTCAAGTACTGTTCTTAACTCGTTTACATTGTGTGTCCAGTAGTGACCTAGAATTTTATCCATTGCTGAGCTATCAACAGAAACTGAATCTTCTGAGAACTCTTGAACGAAGTGTCTAGCAATCTCTTCAAGGTCAGTAACTCTCTCTCTTAGTGGAGTTAATGAAATTGCGTTAGAAGAAATATATGTATATAGACCTCTATAAAATCTTCCTGATCCAACTAGCTTTGATAAGTTTTTAGTCGTTGTTGCAAGAATTCTTACATCGATATCATAATCTTCAAGTTCATTTAAAATTTTGTGTAATCTCTTTTGGAATTCATCTTCAAGACAATCGATATTTGCAAATACTACAGAACCACCATTAGCAGCTTCTAGAGCACCCTTAATAAAACGTCCTGATTCTTCTTCTCTATGTCCAAGGATTTGATTTTCAACAGTTTGTGCATCTGCAGAACAGTCAACACAAAGATAAGTGCTATTAGCTCTAGTTGAATTTGCGTGGATATAACGGCTTAATGCTCTTTTTCCAACACCTGTTTCTCCAACAACTAATACTGGGGCTTTCGTTACAGAAATATTCCTAGCTACTGAAATGGCCTTAGCAACTTTAGGATCTTTTCCGAAAAGCTCGACTTTAACTGATTCCATTTGACCTCCTGTCAATGATGATCCATTCCTTGGATCGAAAATTATAAAGTTTTATTCTTAATTTTTAACATGCTCAGCTCACTTCGAGCTAAGTTCTTGATATGCTCATCAATTCCTTCATCAGAAATTAAGCCTTCAAGAACTTTTTTTCCTTCGTCATCCTTCTTATTATTTAGAAGTGAAAGACCTAATAAATAGTTTATTCTTCCTGAATAAATTGATTTATCAAAATCCTTCTTAAACTTTTTAATTTTTGATTCTAGTAATAAAAAACTCTCGTCTGATTCATCACCAGCAAGTAATTCAATATTCAAATAAGATACTTTTTCTCTAACTGAGTCCATGTACTCATTCTTACTTTTAAGCTTTCTCGTATCACTTAAAAGAGCATTAGCTACTTTTTGATACTTCTTTGTGTCCCCTATCTCATAAAGACAGTCTGTATATGCTTTTACTAACTCTGCAATCTCTTTAGGATCAGAAATTGAATCATCTTTACCACTCGATAGAAACTTCTCAAATGACTTTGCACCATTTTTCCAATCACCTGTATTATAAAAAAGTAGACCTTCATAGTAATCAAGCTTATCGATGCTATTTTTAGTCTTTTTTAAACTTGCGATTTCCTTTCTAACTACATTCCAGTTTTTTAACTTTAGATTTCTTATAATCTGAAGTTCTGCTAAAAGTGACTTTGAGTCCGTAGTATTCTTTCTTTCTACCCAGATAGGAAATGTCTTCGAAATTTCGTAATTAGATTTTGAAAAGTCTTCATATAAACTATCAAACCCTTCGATTAGACCTAGTCTGATATAAGAGTTTGCCACTAAAAAATTCATCTGAGGATCATTTGCAACTTTATCAATATATTGATCCTTATAAATATCCCATGCTTTAATCACGTTAGCGTACTGACCGTTATTAAATGATTTCTCAATCATTCCATATACAATTTCTGCTCCATCACTTTCAAACACTCTTCTATCAGTAGGAATCATCGATTTAAGAGGAAGAGCATTCAGGTAAGCAAGCGCTTCATCATATTTCTTCTCGACAATAAATGTTCTTAATCTTACCTGCCATAATAGCTTCTTAAGGTCTTTTTCTATCTTTACACTATCAACACCTGAAGTTAAGAATACCTTCACTTCTCTGTCGCTACTTGTAACATTCTTTTTTCTTAGATTTCTAAGGGCCACATATCTTACTCTTGCTTCAAAACCAACATCTGATTTTTGAGATCTATTAATTGCATTCTTATATAGCTCAACAGATTCTTTAAAGTCTTTCTCTTGAATTTCCCAACACTGAGCAATACGTACTCTAGCTTCAGAACTCTTCTCATGAAATGAGTAATCATTTAAAAATTGGTCATATATAGCAGTTGCTTTAGAGTAATCAGAATTTCTAAAATAAGCTTCTGCAACATTGTAAAGAATTACTGGGTGCACAGGCTTTACTAGCGAGCTCTTATTCTTTTCATAGAGCTTAATCACCTTCTCAGACTCATCTAAACTTAAAAATGTGTATAGTTCATAAGCAAGCATAACCTGCTTAGGTAAAATCTTTTGAATTGTTTTTTCTTCAAGTAGCTCTTGTACTTTTTCAATTTGCTTTAGCTTAGCAAGATTGAAAAGAATACCTTCCGCAGCATAGTTTGATTCTTCGTAATCATGATTCTCTTTTGAATCTACATAATACTTCTTAGTTAGTTCTAATGTTTTTACATAATCATTAGCTTGAACAAAGTATGGAATTAAGTATTTATATATCCCACTTCTTAATTCATAGTTCTTAGATTTAAGTAAAATATTTTCTAACATACTGATACTCATTTTTACTGGCTCAGTATTTCCTTTTGAAAAATTCTCTCTAAGAATAGCATTTGCTTTCATAAACTCGTTAATATCAAAGTTTGTGTTTTCACCGTACTTCTTATTATAAAGCTTAATCGACTTATACATTAATCCCCATTTCTTCTTTCTAAAGAGATTAATTGTCAATTGCATATGGGCTTCTGCTTCACTCTTTGAAACATCTCTATTCTTAATCTTGTAAAAATACTCAGGTGTTTTACTGTCTAAGTTGATAATCTTCTTCAACTTAGGAGCTAGTGGGCTATAGTCCCATATGAATGAAGCTCCATATCTAAAATCTCTATAAGGAGAATCTTTCTTAACTACTAAAGGCTTCTTAACTGGTGCTTTTCTAACCGACTTCTTAGTAGTTTTTGTACTTTTAACTACAGCTTTTGAAACCTTAGCTTTCTTTGGAGATTTTACTTTTGATATTGGAGTGTTCTCATTACTTTCTTCAGTCCAAAAATCAACAACAAGCTTTTTGTCTCTATCTTTATAGAAGCTAAATAACTCTACAGCATCAGACTTAAGTTTAATCTCAACCTTTGAGCTATTACTCATTTCAGAAGGACCAACCGCTTTGATAGAAGTGATGTACTTACCGTCTGGATCAATGTCTTTAATGGCTTTTTCTAAGTTGATGTAGAGCTCAGTGTTTAAAGTTCTAAATTGTACTGTGTCTTTATTCTTATGTATTTGAACCAAATCTTTTGGTGCGAAGATATTCCATCTAAGATGTGTTGAACCTTTTTCTTGTACAATAATGCCTGCACTTACATTAAATAATGTAAAAAAAGTAATAAGTGTCAAAGTTTTGAGCTTGATAGGCTGCATAGTAATAGAAACTTCCTGTTTCAAGTTAATGCTACCGCGACTGGTTAATTCCAATGTTCATCCTAAACATCGATATCCATCGCACAAATCTATTCTACCTTTTTTTGAAAATTTTTAAAGGAAAATTTTTCCAATAGGCTGTTTTTTCCGCATTAAATTCTGACATGGGAAAAAAGTGTCGCATATATAAATACTTAGGAGGATTTAGGGCCAAAATGCCCTAGCTAAAAACTACAGTACTCCTACCAAGATAGTAGGAGTGGACAATGATATTTTATTGGAAATCTATTTGTTTCTTTTTCATTTTTTCAATGAGTGTTGTTCTATTCATCGAAAGAAGCTTTGAGGCCTGATTCTTATTTCCAGAAGTCTTCGCTAATGCCTGGTGAATTAATGAATCCTCAATATTAGAAAGGGCCTTCTTTAAATCAATTCCAGTTTCAGGAAGAGAGATTAAACTATCGTAAGAATTTAAATGCATTGGTGCACGCTCTAAAAACTTAACTGGTAAATCACTTGGGCGAATAACACTTCCCCCTCTTAATATAACAAGTCTTTCCATTAAGTTTTCAAGCTCTCGAACATTTCCTGGCCAGTCGTACGCAAGTAATAGCTCTAAAGACTCATCATCAAACTCAATACTGTTTCTTCCATCTGCACTTACAAACCTAGAAAGAAAGTATGAAATCAATAATGGTATATCTTCTCTTCTCTCACATAGAGATGGAACTTTAATTGGTATTACGTTTAGGCGGTAATATAAATCTTCTCTAAAGTTACCCTCTTCAACATGCTTTTCTAAATCTCTGTGAGTAGCAGTTATAATTCTAACGTCGACAGGAGTTGTTGTAGTACTACCTACCCTTTCAATAACTCTTCCTTGAAGAACTCTTAAAAGCTTTACCTGTAAAAGAAGTGGCATATCGCCTATTTCATCTAAGAATATAGAACCATTATTTGCTAGTTCAAATCTCCCCTTACGACTTGAGATAGCACCAGTGAAGGCACCTTTCTCATGTCCAAATAATTCACTCTCTAATAACTCTCCAGGAATAGCCCCACAGTTTACAGAGATCATTGGGTTATCAACTCTAGGAGATAAGGAGTGAATAGCAGAGGCTATAAGCTCTTTACCAGTCCCCGATGGTCCGTTTATAAATACAGTCGAGCCAGAGGCAGCAACTTTCTCAATACGCTCAAATACCTTCTTCATTTGAGGAGAGCGACCTATCATTCCACAGAAAATATCATCTTCTGTTGGAGCTTCTATTTTATATGAATTTAATACTGATTTCTTATTAGATTCAACAGCAACCTTAGGAGTTCTAGTCTTAAAGTCAGTCTCTTTGAAACCAAGCTTTGAAACTGCGGCCTTAATAATAAGTTCAGATAAAACATCTAACTCAAAGGGCTTAGTTAAGTAATGAAATACGCCTTTCTTAGTAGCTGCAATAGCTGTTTCAATAGAGGCAAAACCAGTCATTACAATTGGTATGAACTTATGTCCTCTTTCTTTTAATAAATCAATAAGCAGTAGCCCATCTGCACCACCATCATCAAAACTAATATCAGTAATTAAGATGAACTGATCATTTGAAGATCTTTCATTCACCGCAGTAATAGCGGCGGATGGTCCAGAGAAGTAATTTACCTCTAGCCCTAGCTTTTTTTGTAAGAATTTCTTTAAAGTTTTTCCAAAAATGAGATCATCTTCAACAAGAAAAATCTCAGGTAAGCTAGCAGTATCTTCACTATTTTCGTATGTGTCGTGAAGAAATTGGAATTCGTTCAAATGACTCTCCTTAGTTACCAAAATTTTCTAAAAGAAATTTTGATATGAAAAATCGTAGCTAAGTTGAGCTTCAGTGTCAATTTTTCAACACCCTGGAAAGACTTTCCTTTCCTAAAGAATTCTTACATTTGAGTGCTAAATAATGAAGGTATTACTGATTGAATTGAAGAATATACTGCACCGAGGCATCTGGACCCCCAACAAATACCCAATAAGCGAGAATAAGTATTGAAAGCAGACCTAGAGAGGTAAAAACAAGAGCTATTTCTCTGATATCTTTAATCCAATAGGTGTAAGTGAAGTAACCAGATATGAAAATCACTGGAATTGCCCAAAAAGGTGTATATCGTATAAAGAAGTAAACTATATCCATAATGTAATAGTAAGCTTTAACCAAAAAAAAAGCCAGTCCGGAGACTGGCCATTAAAATCAAAATTTAAATCTTATCCTAGAACATACCTTTAAGCTGATCTAAGTAAGTTAGGTTTTCCCATGGGAAAGAAGTTTTACTCTCTCTACCAAAGTGACCATAAGCAGCTGTTTCAGAGTAGATTGGTCTTAAAAGATCAAGTCTTTCAATGATTGCTTTTGGCTTCATATCAAAAATTTCATTAACAGCTTTATTGATCGCTGCTATATCAACTTTTTCAGTTCCATAGCAGTCAACTAGAAGAGACATTGGCTCTGCTACACCAATTGCATATGCAACTTGTACAAGAGCTCTATCAGCTAAACCTGCAGCAACAACGTGCTTTGCAATTTGTCTTGTAGCGTAAGCAGCTGATCTATCAACTTTAGAAGGATCTTTACCAGAAAATGCTCCACCACCGTGAGCTCCGTGACCACCGTAAGTATCAACGATAATCTTTCTACCTGTTAATCCACAGTCACCCATTGGCCCACCGATAACAAACTTACCAGTTGGGTTAATGAAGTATTTTGTGTTGTTATCAACAAGGTCAGTAGGAATTACTTTACTAATAACTTCCTCTCTAACAGCTTCTTCTACTTGCTTAAGAGTCATGTTTTCAGAGTGCTGAGTTGATAGAACAATTGTATCAATTCTTGATACTTTACCATCAACATACTCTGCAGAAACTTGAGTCTTACCATCAGCTCTAAGCTCTCCAACAGTTCCATTCTTTCTAACTTCTGAAAGCTTCATTGCAAGCTTATGAGAAAGATCAATTGTTAAAGGCATAAAGTTTTCTGTTTCATTAATTGCATAACCAAACATTAAACCTTGATCACCAGCACCCATCTCTTTGAAAGTACCTTCACCAACGTTTACACCTTGAGCAATCTCTGGAGATTGCTTATCAAGTGCGACCATTACAGAACAAGTATTACAATCGAATCCTTTATCTGAATGATCATATCCAATCTCTCTAATTTTGTTTCTTACAACTTCTTGAAAATCAATATTTGCTTTAGAAGTAATCTCTCCAGCAAGAACAACCATTCCTGTTGAAATCATTGTTTCACATGCAATACGTGACTCAGGGTCTTGAGCGAACATTGCATCTACAACCGCATCAGAGATTTGATCGGCCATTTTATCAGGGTGTCCTTCAGTAACAGACTCTGATGTAAATACATAATTTTTTAACATATATACTCCAGTAAATAGATTTTATTAAACAAATAATACACTAATAACTCCAAGACTATACTCCGAGAAAATTGTATTAACAATGAATTTATGCAGATTTAAAGGGGGTGTTCAAAATATCTGAAGTAATGTCTGTTACGGTATTTATAAAAGTGAACTCCATCCTTATCAGTGACATAAGTGTTCTTTTTGAACTTCAAAACTTGAAATGTCTCACCTTCTAATGTTTTAAAATCGTATAGAAACTCATAACGCCCCTTCTTATATAGGCTTCTGATGTAGTTACTTCTTTTAACAAGCAAGCCCGGCCTTTCAGGTACAGGAGTAAAATTTGACCAAATTTTTGCCATATTCACTCTTCCAAGCATTGATGCTCTCGAGAAATACCTTAATGCACGGAATTTAACCTCTGGCTTTTGAAGTAATGATAAGGCAATTGAGATATTCTCTCTTCTTAGAAACTTTCCATGTCTCGTCATATCAGGACAGTATATTTTTGAATTTCCAGGAATAAAGTAATAAGTAAAAGAAAACTCTCCTTCTTTAAACATTACGTTAAGCCATGGGTTTTTCTTAACCTGCTCACTTGTTAACTTTAAATAATTAAAAATAGATTCATCTTCATCTATATTATTATATTCAGGGTCTGTTAAACGATTGATTACAACTTGGGTGACATCTCTTCTTTCAAGAGCATCTCTACCGTCAAGCCCTCCTACTTCATTGAAAAGAATTGTATCTATAACATATAGGGCCTGAAGCATTGTAGATTGCTCCATCCAATATCTATATACATCGGCCTCTTTTCTAAGAACAAAATCTTTTAGTATATATCTACTCTTAGATCTACTTTGGAGAAGGTTATCTGTTGAAAAAGCGTGTCCCTTATCTTCTACTTTACCGTCTCTTAGCATTTTATAAAACTTTAATGCTCTCTCAATTCGCTCACTCCACTCGCCAAGTCTAACGTATTGCCTTCTAGGTTTATTCTTGAGATGTCTCTTGATTGACCTTAGCGCCGAGTTTAAATCATAACGAAAATCTTCTGATATGAAATCAGACTTAAGATTTAGATTGAGATAAATTGAGTCTATCGTTGCTCTAAGGAATCTGTCGCTCTTCTTATGATTTACGTTTTGGGCGCCATCTTGAACGATTTTTCTAAAGAAGTATATTTCATTAGATTTCCTCTTACCTTCGATATCTTCTGATCCTTTATGCTTGTCATAATTTACTCTCAGGTCAAAATGATCTACTGGAAATTTATATGACTGAAGAAAACTTAGAGACTCAAGGTAGGACTTTAAATTACTTCTAAATGTAATTAGCTTATACTTTGAATTATTTCTGATTACACTTTTTTCTTTATCACTCTTACTTTGGAAAAATTTCTTTTTGTAAGTTAAAAGTTCGTTAAACGTTTTTTCAAGTTTTATCAGTTTGGCATATTCTGGTTTAAAGTTCTTTCTCTTACTTACTATCTTTCTTTGTGAATCAATCCATTTTTTTTTAGACTCAAGTTCTGGGATAAACTTATTCACTGTAAGTTTATCGAGCTTTCCATCAGGAAGAAGAGGAATAAAGTTACCATTCCCTCTAAAGTTTTTAAATTTTTTCCAAAACTCGTGTTCGACACCACCCTTGCAGTGAAGTTTAGAAAAAGAATTTAATTTCTTTAAATATAAGTCTAATGCTTTCTTTTCAGATATGTTTATAGATAAAACCTGAGAAGAAATCTTTTCACCTTCAGCGAAAACATTCATTGAACTTAACAAGATAAAAAATATTAAAAATTGAGCTTTAATCATTCTTTTTTAATTCATTTACAAAATCAGATTGCCACAATCCTAAACAAGTACCATTACTTAGTACAAGAAGAACTGAGTTATCATCACAGATTTCATCAATTTCATTCCTTAAGCTTTCTAACTCACTATGAACTGAGCCACTAATTCCTTTTGTCTTTAAGTTCTCAATAATTTCGTTACCATCAAGATCATTAGTCCCCTTAACACTTGTGTGCCTAGAAGGCTTCGCAAATAGAACATGGTCTGCGATAGAGAGGGCCTCCGAAAATTCTTTTTGAAATATACTACTTCTAGCGGTCGCAGAATTTGGCTCAATAATTACTTTGATTTTCTTATTAGGATAAAGACTCTTTATTCCGGAAGTTGTAAGCTCTACAGCCCTTGGATGATGAGCAAAATCATCAATTACAATTGCTCCCTTATAAGTACCGCGAACTTCTTGTCTCCTTCTCACTAGAAGTAAATTTGAGATTGAAGAATTAATTCTCTCAGCATCTATTCCTTCATTTAAAGCAAATAGAATAACGGAAGTGATATTTAAAATATTATGCTTTCCTACTAGATTGGTAAAAAACTCTAATCTCTCACCGTTCCACGGAATAGAAAACTCAGTGCCTTTTTCGGAGACTTTAGTAATCTTTAAAGTCTCATCCCCATATGGAATCAAGCATTCTTCATCAATAATTGAAGAGTATTCCTTAACCAGTTCATTTGTGGCCTTATAGGTATTGTCGTATATAAAGGTGCCTTTAAATGTATCTAGCATGGCCCTAAATTCATTTTTAATATCTTCTATATCATTGAAGATATCAGCATGATCAAATTCAAGGGATGTCAGAATCAACTGATCAATTGAATACGATCTAAATTTTGATATTTTTTCAAAGTACGCACTATCATACTCATCAGACTCTATAAAAAAGTATTTACCGTCTCCAAGAATTGCAGACATTCTTCCTTCAACCACTCCACCAATAAAGTAACCAGGGTTTAGGCCAAGCTTCTCAAATACTTGAGTCATTAGATATGTTGTCGTTGTCTTACCATGTGTGCCAGCTATACCAACCACATTTACATCATCTAAAACTAGAGCTCCAAGAGCAGATGGGAAACTTGTAAACGGAACGCCTATCTCTTCAATCAATCTAGCATCATCACTCATACGTGGAACAACATTTCCTACAACAATAAGATCAAAGGAGTTTAAGTAATCCATATCGAAGTCTTTAAGGTTATGTAGAGGTATTCCAGTTGATTCTAGATATGTACTCATTGGAGGATAGTAAGTTGTATCAGCACCTTCAACTTCATAACCTTTCTCTCTAAGCAAGCATGCACAGGCTCCCATACCAGTACCGCATACTCGGTACATAAATATTTTTTTTATTTGGCCTTTCTTTTGCTTTAATTCATCGTGTGAAATTTTATTTACTAAGTTCATAATAGTCCTAAAAAAAGAGAGCTGTTAGCTCCCTTCATTATACACAAGAATATTATTTTTGTAGCCCTTAGTTACTTAAGTTTAATTCTTCTAGAGATCATTTCATCTGTAACTTCAGATATATCAGAAACCTCTGGGTCTTTAACTACTAGAAGCTCGTTCGGCTTTTTTGGATTTCTAAAGTAAGAAATACCAATATCTCCATCTTCTTTAAGTATTTGAACAATCATTACAGAATCAGGGTCAGCTGCTCCAATTCCCATTACTTCTTGTTGACGACCATACTTGTATGAGAACTCAGGTCTTACTTGCTTTAGTCTACCAAGATCAACATCTTTATTCGCTCTTTGAACTCCAATTAAAACTCTACCTTTGAGCTGTCCCTTTAGCTTTTCAACTACTTCTGGCTTATTCTGCATTCCATATGTCACTTGAACACTTTTTCCTGCATCGTCAGTAATGTGAAATTGCATGGCCCCCATAGCAAAGGCCTTTCCAACCTTTCTATCTTTTGAAGTTGAATAGCCGTAACTAGTTCCATAATGAGGGCCTGTCTCCGAATGATCTTTGGCCATAGACACTAGTCCACCGTTATAAAGGTCATCATTGTAGCGATCAAAGTCAGCAAGAATGATTTCTTTCATTTCATTTTGACTCATATTTCTATTCACCTTTTTAGCAACATCATTAGAGGTCATTTGTGGGTGAATATCTGTGAAAACTTTAAGAATTTCAGACTCTTCAATATCCCTTCTATATGCAAGTCCTCTCCAAACAACAGAATCTTGATACCAAAGACTCATCTTTGCGTTCCAATCCTCTGTACTTCTATAAGCTTTATGTCCGAAGGCCACTTTGAAGTCTCTATCTACAAAAGATAGATTAACTTCCTGAATACCTTCTTTTTTATGAGTGAAATCAACTTTTACAGTCTTTAAGAAATCTTCGTATTTTTTATTTATTCCCAGTAGTGTCTCGTGAGGACTCTTTTCAATCTGAGTTACTAAAGACGCATCTTCATCTATCAAATACGAAACAAATTCCATATACTGTCTAGGATCTACTTCCGCTATTCGTGAGTTTTCAACGACTTTCTTTGAACTATATTTTTTTGCATCTATTTCTCCATACCTAAGAGTGTACGGGGAGAATAGTTCTGGAGAATTCTCTAGAGGTAAATGCAGCTCTAACCTAGAAGTTATGTCAGCATAAAGATGGTTAGTTGAGTCCATCCCCTGAATTACTTCTTCCATCCATACTTCAAATGGAGAATATAAGTCCATGTTTGGATCGGCTATTCGTGACGGCGGTAGTCCCTCTTTCATAAGAGCATAGTTAAGAATAAACTCTCTAGACGTTCTACCATTTCCATTTCTAAACGGATGAATCGACACAATATCTCTTTGAAACTCTACAACCAATTCAATGTAATCATTAACTTTTTCTTCTGTATCAATAGCACCTAGAACTTTTCGAGATTCACTAAACCATGCAAATCTTTCTTCAGTTAAAGCTCTAGTTAACTCAGTCATTAACTCCTCTGGAGAGGTCGTTTCATCGCTGGCCTGTAACACTTTAACTTTTTCATAAATATCAGCATGGCTAGTTTTTATTCTTTCAAGAGCTTCTGCTTTAATATTAAGCGGTGTTGGGTAGAGAATAACCCCTCTAAACCTTTCGACCTCACCTTCTAGAATTTTATTAGAAATTTGAAAACCAAGGTAAGGATTCTTCTGTATATTATCCAGAGCATCTCTATCAACCCCTCTTCCCTTTTCATTTCCTACCATTCCAACTTTTCTTATTACACCCAATTCATCATCTTTAATTTCTTCAATACCATTTTTCATCATTATGGAGTGAACATGTTTAAAAGACTCGAGGTTATATTCAGGCATATTTGCAATTAGATACCTTCTAGCTTCTACATAGTTTTCAAAGGCAGCTTCATCCCACTGAGGCGCAAGATACTGTTGCCCTCTTCCTCTTAAAAAGTTACCTACCTTTCCTAGGGCCTCTCTCTTGGCTCTTCTTCCTTTGTTAAATGCATAAGGATAGTCAACATTTGAGAGCTTCTTATGTCCATCAAAGACTTCTTCTAATTCTTTGACAGTATAGTTGTAATCAACAAAGTGAATACTTTCGATAGCATTAGTTATTCCAATTCTTTCAGTCTCTTCAATGTTAGAAATACTTGTTAAGAGCTCTGCTCTTCTATCAACAAAGCTTGTCTTAAAGAATTGTTCAGCAACACTTTTACAAGAGTCTGAAGCCGCGGCAGGATATCTTAGAATATAATTTTTTGGCTTACTCTTTACCGAATAGAACGTACTAGAGTGTGTACATCCAATTGCAAAAAGTGCAAAGATGGACAAAAGTGTTAATTGTTTATGCATTGATAATCCTCCGTCTAGGAGTCTTATCGGTGACTTAGTGAATTTACTTTACTAGACAAATACTTAATAAACACTTGTTTTTATTGGGCCCATACCTCTTTACCAATTTCACGGCGAAGCTCATTTAAACCTTTTCGGTCATACCAATAGCTCTTTGTAGCATTAGTTAGAATAATTGATCCCTTCATTTTCTTTGTATCTATCCAAATCGAAGTTCCTGTAAATCCGAGGTGACCAAAAGTAGATGTTGAGCAACCAGCTCCAGAAAGACTCGTGCTTGGATCAGATACTGTATCCCATCCATATAGGAAGCGATCATAAGATATATTTTGAAATGCTTGATCCATAAAAGATAATAAATCAAAAGAGTTGTCTAGGTTTAAAAGACTCTTACAAATGCCATCAATACTTGCAAAGAGTCCAGCATGAGATACCTTTTCTTTTAAATAATATGCATTATCGTCATGGACATCGCCTTGAATCTTCTTTCCATGCCTCACCCCTGTAACTGGAGATCTTAATTTATCTTCAAGCTCTGTCCAATGAAACATTTCTTCATCAAAGTATTCAGAACAAATATCGTAGAGTTTTCTCTTATATGAATTTTCAATTTCAAGCATCGCTCTAAGGGCGGAGTAATCCGAGTAAAGAGTTGGCGATTCTTTAACAGAGAAACTATTTATATAATCTCTCCAATTCTTAGAGGAGATTCTTCCTCCTGAGGTCAACGAAGCTCTATGATTTAACAAGAGAATCATATCACTATTAAACTTTGTAGGATCAATTAAGTATGAGCTAGCAAGTGTTAAAGGCTTTGTCAGAGAGGCAAGGTCGAAGAAATACTTTCCAGACTTATTCACAAACTCACCACCATGCCACTCAAGTGAATCATATTCTTTCTTTTTAAAATCAATCACTCCAACTGCAATGCAGTCGAAGTGCTGATTTGGCATAAGGTTTTTTACAATATTTTCAATTTCTTTCATTTATCTCTTAGAGCTGCTTGTGCTGCTGCTAATCTAGCAATTGGAACTCTATATGGAGAACAACTTACATAGTCTAATCCAATCTCATGACAAAATTGTATTGATCTAGGCTCACCACCATGTTCACCACAAATTCCCATATGAATACCTGGGTTCGCTTTCTTTCCTTCTACACATGCATGGTTAACTAAGAATCCGACACCTTCTCTATCAAGAGAGACAAATGGGTCTACGGCCATAAGACCACCATTTACATACTCAGGAAGAAACTTTCCTGAATCATCTCTAGATAGGCCAAAGGTTGTTTGAGTTAAGTCATTTGTACCAAATGAAAAGAAATCAGCTTCAGGGGCTATATCACCAGCAGTGATGGCCGCTCTTGGAAGCTCTATCATAGTTCCAAGTTTATACTTAACTTCTGTTCCAAGCTCTTTAAAGATTGAATCAATTTCATTAATACATTCTTCTTTTAAAAGAACTAACTCACCTTTAAGTGAAATAAGAGGAATCATAATCTCCGGTAATACTTCAATACCATTCTTTTTACATTCTATAGCAGCTTCTATTATTGCTCTTGTCTGCATTCTGTAGATTTCAGGAAAAGTAACTCCAAGCCTACAGCCTCTATGTCCAAGCATTGGATTGAACTCATGTAATTGCTCACAACGTTCATCAATTAAATTAACATCTACTTCTAAATACTCAGCAAGAGTTTCTCTATCTTCTTTAGTATGAGGAAGGAATTCATGAAGAGGAGGATCCAATAGTCTAATATTTACAGGCTTACCGTTCATAGCTGTAAAAATGCCAACAAAGTCTTTTCTTTGAAAAGGTAGTAACTTAGCTAGCGCCTTCTCTCTTTCTTGAAGTTCTTTTGCATAAATCATTTCTCTAACAGCGAGAATTCTTTCTGGCTCAAAGAACATGTGCTCTGTTCTACAAAGTCCAATCCCTTCTGCTCCAAAATTTCTTGCCGTGATACTATCTTCAGGATTATCTGCGTTAGTTCTAATTTCTAGTTTTCTAAATTCATCTGCCCAACTCATAAATAATGAGAAGTCTTCTGAGATCTCTGCAGGAATTGTAGGAACTTCACCTTCAATAACTTCTCCAGTAGCTCCATCAATTGTTAGGAAGTCACCTTCTTTAAATTCTCTTCCCTTAATCTTCAATGTAAGCTTTGAGTAATCTATTTGAAGCTCAGAGCATCCTGCAACACAAGGTTTCCCCATACCTCTAGCAACAACAGCTGCGTGAGAAGTCATACCACCTCTAGCGGTCAAAATCCCTTCAGATGCCACCATTCCAGCGATATCTTCAGGACTTGTCTCTTGCCTAACAAGCATTACTTTTACGCCACTCTCTTTTAGGGCAGTCGCTTTTTCAGAAGTAAATGCAATTACACCACAGCCAGCTCCAGGAGAAGCAGGAAGACCTTGAGCTAAAATATTTTTTATCGCTTCAGGGTCTAATCTTGGATGTAGTAATTGATTTATGTCTTCAGGATTAACTTTAAGAATTGCTTCTTCTTTAGAAAGTATTTTTTCATTCACTAAATCTACAGCAATCTTAACTGCGGCAGCTGCAGTTCTTTTTCCATTTCTAGTTTGTAAAATAAAGAGCTTATCATTTTCAATAGTAAACTCGATATCCTGCATATCTTTATAATGCATTTCTAGTTTTGTATAAACTTCAACAAGCTCATCATAAACAACAGGCATTGCCTCTTGAAGAGTGACGAGTCCCTTATTTGATTCATTTTTTGATAAATCATTTATAGGTTGAGGTGTTCTAATTCCTGCAACAACATCTTCACCCTGAGCATTAATAAGAAACTCTCCAAAGAACTTCTTATCACCTGTACTTGGGTCTCTTGTAAAACAAACTCCCGTAGCACAGTCATCACCCATATTTCCAAAGACCATTGATTGAACATTTACTGCTGTTCCCCAATCATGGCCAATATCATTTATTTCTCTATACTTTATTGCACGAGGAT
This sequence comes from Halobacteriovorax sp., assembly GCF_041587335.1. Classification (GTDB taxonomy): domain Bacteria; phylum Bdellovibrionota; class Bacteriovoracia; order Bacteriovoracales; family Bacteriovoracaceae; genus Halobacteriovorax. The sequence goes on from NZ_JBFGYP010000001.1 coordinate 87,280, forward strand.
TATTCCATGAGCTAAATACTGCTGAGATAGCTCTCCAAAGTTGATCCATTGGATCCGTAGGAAATGAAACACCTGTTTCTTCAAAAATAATTTGCTTATACACAACAACTAGCTCTTGAAGATCTTCAGCTGTTAATTGCGTATCAAGTTCAACTTCTCTAGCTTCTTTTAAGTCTTCAAGAGTTGACTCAAGAATTGCAACATTAAATCCCATTACAACGTTTGCATACATTTGAATAAATCTTCTATATGAATCCCAAGCAAAACGAGCATTATTCGTTAGCTTTGCAAGACCCTCTACAGAATCATCGTTAAGCCCTAAGTTTAGAACTGTATCCATCATTCCAGGCATCGAAACTCTTGCTCCAGAACGAACAGAGAAAAGAAGAGGATTATTAGTATCACCAAATTTCTTACCAGATGACTTTTCAACTTCTTTTAATGCCAGTAAGACCTGGTCTTTTACTTCTTGGTTTATTGTGTTGGTGTTTTTTACAAAATCCAAGCAGGCTTCTGTTGTTACAGTAAAACCTGGAGGAACAGATAGGCCAATTGAAGACATCTCTGCAAGGTTTGCTCCCTTACCTCCGAGTAAATCTTTCATTGCTTTATTACCTTCAGTTTTTGAAGAACTGAAACCATAGACCCATTTATTCTTAGTTGCCACAATACCCTCCTTGGGTGGTTGAAACTAATAAAAAAGAAAGGAGCGAAATACGCTCCTTTGAATTAAAAACCTAATTTATCTCTTAAATATTTATCCAGTTGATCGATTGCAACTCTCTCTTGAGCCATTGTATCTCTATCTCTAACTGTTACTGCATTATCATCTAGAGTATCAAAGTCAAAAGTTACACATAGTGGTGTTCCAATTTCATCTTGTCTTCTATATCTCTTACCGATTGAACCGGCCACGTCATACTCTGTTTGATAGTTCTTTTGAATAGTTTCAAAAAGCTTTCTGGCCGGAGTATCTAGTTTTTCCTTCTTAACGAGAGGAAGAACTGCGACCTTAACAGGAGCCATTTTTGGATGAAACTTCATCACAACTCTTTCATTTTCTTTATCGCCTTCATTCTCTAATCTATAAGCATCACAAAGAATTGCTAGCAATGCTCTGTCACAACCAACAGAAGTTTCTAAAACAAACGGTAAGTATTTCTTATTTCCATCTTCAGTATCTAGATACTTTAAATTCTTCTTAGAGAACTCTTCGTGTCTCTTTACATCAAAATCTGTACGAGAATGAATACCTTCCATTTCTCCCCAGCCCATTGGATATTCATATTCAATATCTTCAGCAGCATCGGCATAGTGAGCTAGATCGTTTGGACCATGCGGTTCCCAACGAAGCTTCTCCTCTCTAATTCCGTTATCAATATGCCATTGCCAACGGATCTTCTTCCACTCTTCCATCGCATCTAATTGAGTACCTGGCTTAACAAAGTATTGCATTTCCATTTGTTCAAATTCACGAGTTCTAAATATAAAGTTACCCGGTGTAATTTCATTTCTAAATGCTTTACCTATTTGAGCAATTCCAAAAGGAAGTTTCTTTCTCATTGTTTGTTGAACATTTAAGAAGTTTACAAATATTCCCTGCGCTGTTTCAGGTCTTAAATATACAGTTGATGAAGAATCAGTTACTGCACCCATTTGAGTATTGAACATTAAGTTAAAGTCTCTTGGCTCTGTATAATCAGTTGCACCACATTTAGCACATGGCTTTGAAGTATCTATCTGATCTTCTCTGTATCTTTCTTTACAGTTTTTACAGTCAACCATAGGATCACTAAATCCATCAACGTGACCTGAAGCTTTCCATACATCTGGGTGCATAAAAATCGAGCTATCTAGACCAACAACATTTTCTCTAAATGTCATCGCCTTCCACCAGCTTTGCTTTACATTATTTTTTAATTCGATACCGTAAGGAGCGTAGTCCCAGCAAGAAGCTAAACCACCATAAATTTCAGATGATTGAAATATAAATCCACGTCTCTTACATAAGCTGACGAGATCACTCATTGATTTTAAATTACTTTCTGACACTGAGATAACTCCTACAAAATCTTTAATAAATTTTGCTTATTTTACCTCAGTAAATCGTGGCTGTCTAAGCTTCTAAGCCTATTTTTAATAGCTTTCTAACTTTGACTCAGATCGTAAAGTTTAGCATATTCCCCACCCCTAGAGATTAACTCTTGGTGATTTCCATGCTCAACTAACTTTCCTTCATGCATTACATAAATTTGATCAAAATTTTGAATTGTTGAAAGCCTATGGGCCACTGCAACAACAGTCTTATTTCCACCAATTGTATCTAGTGCCTTCTGGACAAGCTTTTCCGACTCATTATCAAGTGCCGATGTGGCCTCATCAAAGAGGAGAATATCCGTGTTCTGTAAGAATGCTCTCGCTATTGTTACTCTCTGCTGTTGACCACCAGATAAACGAGCTCCTCTGTCTCCAACCAGCGTATTAGTCAATTGAGGTAGCTTATCAACAAACTCTTTTGCGTATGCCACTTCAAGAGATTTTTCAATCGCTTCATCTGAGAACTCTGAGCCAACAAGAAGATTTTCTTTTATTGTGTCATTGAATAGAAATATATCCTGACTAACTAAACCAAATAAATTTCTTAGAGATTTAAGCTTTAGATCATTTAGATCAACACCATCAATAGTAATAGCGTTCTTAGTGACTGGGTATAAACCTAGGAGAAGATTTATGAGTGTCGACTTCCCTGACCCTGAGAGACCTACAAGAGCAACCTTTTCACCTTTTTTAACAACAAGGTTTAAGTTCTTAATCACATCACCTTCCCCATAAGAGAAAGTTAAATCCTTTACAACAATTTTGTCATTAAATGAATCAATAGTCGTCTTTCCATAATCAGGCTCATCAGGAGTATCTAGAAGCTCAAATATCCTATCTGATGCAGCCTTGGCCTGTGATAATTTAACGTTTGCTTGAGAGAACTTTCTAAGTGGATCCATAAATAAGGCAAGTGCCGTTGCAAATGAAATAAAGTCACCAATAGTAGTTCCATTTTTTAGTCTATAATGAGCAAATACAATTAAACCTGCAAAAGCAAATGTACCAACAATTTCAACTAATGGATGAGCAAACTCTTCAATAAAAGTTGTTCTCATCTGTGCAGAGAAGAACTTTTCCTGGGCCTTACTAAATCGAGAATTTACAAAGTCCTGAAGATTAAATGCTTTTGTAATCTTTTGAGCATGAATACCTTCTGCAATATTGTGAGTTAGTTGAGCCTGCTCCTCTTGAACGCTTCCTTGATTTGCTCTTACTTTCTTTCCACTTTTACTAAAGATAACTGCGAGGAAAGGAGCAATAATAAATATAACTAAAGTTAACTGCCAATCACTCCAAAACGCCATTGCTAAATAGACTATGGCCTTAAGCATCTCCCTAATAACATCTAAAGCGGCCTTAAAACCGTAAGAGAATATCTGTGTATCATTTAAGATACTTGAAATTAATTCACCCTGCTTTTTCTGAGCAAAGTAAGATACTGGTAACTTTTGAAGCTTTTGAAAAATTCTCTCTCTAACTTTTAAAGTTGCTCTATCCGAAATATAACGCAACCAGTAAAAATGAAAGAAACGGCTTGGGAAATGTAAAAGTCCAACTACGACGAGTAGGCCTGCTAAGAGTAAAACCTCATCTATTGAAGCATAACCTTTCAGGCCATTATCGAATATTGGCTTAACCAGTCTAACCTGAACACCACCTAAACCAGCGATAACAAATGAGAGCAGAAAAGCACCAAATACTTTTCTTTTATAAGGAACTATATATGGAAATAATTTATTTTTTACTAAGTCTTTCATTGCGAAAGCATAACAAAAAAGTTCTCACTTAGTATATCTTAATCAATATTAAATGATGAACGACTTATCAACTTTGCCCCATCTTCATTATCAATAAGCTCAGCAACTCCTGATTCATTAATTTTCAAATGAAAAGTCTCATTCTGATATTGATAAAGCTCTAACTTCTCTTTTCCAATTGAGTAAGTATACTTCTTATCTACTTCTTCAGAGTTTTTAACTTTCTGAGCTAACTTAAGAAATAAATTTCTAGTGGCAGCTGTACTAGTCTTAATAGATGCTAAATTTCTAGTAAAGAGAACACCATTCTCAATATTGATATTCTTACTTCCAATTTTACTTAATAGATCTTTTAAACCACTACTTCTCTTCAATCTTTCTTCTTCTTTCTTTTCATCTTTCAATTCAAGTGGATCCTTTGAATTTTCAATGGCCTCTTCAATTAATTCATTATCAACAATTGCTGGTAATCCTTCACTACTTCCAACTTTAGCTACTGAATCATTGGCTGATGAACTAGTTGTATCATTAGAAGAGCCTCCATTATTAGAGCTCGGAGGTGATGAAGAACTAGGAGAACTCGATGAGCCACTAGAAGATCCTACAGGACTAGACTCATTACTTGCCACTTCCTTAGTTGCTCTAGCTCTAGAGTTTATTGCACTTTGAGCTGGAGTTGGGACCACGTTACTAACAATTGAGGATTCTTGATTCTCTATATTTGAAGGTACTTCAGAAAAGCCACTCTCTATAGACTCTCTCTCTTTAGATAAGGCAGCGAGCTCCTTGTCCAGTTTACTTAGCTCATTTCTTCTTCCCAAGTTCTTTAACTCACTCTTAGCTGTTGATCGCTTAGCAGTAGTTGTAGGTCTATTACTTACTTTTTGTAATCTATCAATGTAGTCATAAGCTTTTCCAACTTCACCTTGTCTATTATTGAAAATTTCATCTGCTTCACTCTGGCTTAGATCTGAATTAGACTTCTGGATCTCAGAGACAATTTTATCTCTATTTTCTTCAGAGTACATATTCTTTACGACCTCTGCTTGCTTAAGAGCTCCCTTAGAAAAAGCACTCACTTTCTGAACACCAAGAACCTCTTTTGCTGAAGATAAGCTTTCAGTAAATCTCTCCGACTTCCCATTTGCCATATCTTGGATGGCCTCGGCCTCTCTCTCTGCTTGTTCAGAAGACATTACAAGTCCCTTGGCAACAAGATGAGAACTTAATGATGCGGCCACAGCAGTCTTAGTTACACTTGAACTAGATTTCTCTTCATGTTCTGACTCTTCGTGCTTCTTATCCTCTGCTAATTTTTTCTTTTCTTCTTTTTTTCTTTCAGCAACTTCTTTTCTTTTATTTTCTAGCTTCTCTCTTCTTTCTTGTAATTCTTCGGCCTTTGTCTTTTTAGTAATCTTTTTCTCGCTCTTCTCTGGCCTACTTGGTCTTTCCTGACGAGCTACTTGGTTCTCACGCTTAGTATAATCTCTGTCGTCGTAAGCAGTCCTACGAGTTGGTGAAGAAGATGATTCGGAAGACGAAGATGATGATGATGATGAGATATGCCCTTCGCCACTAACATGACTAGACCCTCCAGAAGCTTTTTCACCTCTTTTTACTAAAGAAGTTGCCTTGGCATTATGACCAGAGAGTCGACTTTTCTCATGAGTTCTCTTACTTAAGATCTGTTGTGCTTTCTCTGAAGTTTTAGCCTTCTCAGCGATTCGTACGACTTTATCTGCATCAACTTTTACTGATCCTTTCCCTACCTTAGAGACAGCTTTTGCTCCTACTAAAACTCCAGCTTCAGCAATCTTCTCACTTATTCGACCAGGTATATTTCCTTTCTCTACTATCGCCTTAGTAACCATAACCACTTTACTTTCATTTACAATAGTTGAGATATTATCAATCTTACCTTTTATTCTTAAGGCCTTATCTGATGTAACAGAGTATATCTTCTTAGCAACCTCAGTTGACTTACTAATACCAACACCTACAGCTGCAACACCTCTGGTAAATTTATTATCTACTTTCACCTTATTAGTTTTATTAAATGAAGGAGCAACTGATTTTACTTTAGAAGATACTTTAGTAGCAACGACTGCTAATGTTTTAGCACCAGCTCTTGCTGTTAAAGATGCTGCAGTACCAACACCAGCGGTTAGAAAAGCCACTCCAACTTCAGATGATATTGCTCCAATCGCCACACAGGTTGCATTAATTTTATCATCACAGTCAATACAGTCATAGTTTTCAAGAGGTTGAAGACACTTTGAGAATTGAGGTTTCCCCTCCCACTTTCCACAGAACACAGAAGTTCTTACCCAGTCATCTACACCTTTTTTAATATTATCTATTAAGTTAGAAAACCATTTCCCTGGATCATCCCAGAAGTCTTCAACATCTTTTTGACTCTGTATTGCTTTAGCATGAAGCTTATCTGCTTCATCATCAAACCATCCACCAATATCAAATAATGACTTTGTACCTTTTGAAACTAGATCCCAAACACTTGAAGCACTTGACCAAAGATTTGCAGCAAATGCGTAAACAAAATCTTTAATACAGTTCGACTTTCCATCTGCAATACATTCACTATCGTAGTTTTTTTCTCTTACTGTATTTCTAACAAATTTTTGAATTGGCTTTCTAACAATACTAGGCAAAACTGCTGCCCCATCTTTAATCGCACGTAACTTATTACACTCCCATGCTCTACCACAACTTTTTTCAAATTCTTTCTTTTCACTTTCATTACAAGCGACGTTATCAGTAACTTCTTGAACTTCATTTAGGAATGGAACTAACTTTGGATTTTCTCTCTCTTCAACGCAGTCTTGGAACTGCTTATAAACATCAGGATTGGAAGACATCAACTCTTCTCTATTATCAAATTCTACTTTTAAATAATCTAAAGTGTCTCTACAAGAAAAAAACTCATCACTAATATAGACGTCTTCTCTAAGTTCATTATTTTGATCAATACAAAACTCTTCAAACTTATCGAGAGTCTCGACAAATGTATCCACTTCTGTATCAGCGAAGCTTAGAAAAGATTGCATTAATAATATTATAAATAGGATATTTTTAGCCATAGTCATTACACTTTTTTTCTTTATAAACAAATGAAATTAAAGAACTTTCTCCAAGAACCTATCGAAAATAAATTAAGAATTCTTTAATTATTTTAATATAGAATCCGAAGTATAATATGAATAAATTAACGGGTTTAACTATTTTGAAAAAAACAAACTTTACACAAATTCATTCTTTAAATCATAAGTATTCATTAATACTTCTATTCTTAACATTCTTCTTAACTAATACTTCAATATTAGCGGCTGAAAAAAACTTTCCAGTAGGTCGTAATAAGATAAGTTTATACTACCCAGAAAATTGGCAACACGCCTTTAACTTCCTTAACACTCCCCTAACTTTATTTGGCCCAGTACTGAATGAGAGAAGGGCCGTAATATCAATAAATAACACAGATATTCAAAACTTCTCTTTTGATAAGAAAGAGCTGCAAGATAATGAGAACTCTTATAAAAAGGGTAGACTCAAGTGGCTTAAAAAGAATAAAGGTAAAGTCGTAAGGTTTACAGGGTACAGAGTTTCAAAATGGAAAAATGTACCTGAAGTACATTCCATTGGGTATTCCTACACTATCAAGAATGATTTATTTTTAGAGAAGTCATATTTCTTTAATTGCAATAATGAACTATTCAATATTTCAACTCTTATGACTTGGGAACAGAATAAAGAACATGGAAAGACATTAAAGAAAATCCTGACTTCTTTAAAATGTTTAAAATAATAGAGAAAAAGTTTTAAAATCAGTTCTTGAAATTTGAACTTGATAACACAAATAATCAATAAGCCTATTAGAAAATAGAATTGGAACTTCATCAAAATCTTGTAATTGGTCATATTTTTTCATGGCCAAGAGACAAAGATAATTCCACATTAACTTTGCCTGAGAACCATTTAATTTCAAATCTAACATATCTTGATTAAGACAACTTATATCAGCAAATCCACCCTGCTCATCTAGTATAGCAATCTCATTTATTGAACTAAGGTCTACACCACTAAGAACGCAGTTGTTTCTCTCTGGAAATACTCCTTGATCAATAAGTGTTTTTCCTAAGAAAATAAAAAGATCTGAGCTAAATTGCTCACCTTGAAGCACTTTTTTCTCTAAATAAAAAATAGCATTACTTAGAACTTTAAACATTGAGTCTTTCTCTAATTGTTCATGATACAGACTCTCAAATAAATTTGCTTCAACGACTAACTTATCTGATATCTCTAGAAATGCGCACATTAAATAAAATGCTCTATGATTTTCTCTTATTCCCTTATGATGCCAGGACAATGTCCACTCTTTAACTGAATAGATCGTAGCATTTGACTTTGCTCTTGTTAGTTCTACCTTTACTAAATGCCCAAGCTCCAGAAAAGAACTTTTCTTTTTTGTTCCGCCACCTTGGCCACCGTAAAAGATGACAGATATCTTCTCACCACTTCTAAGTAGTAAGCGACATATCAAGTGCCGATCTTTAAATGGTAGTTTTGAAAGAATTATTCCTTCAAGCTTGGTAATCATATATTCATCCTAATATTGAGAAAATCTCTCAATAAAAGTACCAGAGAATGAAATGAATTCCTAATTGATCTCCATTCTTTTTTCTCCATTTCATGAACTTCATATACCGAACCATCTCGACCTCCTCGTCCAACCATTTGAATCCAAAAGTCATTATTTTCAATAGGATAACTTAAGAAAACGCCCTTTATTATTGGTAAGTTAACACCATGGCTTAGTGCCGAAGTCGAGAAGATACATCGAGGACTCGGATTCTCTTCCAGGTCTTTTAGGAATTGATCTACTTCACCACCAATACACCCTATTGCAACAATCTTTCTTCTTCGGCAAAAATCTATCCACCTATCAACGTCCCTTCTCATTCTACAAAAATAAAGAATAGTTCCTCCTTCTCTATTCATCTCTAATGACCTTAAGAAACTTCTATTAAATACCTTTTCTCCTAATAGAGAATAGTTATTTATTTTTGCAGGACTATTCAATAACCTTTGATTTCCAAGGTTAATTAAAAAAAGACTCTCAAGACCAAGGGAAAAGTCTCTTTGCCAAAGCTCTAAAAGATCTTTATCCATTGTCGCGGTTAGCCCTAGAATCTGTCCTTGATTATTGGACACCTCCATAACTCTCTCCCACAAAAGTGGTCGAAATGACTGACCCCAATAATAGAAAAGATGGAATTCATCAAAGATATAGAGAGTATTTTCTAAGGAGTACTTCTCTATCATTTCACTAGAAAGCTTCTCAGCAGTACAGATCAGAAGTCCTTTCTTCTTGCTCGAGAAACTCTTAAACTCATCACTAGATGCATCGACATGACTCAAGGAGAGGATATTTTTAAGTCCGACAGCCCTCTTATAAAACTCTTCAGCGAGAGCTCTCAATGGTGAGATAAAAACAACTCGTCCGTCATACTTTTCATATAAATCAAGAACAAGAGTTGTCTTTCCCCAACCTGGAGGGGCAAGCATTAAAGTAAATGTATTCTTAGTCTCAACAATGGGTAATATATTGATTTCCTTATTCATATATTTTTCTTTGCAAGAAACATCTATTTTAGGTATGAAAGCTAGGTAGATTCACTTAACAAACTTGGACCAATGAACAGTATTTGCTTCTTTAAAGACGAAATAATTGATCAAGCTGAAATTATCTTCAATGATAAGAAGAGATTAGGTCATTTACATACTCATTTAAAATCCAAAGTTTCAGATACTCTTACAATAACGATTCTAGATCAAGGTATCTACAAAGCAGAAATTACAAAATTAGAAGAATTTAACTGCACTCTTAAAATATTAGATCAAATCAAGAATGAATCTCCCTGGTTTCACCTTCTAATAGGGCTGAGTCGTCCACAAACAATCAAGAAAGTACTAGAACATTCAACAACTCTAGGTGCAGCATCATTTAACTTATTTAAAGCACAGCTCTCAGAAAAGAGTTATGCTCAATCCAAAATATATGAAGACTCAAGCTATCAAACATTTTTAATAGATGGATTAGCACAATCAAAAGTCTACTCTCATCTTCCTGAGTTCTCTCTGAGTAAATACTTAAATCTTGAGAAGTATAAATCTCATAAGAATAAATTCTTTCTTTCGCTTAATACTGTGAATACATTTAAAGAATTAGAATTGTCAGAGCTTCAAAACCCATTGCTAGCAATTGGCCCCGAAAGAGGTTGGACAAAGAAAGAGGAGTCTCTATTACTAGAGGCCGGATTCTCTCCTATCAAAATTAGCCAGTCAGTACTCAGAGTTGAACACGCTGTTTACACTTCTGTAGGCCAGTTAGAGATGCTACGTCTCTAATACTTATAAACGTATGAACTTACAATCTCTAAGAAGTGCTTAAGATTTATGGGCTTAGGCATAAACTCTACGCTCTCAATTCCCACTTTTTCTCTTAGCTGATCTGTTAAAAATCCTGTGAGCATCAAGATAGGTGTTTTTTGGTTCATATTAACCCTAGTTCGAACACCAGATATCAAGGCGGCCCCAGACATAAATGGCATTTTATGGTCTGTAACGATAAAGTCGTACTTATTATCCTGACATAGAATAAATGCGTCTAACCCATTATCTGCTCTGTCTATGTCACACATATACTTTGTATTTAGACATTCCTCAAGGATATCAAGGATTTTGCTCTCATCATCAACGATTAATATTTTCATATATTTATATTAACTTAAATTTCAGTATTTTATAAGCCTATGGCCAATAAATTGATATAATAGTAAAAGGAACAAGATAAAATCAAAATTCTCGGAGAATATATGATTAGAAAAATTGAAACCTTATTCGATGAACAAGTTAGACCTGCACTAGCAGCGCATGGTGGAAATGTTGAAATTATAGATATAGATAATGGAAAATTATTTGTTAAATTAAGTGGTGGATGTCAGGGCTGCTCAAGCTCTAGTGCTACATTAAAAGATGGAATTGAAAGAATGATCAAACAAGCATTTCCTGAAATTGAAGAAGTTGTTGATCTTACAGATCATGAGTCAGGAGAAAAGCCTTACTTCTCATAACTTTTTTCTCATTCGAATACCTGCAGGCCTATTATCAATAATCTCAAAGCCTTCTCTTTTATATAAATTGAAGGCCTTATTGTTTTTAGAGTCAACAACAAGCCATAGCTCATTCTTTCTAAGTTCTTTGCGAACAAAACTATAAACACTTTCTAAAATTTCTTTTGCTAATTTTTTGCCACGAAATTCATCATCTATTATAAAAAAGCATAGATAAACTAAACCGGGATCTACAATATAACTCATAATTGCAATGTGAGAGATTGGAGCTTCATCTCTAAACCAAGTTAGAGAAAAGTTCTTAGACTCACCTTTACTCATCCAAGAATTCCATTCATCGATATTAATTGGAAAGCTCGCTGTAGGATAAGCAAGCTTTAGGTCTTTTTCGTTTCTATAAAGATTTTTGATTATTTTAGGATTAAATTGATTAGATACTTTTAACTTCAATAGTTATCTACCCATTATAACTTGGCTTCTTACTTCGGAAATTTTATCAAGGTCTAATTCTTGAACATAGATCCCTTCGCCCTCTTTAGCATCAACCAGAACTTCTCCCCAAGGATCAACAATCAGAGAGTGACCGTAAGTTGAAATAACTTCATTATTCACACCCCATTGAGCGGAGGCTATTACAAAACACTGATTTTCAATTGCTCGAGATCTAAGAAGAGTATGCCAATGGGCCATACCAGTAGGCACAGTGAATGCTGATGAGTAAGTTAAGACTTGAGCACCTTTCATTCTATACTCTAGAGACATCTCACTGTAGCGAAGATCAAAACAGACACCCAGTCCTATCTTCACTCCAGAGTACTCTAATAACTTACTCTCAGTTCCTGGAGTATAAACATCACCTTCATCTATCTTCTTTCTCTTACCGTCTCTTACAAAGTCACAAGAGAATAGATGGTTCTTATCATAGTGACCTAAATCTTCTCCCTCAGAAGAAAAGTTGTAGGCCCTATTAATAACAACACCATCCACTAAAGAAGCTGCAGTTCCCCCAATGAGAGAAACCTTAAACTTCTTTGCTAAATTTTGAATATTTTTATAATGCTCATTTTCAAACTCTACTAGGTGAGGAGTTGGCCCTCTCCCATTAGACATAGAATAAAAACACTCAGGTAGAAAAACAGCGTCAATACTCTGAGAGGATACTTCCTCTAAGAAAGACTCTATCTTCTCTAAGTTTACTCTATAATCTAAGACCGAAGTCATTTGAACAATGGCTACTTTCATAACTACTTTACAATCCTTTTACCAATAGCAAAGTAATCAAAACCTAGGTCTAAAACTTTTCCTGTCTTATAAAGGTTTCTACTATCAAAGATTACTGACTTATTTAATCTAGATTTTATTTCTTCAAAATCTGGTGAAGTAAACTCTCTCCACTCAGTCATTGTCACAAGTCCGTCTGAATTATTTAAAGCATCGTATTTATTTTCAAATTTAAAAGTAGAACCTTGAGTTTCATCCATAGACTCCATCAACTCTTCAAAGTTATTAGCTGCTTCTGGATCATAGTAATTTACCTTAGCTCCGGCCTTAACAAGCTCTTTCGCCATAGTAATCGCACTAGTCTCTCTAATATCATCTGTGTTTGCTTTAAAGGCCACTCCCCAAAATGTAAAAGTCTTTCCTTTTACATCTCCGTAGTAAGACATTATTTTTTCAAACATTCTCTTCTTTTGCTCTTCATTTACTTCTTCTGTCGCTTCTACAACTTTTAAAGTCATTCCACTTTCTTTTGCTGTATGCATAAGAGCTTTTACATCTTTTGGAAAACAGCTTCCACCGTAACCAGGTCCTGGATAAAGAAATTGGCTTCCAATTCTTTTATCACTTCCAATCCCATCTCTTACTTCATTGATATCTGCACCACGAAGGTCACAAAGTTTTGCTATTTCATTTATAAAAGAAATCTTAGTTGCTAGAAAACAGTTCGCTGCGTACTTAGTCATCTCTGCTGAGAGATTAGACATCATATAAATTGGGTTTCCTTGACGAACTAGTGGAGCATAGAGTTCACTCATCGCGTCTGCTGCAAATTGATCAGCATGACCAATAACAACTCTATCCGGCTTCATAAAGTCATCAACAGCCGTCCCTTCTTTTAAAAATTCAGGATTGTTTACAATATGAAATGCTTTGTCAGTTGTATTTGCAACAAGCTCTTTAATCATCTCACAAGTTCCAACTGGAACTGTAGACTTGATAACTATAATTGCACCTTCAGTCATTTCTTTAGCAACAGAAACAGCTGCTGCTTTTAAGTATTCTAGGTTGGCCGAACCGTCATCTGCCGATGGAGTTCCCACTGCTAAAAATATTGATTTTGCTTCTTTTACAGAATCGTAATTTGTTGAAAATGTTAGTCTCTTAGACTTTATATTTCTATGAAGAAGCTCTTCAAGACCTGGTTCATAAATTGGAGACTTACCGTCTTCAAGCATCGCAATTTTCTTTGGGTCAATATCAATGCATGTAACATCATGACCTATCTCTGCGAAACAAGTTCCACTTACTAAACCAACATATCCTGTACCTATTACTGAAACTCTCATTATCAATTCCCTATTAAAATTCAAAGATCTTTACAATAGCACTAATTTCATTAAATATAGAGAGAAAAGACAAAATCCCTGCACCGCAAAACTAGGTAACCCAATGATCAAAACATTGTTAAAATTTCTCATTGCAGCACTACTCATTGGGTGGCTCGTTAATAGTGGAAAATTAGACTTCTCATTAGTTAAAAGACTCGTAAGTGAATCTAATAATTGGATTTATGCATTTATATTAATTGTTCTTCAAGTTAACTTATCGAGCTTTAGATGGAGAGCTCTCCTAAAGACTAAGTCCAAGAAAAGCTTTCCTCCTCTCAAACTTATGAAGCTCAACTGGATAGGGCAATTCTTTAATACTTTCCTTCCTGGTGCAGTTACAGGAGATTTAATTAAACTTGTTTATGCTAGAGACCTTGATAGATCTCTCCCTAAAACATTTCTTATAATGACGGCTTTTATTGATAGAATTCTAGGACTAGTTGGACTCATTTTTCTTACAGGTATTTTTACGATCATTAACTATGACGACATGATTGCCCTATCTCCAAAAATGAAAACTCTTCTACATTTTAATAGTTTTCTATTTTTAGGAAGTATTGTATTTCTAGTATCGCTTTTCCTTCCAAAAAAGATTCAAAATACTATATTTAAAATCCTAAATATTATTCCACTTATAGGATCAAAAATAGCAAAGACTCTAGAGCAAGTTTGGTCCATCGGTGAAAATAAGACGGCGGTACTATTTGGAGTGGCCATCAGTTGTGCATTACAATTTGGAAGTGTTTCTGCATTTTGGCTTGTGACGGAACCATTTATCACGACGAAAGTTCCAGTTGGACAACTCTTTACTTTTATCCCTATTGGAATGATCTCAACAGCAATTCCAATCTCACCAGCAGGACTTGGAGTTGGACACGTAGTATTTGAAAAGCTATTTCAATTTGTAAACATTACTAATGGTGCGTCTCTATTTAACCTATTCTTTGTATTAAATGTTAGTACAAATCTATTAGGAGTTATTCCTTACTTACTAAGCAAGAAACATACAATTAAAGAAGCTGATGAATTTGAAGAGAAGGAAGCTTAATCAAAAATAAAAATCGTTTTAGCATCTAAATGTCCATAACGAACCCATTTAGTCTTTAACGATTCAACCTTGAGTAGAAAATCAACTTCTTTCTTTGAGTCATTTAATGCTCTTACTTTCTTTCCCTCTTTCTTAAGAACACTTTTAATTTCTCCAGGAAGTAAGCAAAGACCCGAAAGAGTAAAGTACTCTCCCTCAGTTTCAATAACTCTTCCGATAAATAAATCATTCTTAATAAGTGAAGGAATCACTGCTCTTTTTGAAAGTACGATCTTTCTGTTGTGAACAATGTCTTTAAGTATATGTTGTTTTCTAAAAGTGCGACCTTGATACTCATAGATGGAGTGCTTGATAGTTCTAAGCGCCTTAGAAACTTTCTCCTCTACTGAATTCTCTGAAACATAATTCCATATTGGACAACCATCCTCAGAAACATACTGTAATAAATACCAATCATTAAATGCTGACATTCTACTTTCATAGTCCTGGTCTTCTTCGAAGATTTGACCAGTTAAAGAAAAGTATAAATTCTTCGCTTCAAGCATTTTATCAAAATGCTTTCCGTTACTATAAATATTTAGAGCATTGCCTAAATGCTCCATTACAGATTCTATCATTTAATCGTCTACCTTAAGTACTGCTAAGAATGCTTCTTGAGGAATCTCAACATTCCCCACCATTTTCATTCTCTTCTTACCAGCTTTTTGCTTTTCAAGAAGCTTTCTCTTTCTAGAAATATCTCCACCATAACACTTGGCCAAAACATTCTTTCTTAGAGCTTTAACTGTTTCTCTAGAGATAATTTTTGCACCTATGGCAGCTTGAATAGCAATATCAAATTGTTGTCTATCTATAATTTTTCTAAGTCTCTCAACCAGAACCTTACCTTTACTGTAAGCATTATCTCTATGACAAATTAATGATAAAGCATCAACCTTTTCACCATTTAATAAGATATCAACCTTCACAAGAGTAGATGGCTCATAACCTTTAAAGTCATAATCCATAGAGGCGTAGCCTTTAGACATTCCTTTTAGTTTGTCATAGAAATCAAATACCATCTCACTTAAAGGAAGATCGTATGAGACTTGAACTCTGTCCTCAGTGATATAGTTTAAATCTGTTTGAATTCCTCTTCTCTCTTCACATAATTTAATAATTCTCCCAACAAATTCATTAGGAACGTGAATAGATATTTTCACATATGGCTCAGAGATTGACTCAAACTCTCCTGGCTCAGGTAAGTCAGCAGGATTTTCGACATCAATATTTGTCCCATCCATCAACTCTACTTTATAAGAAACAGATGGAGCTGTTGAGATAAGATTTAACTCAAACTCTCTCTCTAGTCTCTCTTGAATAATATTCATGTGCAGAAGTCCAAGAAATCCACATCTATATCCAAATCCAAGAGCTCCAGAAGTTTCTGGCTCATAAGTGAACGATGAATCATTTAGAGCTAATTTCTCTAGAGCTTCTTTTAAATTTTCATAATCAACAGAGTCCACAGGAAAAATTCCACAGAAAACCATTGGCTTTACTTCAGAATAACCTGGAAGGTTTGGAGTATTTTTCTTTTTAGCATGAACAACTGTATCGCCAATTTTGACATCTCTTACTGTCTTGATTCCACAGATAAGCATTCCTACTTCACCTGCGCCTAACTCCTTAACCTCTTCAAAGAATGGAGTATTAACACCCATCTTTAAAACTTCATATTCTTGGTCAGAGAATTTTAAGAATATTTTTTCTTTTTTCTTTAGTGTTCCTTCCATGACTCTAACTAGAACAACCACACCTTGGTATGGATCAAACCATGAATCAAAGATTAGGGCCTGGAGATCATTTTCACTTTTCCCAACTGGTGCTGGTACTTTAGCAACTATTGTCTCAAGAAGATCTGACATTCCAATACCAGACTTTGCAGAAACCTCATCAGCTTCCATTGCGTCGATACCGACAATATCTTCAATCTCTTGCTTAACTTTATCTACATCAGCATGAGGAAGATCAATCTTATTTAGCACTGGTATAATTTCTAAATCATTTTCCATCGCCATATAAACGTTGGCGAGAGTTTGGGCCTCAACCCCTTGAGAAGCGTCTACTACTAGTAAAGCTCCATCACATGATGCTAAAGATCTTGAAACTTCATAAGAGAAGTCTACGTGTCCCGGAGTATCAATGAGGTTTAGGTAGTACGTGTTCCCGTCTTTTGCGAGATATTTTAAACGTACCGTTTGCGCTTTAATTGTAATCCCACGTTCTTTTTCGATATCCATATTATCTAGTAGACGGTCTTTTCTTTCTCGAACTGAAACTGTCTTTGTTTCGTCGAGTAGTCTATCCGCTAGAGTAGATTTTCCGTGGTCAATATGAGCGATAATTGAGAAATTTCTGATGAATTGTTGATCCATTATTTTTTTGCCTATTGGTCTATATGCTGCTTTAAAACAACATATATTAACCAATTTTTAAGCATTTAAAAAGACTAGAGAGGAGAAATTAGTAAAAATAAACTCCTCCCCTTGCGTCACGCATCAAGAGCTTGATTTTATACGTGTACATCCGCAGAAAGAACCATCAGATAATAGTCCATTGAACTTTCCTTACCTCTAATTGGAATAACATTACCGTACCCACTGAAGATATTCTCTTCAACTTCGGCCTCTGTATTCTCTAGCTTAGCTGAATCGTCTTCAACAACACTTGCGTTATCGCCTTCATTTTCGACTTCTTTTGGCTTTTTCTTAGGAATAACAATATCTGCATTTTCAATTTTACTTCTTCTTTTAATCGCTAATTGATAAGTAGAAATTATTGATTCAGGAATGAGTGTATCACTCATAGTCTTTCCAATAACATCTTCTGATTGAACTTGAAGTAAAGAATAGAGCCTAGAGTTCATGTAAATAATTTGATTATTTGCATTGGCGAGGAGAACTGGTTTTTTAACTAAGTTTGCTAGAGCATCAAACTTCCTATTCTCTAGAGATATACGGTCTGTCCTAAGTTCTTCAAAAACCTTAAAGGAGTGAATCATCTTATTCATCTCACGGGCAATCTCACCTATTTCATCGTCTTGAGAATAGTAAATCGAAACATCAAAGTTACAATCTTGTAGCTCTCTAATAGCATCTTTAATTTTCTTAAAAGGAAGGGCAATCTTACCAGGTACTACCAGACCTAAAATTATTGTCCCAAGAAAACTAATAATGAGTGTAATCATCATATTTCTCTTAGTTTCATTAATAATTTTTTTAATTTTCTTATCTCGCTCTACTGACTGAAAGTACTGAATATCTTGAAACTCACTGAAGGAGTCTAAAATTTTATCAGCAAGATCACCAATGGAGGCCATACCAATATTGTCTCGATGAAAAAGCGATGCCTTCCCAAGAACAACTTTTAATGAGTCTACATACGACTGCATCTGGGCCACAACTCTTTTTACATCGGGATCTCTATATAAAGAGTCTAATGTTTGAAGCTGTGATGTAAAGCTATCACAGAGATTAACTAGCTTTTCAACTAATTCAGGAGAAGCTTTCTTAGAAAGAATCCTTCTTTGATACTTCAAGATTGATACTGCAGAAATTCTAATCTCATCTGTTAAAAGAGAAACTCTATTTGATTTTACTGTAATAGATTCAATTTCTTTATTTAAAGAGTTCAAATGAAAAAATACAGTGAATCCCACAACGAGGACCACAAAACAGGCGATAATAAAACTAGCAGCAACTCTATTTTTAAGTGATAAATTCAAATTATCCCTCCACTAAGTCAGCAAACAATTTATTAAAATTCTTCTCACTACCTACGAGAACAATAATATCGTCAGACTCAATTACATCCATTGGCATTGGACAGTCATTTATTTCAACTCTATAAGCAGATTTACCATCTTCTGCGATATATGGAATTTTCTTTTGAAGAGCTACAACGTTGAGGTTGTAACTTTGTCTAATCTTACTCTCAACGATTGTTTTTCCTTCAAACTTCTTTCCAAGCTTTAGTTCAACAATTGAGTAACCTGCAGAGAAGTTATATCGCTGCATAACGTGAGGTGCGACAATTTTAGAAGCTATAATCTCCCCCATTTCCTCTTCAACTTTTATAATTTCTGATGCTCCAATTTCTTGTAAAACATGCTCATGTAAAGTTGAAGTTGCACGCGCAATAACCCTTCCCACACCAAGTCGTCGAAGCATTGTCACAGCAAGGATACTCATTTCAATATGATCACCAATGGCCACAACAGCAACGTCAACATCAGAAATATTAACTGATCTAAGAGACCTTTCCTCAGTAACATCTAATGATACTGCATGGGTTACTCTATCTTTAATCTTGTCTACTAGCTCATCATTCTTATCAATAGCAATAACTTCTGCACCTTTTTCAAAAAGTCTCACAGCAGTTTTTGCACCAAATGTTCCTAGTCCTATGACAGCAACGATCATAATTCTTCCTTATTAATTTTTTATTTAAAAATCTTTTTAACCAATCATTATTCTACCATCAGGGTAGTCAAATTTACCTTTATCTCTATTTCTTTGCCCAATTGCCAGTATCAAAGTCAGAGGTCCAATACGACCAATGAGCATCAGCACTGACACGGCTATCTTTCCCATCATGGATAGATACGGTGTAATCCCAAGAGTTAAGCCAACAGTTCCAGAGGCACTTATCACCTCAAAGAATATGGGCAGGAACGCTTGTTCGGGCTCAATTTTCATTAATATAAGTATAAATGTACTCGTTATTAATATCGATATAAACATTAGAGCAGTTGCCCTCACCAC
Organism: Halobacteriovorax sp.; assembly: GCF_041587335.1. Taxonomy (GTDB): domain Bacteria; phylum Bdellovibrionota; class Bacteriovoracia; order Bacteriovoracales; family Bacteriovoracaceae; genus Halobacteriovorax. Next base: position 106,747 of record NZ_JBFGYP010000001.1, read on the forward strand.
CACAGGAGAAGGAATCTTTCGATCTAATACTGTAACTTTCTTTTCACCAAGAAGTGTCGACTTTATCGAGTAAAAGAGAATTGCTAAAGTTGTCGTCTTCACACCACCAGCGGTCGAGCCCGGACTCCCACCAATAAACATAAAAAGAGTCATCATATAGATAGTATATTTGTGAAGATTTGTAAGAGGGATTGTATTAAACCCGGCAGTTCTCAAGGTCACAGATTGGAAAAAAGATATCTGCATTTTTTCCCAGAGAGTGTAGGAATCTAGAGAATTTAAAAACTCTCCAAAGAAAATAAATAAGGTACCACCGGCAGTTAAAAATATAGTTGTAACGATCACTATTTTTGAATGTAGCCCCAGTCTTACAAGCTTCTTTCCCTTTGTGATCACTTCGGCCAATTCTTTTAAAACAATAAAACCAAGTCCACCTAAAATAATAAGAACAGCAATAGTTCCATTTATGAGTGGTGAGGCCGCGTAACTTTCCAAGGAATTATTAAATAAACTAAACCCAGCATTACAAAAGGCAGAGATACTATGAAAGAAACCATAGTAAATGGCCTTTCCAAACTCAAATCCTTCAAAGGTAAAAGCAATTGTTAAAACAATTCCACCCCATAACTCTATAAGGAAAGTATATTTAATAATATTAATAATCATCGCAAAGAGCTCCTCAAGTGAAGAGACGTCTAAGAGGTCTTGCATTATAATTCTATCTTTCATTCTCATTGACCTACCAAGTAGTATGGCCATAGAAGAGTAAAGAGTCATAATGGAAAGACCACCAATCTGAATAAGAACCAGTAAAACAACCTGTCCAAATACAGATAGATTATCTTGAACAGAAATCGTAGCGAGACCTGTTACACATGTAGCTGAAGTAGACATGAATAAACCGTCTACAAAAGATATACTTTTTCCATCAACAGAAGATACTGGCAGCATCAGTAAGAAGGTTCCTAAAAAGATCACCCCTACAAAAGAGAAAAGAACCATCTGGGCAGGCCTTAATCTCAGACCTTGAAAAAGGTTTTGTTCATTCCTAACTCTCTCTTCTTTTATTTCATTAACATCATCATAAAGAGCTAGGATGGAAGAAAGTAAATGTGCAGAGGCCAGCCAAAAAGCGAACTCCACATCCCCCCACGTAATGAGTAGAGGAATAAAAACAACGACAGAGAAAATATATCGTCGAAGAAAGTCTTCTAGACCTTTTGAACTTCTGAAATTATTTAAAACATTTATCAACAATATAAACGGAACTATGTACGCAGCGTTTTGTATAACACTATTAACAAGTTCAGCGTTCCAGCTGACAGGTATTTTCTTTATAGATCTTAACGAATACAGAAAAATAAATAGACCGTTAAATATGAATTCTAAAAGAAATGGTAATTTTTGTGATATTTTTCCCATAAGACTATGATAATACTAAATACGAAATCCTTTTATAAGTCACTTTTTACCCGTTGGATATTATGAAGAAAGTAGAATTCAATATTGACCACATTGACCCTCTTGGTCAAGGAATCAGTAAAACTGATGAACAAGTTTGTTTTATAGAGAAGACTCTACCTGGAGAAACTGGTGAGATAGCTCCTATAAAGTCCAAGAAGAAAGGTCGGCTAATTTTCTCAAGACTCGATCTTAAGGATCTACGAACAAAGTCAGAGCATAGAATTGAAGCGGAGTGTAAACACTTTTACAACTGCTCAGGCTGTCATTATCTGCACACAAGCTATGAAAATGAAATTGCCCTAAAGCACAATACGGCAAAGAGAATGTTTGAGCGTATTGATCAGCTAAATGCGCAAGTGGAGCTCATATCAGCTCCAGAGAGATACTACTATAGAAATAGAGTTCAACTTCACTACGATAAAGAAGAGAAGAAACTAGGCATGATTGATTCGCTGAACTCAAAAATTAGAGAAGTAGAGAGCTGCATGGTAGTAAACTCTAATATTTCTAATAAGTTAAAAGAGTTATACGAGGAAGACTCTTGGTTAAAATTAGTTAAATTTGAGGCTCCTAAGGGTCATATAGAAATTTATGAATTAGACTCCAATATTCAAATCACCATCAACAAGCGTTATGCTGAAGGTGGCTTCACTCAAGTTAACGAAGTGATGAACGCTAAAATGCTTTCACATCTTGAGACACAAGTTAGATCTCATATTCCTAAAGAGGTTATGTTACTTGACCTCTTTGGTGGTGCAGGTAACCTCTCTAGAAACTTAGTAGAGTACCAAACCCTCGTAATTGATGGCTTTCCTCCTACAAAGAAAGACTTTAAGGAGCATCAAACTTTTGAAGAAATTAATCTTTACCACAAGAACGCTATTGATTTAATCAAGAAGAGAGCTGACGGGAATGAGGTTGCCATCATTCTAGACCCTCCAAGATCTGGCTTGAAAAATATTAGTGAGCTCATATCTAAACTCAATCCAACTCATATCTTTATGATCAACTGTGAAGCTTCATCTGCTGTAAGAGATATTAAATCAATAGAGCAAAAGTTCACAATTGAAGACCTAACGATTTTTGATTTATTCCCAGGAACAAGACACTTTGAAACCTTTTCTACACTGCGATTTGGTTGATTTAACCTAACCAAAGAAGTACAATCTGGTGTATTAGACACAGAAGTCTTTTCATGGAGCAAAAATGAATTTTGGAAAAATATTAATAGTCCTGCTTACGCTTATAACACTTACGTCGTGTGCTACTAGAAACAAGCTTTCAAAATCTCCTGAGCAAAAAAAATCTGAGCTATTCTACTCACACGGGACGTCTAAACTTCTACAAAAAGATTACAGAGAAGCGTTAAAGTACTTAAAGCAAGCTTATGAGATCAAACAAGACGATACAAAGATCTTAAATAACTTGGCTATGAGCTATTACTTCCTTGGGCAAACAAAGACGGCTTTCAAGTTTCTTAATGAAAGTTTAGATATTGATAAGAACAACTCAGATGCTTTAAATAACCTTGGTTCTCTTTACTATAAGAATAAAGAGTATGATAAGTCGCTTAAGAGCTACCAAAGCGTTCTTAAAAACTTAACTTATCAGCACCAATATAGAACTCACTACAATATTGGGCTTATATACTTGATTAAAAAGAATACAGTTAAGGCCAAAGAAAATTTTCTAATGGCAAATACTCAGAATCAAGATTACTGTCCTGCAAGTTATGAACTAGGAAAGATCTATCTTGGTGAGTACCAATACAACTCGGCCCTAAAGTGGTTTAAAGAGGCTTCTAAAGGGAAGTGTTATGAAAACCCAGAGCCTACTTATATGCAAGCAGTTACGTACCTTCAACTCGAGGATTTTGCTCAAGCAAAAGCAAAATTTCAAGAAGTTATAGAACGTTTTTCCTCCACTAGATATTCAACACTAGCTCATCTAAAATTAAAAAAAATAAACAATGAACAAATCATTGAAAAACAAGCGAGTGGTACAATCACTCCTAATAAAGTAAAGAGTACTAATCAATACGATAGTCCATCTTTTTAACAAGGCTTATGGATACAGAACAGAATACTGAAGAACTTTCAAACAGTGAATGTATTGCATCTAACGAGGTGGTTAGCAAAGTGACAATTGGAGAATACCTACGTTTAGCACGAGAAGAAAGAGATCTTTCTCTTAAGGTGATTTCGCAACATACTAAGATTTCTGTAACAATTTTAGAGAATATTGAAAATAATTGCTTTGATAAACTTCCGAGTAAAGCTTATGTAATCGGCTTTGTTAAAAGTTACTCTAAAACAATTGGTTTAGATGAAGCAGAATGCCTCAAGCTTTTAAATGAAGCCTATGGATCTACTAGTGAAACGATTGCCAAAAGTGCACCGACGCCACTAGAAGGAGTTCCTCCAACGAACCCACCTGTTGAGTCTAGTTCTTCGAGTAAAGAGATACCTACTCAGTATTTAACAATTGCTGGTGTATTTGTTGCCTTAATTATTCTTTTTGCAATTGTTATCAACAATACAAGTACACAACCTGGTGAAGAGATAGCAACAGAAGAAAACACAAACTCTATTGAGGTTGCACAAACTCCTTTAGTTGATGTTAGACCACAAGAAGTATCAGAGAAGACACCTTTAACTGAAGAAAGTGAGCCCCCTGTTGAGTTAGTAGAAGAAAGTACACCTGAGGAAACGGAAACAAGTACTGTTGAAGTAAAACCAGTTGAAAAGAAAAAAGAAGAAGTTAAGACCGAAGCTAAGCCTGCTACAGAAGAAGAAAAGAAAGTTGTAACAGAAGAAGAGAAGAAAGAAGATAAAGAGATTAACCTAAGAGCGATTCCTCTTCCACTTTATGAAGTAACGAATGATGAAGAGGCCTACACTCACCTACCAGAAAATATAAAAGCGTCTTTAATACAAGGTAAGCAAAATATTTTTATTTCTGCAGTTGATGGAGACACTTGGATTACTTACAAATCAGATGATGGAGATATTAAGAAGTTTGTCTTAAGTAAGGGAAGAACTCTTTTAATTAGAGGTGATGTTGTTAGAGTCTTTCTTGGTAATATAAACGTTGCTCAAATTTTCTTAAATAATAAAGCTCTTAAGATAACGTCTCGTTCTGGCGTTAAGTCTCTAGTATTTCCTCAAGAGAAAGCCGTTGATTACAAGCTCCCTCTTTTCTTATATCCAAAACCTGGTCAAGTTATCACTTCGTCAGAATACGAAGAATCAATTACTAACTAACCCAGTCTAATTTACGATAGAAATAAACGCCGACCATTCCTGCAAGAATGGTTGGTAGAAAAACCACTAGATATCCTGGAACCATTCCTTTCCTAGCAAAGCTCACTCCTAAGAAAAACAAAGAATAGTATGAAAGTAATACAGCGAGAGCTCTTCCAGATGTATTTTTACTCTTTCCTCGTCCATGCTTTATCCCTAAAGAAAAACCAACAAGGATAAAAACAAAACATAGAAATGGAGTATTAATTCTAGACCATAATTCAAGCTTTGTTTTGGCCATTGATTTTTCAGTTTCTCTCCAAGAAAGGTTCTTTGCCCTTGCTCTCTCCGTGGCCAATCGAATTTCCACAGACAACTCAGCGTTTGTTCTCATTCCATCTTTAGTAACAAAATGATTTATTGCTCCACCTGAGGCCAATGGAAAGTCATACTCTTTAAAAAGAATCTTCTCTAAGTCCTTATGCGTATCTTTAAACCTCTTTACAATGGTTCCGTCAGTAAGATGTAGTCTTACGCTTGGGATAGACCATTCCTCATTTTGAATCTTTATTAGAGCACCTTCTTTAGCTGTAACGACCTGCTCCAATAAATTTCCTTTCCCCTCTTGCTGTATAAATACATTATACATTTTACGGCCCTTATCAATAACCGTGTCAGCAAAGAGGGTCACTCCAGCAACCTCTGTGAAGAACTTCCCTTCTTTTATGTCAGTTAGGACACCTCTAGAAGTTAGTCTCACTATCGTATTTTTAAATTGAGTTTTAGATGCCGGAATTACTTTATTATTCAAGGAATAGACACAAGTACCGATAAATATAGCCAATACAAGAAAAGGAAGAAAGAGTTTAAATTTGGTCATGCCAAATGAGCGCATAGCAACTATCTCGGAGTCATCACTTAGCTTATTAAGTGTGTAGATTGTTGCAAAAAGACACGAAAGTGGAACGGCCATTGGAATGAAAGAGATTGAGATATGACCCATAAGCTCAAAAACAAGACTCCACTCTACACCCTTACTTATAACGATTTTAATGATTCGAAATAATTGAAATGTGAGCAAGAATGCCACGAAGAAAAATAAGCTCATTGCAAATGGAGCTATGAAGTTAACTGCTAGGTAGCGCTGAATGAGTTTAAGCATGAACTATTTAACCTTCTTCAATTTTGGCATTCTAATATGATCATGATAGTTTAACTCGCGAAGATTTATTACACAACTAATGACCCTACGGGTCGAACAATATAAAGGAGAATTCCATGAAATACACTCTTAATCTTGGGGCAAAAGAATTTTCTAGCGATACTCTCGTATTAGTATCTGCTTTTGAAAAGACTGTTGAAGCTAAAGGAAAGAAGAAAGAATCTAAGGCCATCGTAAATACTCACTGGTCTAAAGAGTTAAAAGCTTCTTTTGAAAACATTAAAACTGCAGCTGATTTCACTGGTGCAGCAACTAGTACATATACATTTCACCTAGAGAATGGAACAACAGTTCTTGTATATGGTCTTGGAGAAAAGAAAGAAGTAACTTTCGAAGATCTAAGAAACCACTCTGCTACAATCTTCAAGCAACTTGCTACAACTTACAAAGAAGTAGCAATTCAACTTGATGGATTCACAATCAAGAACAAGGCCGATGAATCATTAAATGCAATAGTTGAAGGTATCTCGCTTGCAGATTACAAGTTTGACCGTCACTTCAAGACTCAAACTCCTGCAAAGCTAACAGAAATTACTTTTGATTCTGCAGCAAAGAAAACAGGTCTTAAGAAACTACAAAAAACTCTTGATGATACTTTAGTTGTAACAGAGTCAATCAACGTTGGTAGAAACTTTGTAAACGAAGCACCAAACATCTTAAGAAGTACTACTTATGCAAAGGAAGTTCTAAAAGATATTAAGGGAACTAAAGGTGTAAAAACTAAAGTTCTTGGAAGAGCAGAACTTAAGAAAGAAAAAATGGGATTATTCCTATCTGTAAATGATGGTTCAGCTTATGAGCCTCAATTAGTTCACTTAACTTATACTCCTACTAAAGTAACTAAGAACACTAAGCACATTGCTCTAGTTGGTAAAGGACTTGTATTTGATACAGGTGGATATTCATTAAAGCCAGGTGGTTCAATGGTGAATATGAAATTTGATATGGCAGGATCTGCAACTGTTTACTCTGCATTTAGAGCAGTAGCAAAACTTGGTCTTGACGTTAAAGTTACTTGTATCCTTGGTATGACTGATAACGCTGTAAACGAGCATGCAACAATGCCAGATGCAATTGTTAAAGCTAGAAACGGTTTATCTGTTGAAATCTTAAATACAGATGCTGAAGGTAGATTAGTACTTGCTGACTGTTTAGATTATGCTTCTGACTTAAAGCCAGATGCAATTATCGACTCTGCAACTCTTACTGGAGCAGTACTAGTTTCTCTTGGTAATCAAGTTTGTGGAATCATGGGTAACAACCAAAAACTTACAGACACTCTTTTAAAGTCAGCGAAAAACACTGATGAGTACATGTGGCAACTTCCAATCATTAAGGAATTCCACGATGATATGAAATCTCCTGTAGCTGATCTTAAAAACATTGGTGGTTCAAGATTTGGTGGATCGTCTAAAGCGGCAGCATTCCTATCAAACTTTGTTAAGAATGATATCCCTTGGGCACACCTTGATATCGCAGGAATTGGTGACAGCCAAGGACACAAGTCTTACTGCCCAACAAAAGGTGCATCAGGACTTATCGTTAGAACTCTTGTTGATTACTTAAAGAAAGCATAATTTCCATAGCGCCCAGTTAATCCTGGGCGCTTATATACTTACCTATGAATAAACCAAATTTTAAAATTGTATTAGTCGCCCCAGAGATTCCAGGAAATACCGGATCAATTGGAAGAACGTGTGCAGCTCTAAATCTAGAGTTGATACTCATTCACCCACTAGGATTTGATATCTCTGAAAAGGCCGTAAGAAGAGCAGGTCTTGATTATTGGGACTCAATTAAGATAAGTGAATATCAAAACTTTGATGAGTTTCTAGAAAATGAAAATCCTGAGCTATCAAAGCTCTTCTTTTTTACTAAGACAGCAAAGAAAAATATCTTTCAAGAAACAATTGAAGAAGATTCCTATTTAATATTTGGAAGTGAGAGCAAAGGCCTCCCAAAAGATATTCTAGAAAAGTATGCTAACAACTCTGTTAGCTTTCCAATCTTAAATGAAAGTATAAGGTCTTTAAATCTAGCGAGTATCGTAACTGCTGCTGGTTATGAAGTAATAAGAAAGATTAAATTCTCTTAAGCTAAAAAAAAGGGCCGCACAAAGCGACCCTAAGATATTTTATAAATTTTAAAATTAATTAGAACTTATAAGTCATCCCTACTCTTGTCATTAAGTTATCAAGAGCAAGAACACCTTGCTTAGATTGAGTCGCTGTAGCTCTTGAAGCGGCTGTAGTTCCAACAAAACCATCGATAGTTAAATTACCAAAAAGAAGTGATGCTCCAGCATTAATAGCTGTACTACTTCCAATTGAAGTTTCACCATCAGTCATTGAACCATTGTAACTAGAAAGAGCCAATCCTTTTAGAGTATCAACTACTGCAGCACCATTTGAATAAGTTCCGTTAACAACCTTAGAAAGTCTTTTTGATTCAGCTGTTCCCATTAAGTTATGAGAAACAGATCCTCTAAGCATTAACCAAGAAGTTGCTTGTGCTTCATAAGTAGCAACTAAAGGAAGTGCTCTTCTTGTAAGTTCAGACTTATCACCTGAAGCATATTTCATCTCAACATTTAAAACATTATAAACAGCCTTAACAGTTACTGTATCAGTTGAATTAATCTTGTGAACCTTTCCTGCACCTAGGAAATATCTTGAGAATCCACCTTCAGACTTTACACCAGCAGACTGGTTACCACCAATCTGATCCCAATCAAATTGCTTATATGAAGCATAAACTTTGTAATCTTTTAGCTTGTATGAACCACCTACTTGAAGCCCTAACTTTCCATCAAACTTAGAAGGAACGGTTAAGTTTTTCTTTTCAGATTCTGAAGCAAGAGAAACATTTACATATCCTTCCCAAGCATCTGCTTGAGCACCAAGTCTCACAGCCATAGCTTTGTCAGTAGAGTGAGTAGCTCCAGTTGTTTCTTTCTTATCATCAGTGTAAACAAGGTTTGCACCCCATTTAATCCCAGAAGCTAGTTCAGACCCAATAAACAGGTCTAACTGATTATCAGCAGTTGCTAAATATGTACCAGTCGGAGAAGCAAGAATTCTTAAAAACGAAGAAACGTTTGATTCGTTACCAAGATAAACTCCATACACGAAGTTTCCAGATCTTTTTAAAAACCCACCCATTGCTTTAGGGTCTGAGTCTTGATCAAGAGTTCCACCAGAAGTTGCTCCAGTTCCACCCCATTCTAACATCATTGTGTCAGCATAGTTATTAATATAAGAAGCGTTAGTAAAGATTGATCTCGAATCTTCAATAAAGTAATGATCTTCAACCTCTTCACCTAAAGCTAAAATCCTAGCCTTTGAAGCTAGAGCAGCTGTAGAAGTCAATCCCATAACTACCGCAGCACTTAATCCTAAAATCTTTTTCATCCAATTTTCTCCTGAAAAAGTTAATATTATTTTATTCAAATTTTTGTTCTATTAATATTGTGTTGGTTATTTGTAATACTGTCAAATTTTTCCGAAAGATAAGTGTCGTAAAAGAAACAATAAAAAGAAAGAATATCGCTTGTTTAAACCAAAAAAAAACCCCGCATAAGCGGGGCCTTTATTATTTAAATTATTTTGTAATTTAAATTAGAACCAGTAAGTAACACCAACTCTTGTAAGCACGTTATCAAGTGCAAGAGTTCCGTTTTCAGACTGAGTTGCAGCATTTCTAGCATGGCTAGTTGTACCGATAGAACCGTCAACTTTAAGTTTACCAAAGTTAAGAGTTGCACCAGCACTTACATCTGTAGTTGAGTTTGACTGCTTATAGTTGTTACCTGCAGTAGTTGCACCTTTCTTCTCTTCGTTGTTAATTAAAACACTTTGAGTAACAGACCCTCTAAGAGTTAGCCATGAAGTTGCATCAGCTTCGAAACCTAAAGTAAGTGGTAATGTACTTGTAGTTGTTTCACTTTCAGTAGCTGTCGCTGGCTTAGTTTCTTCTTTTGTAGATACATATGCTAGGTCCATATTTAATCTTGCAGTTGAAGATACTTCATGAATTCTACCAACACCAACAGTCATAGTTGTTTCAGTGTACTCAGTTGCAGTTGCTGTAACTGTTTGCTCATAACCAGCTTTATCGTAATCAGCAAATACTGTCATTCCCATTACATCGTAAGAAAGACCAAGGTTTAAAGAGTTTGCTTCAAACTTATCCGCTGCAAGTGCTCCACCTTTAGACTCATCAGAAAGAGTCATATTTGCGTAACCTTCGATATCACCCATTGCCATACCAAGACCTAGACCAAAGTTATCATGCTCTGTCTTGATTCCACCAGTTGGCTCTGAAGTTCCTGCTGCATAATGAAGTCTTGCTCCCCATTGAACACCCATGTCTCCACCAAAGAATAAATCTAAAGCGTTGTCATGTGACTGGAAAGAACCTGTATTTCTTGCTGCATTTTGAGCATCAATTTGAGATCCCATATATACACCGTAGTTAAACGATCCCATCTCTCTAAAGAATCCACCTTCTGCATGTGGAGCAGTTGTTGAATCATCAGTTGTGTTTGAAGCTGTACCCCATTCAGTAGTGATGTAGTTTTTGTGAGTGTTTACTTTAGAAGCATTTCTAAAAATGTTTCTTGCATCTTCAACGTAAAAAGAACCTCTATCGTCGTTTTGACCAAGAGCTTCTAATCTTGCTTTTGAAGCGAATGCACTAGTTGAAAGTACTGCTAAACCTGTTGCGATTAGGATTTGCTTTTTCATCCAATCTTCTC
>NZ_JBFGYP010000002.1:0-75638 GCF_041587335.1 Halobacteriovorax sp.
ATTAAGTTATCTCCTAAGTCAAATATACCAAAGTATAATCTTGCTCAGGTATATATTAAATTCAATCATTTAGAAAAAGCGAAAGATCTTATCAATCCTTTAGTAAACAAAAATTCAAATGATATAGATCTAATTTTTTCGATAATGACAATCGAAATTGCACAAGGAAACTTTGATAAGGCCTACTCGTGGTCAAAGAGGTTCGACTCCATGGACCTAAGAAGAGAAGATATATCTCTGTATGTTGCGCTACTTTATTATGAATTAAAAAAATATGTAGAAGCAAAAGCAATTATTGGAGCACAAAAACCAACAATTATAGAAGAAATAAATTCTGCTACAAAAGTCATAACAAAGAAAATAGATATTGAACTAAAAAGAATCAAGGAAGAAAACGACAGAAAGGAAGCAAAGAAAGTCTAATAAAAATGGGGTAAATCGTGTTGCAGTCAAAATCTAAAGACTATAGTCAACTAAGGTTAATTGGACATAACCTTGAGTTCACGCTTACGAAGAAAAAGTTACTTGTTGGATCAAGTGAGAAGTGTGACATCATAATTGACCACTCAAGTATTTCAGCATACCACGCTATATTGATCTTAAATCATGAAGGCGGCGCTAAGGTAATAGATTTAGAAAGTAACAATGGAACTTACATAAACTCCGAGTCAATTGAAAGTGGAACTATCTATCCAGGTGATAGTGTTCAATTTGCTAAAGAAATATTTAATTTAGATGAAATAATTAATGAACTTCAACGGAATGAGTCGATCATTGAAGATGAGGATATGGATGTTCATACAATCCAGGATCTGGAGGGACAACAACCTACCCCGGTTTTACCTCCAGTTCCTGGCCTTGTAATCATAGACGGTGAGTACTGTGATATTAAGTTTGATGAAACAGAATACACTCCAGTAGAAGATCTAAACTTAGTTCATACACTTGATACTAACTCTTTTATTGAAGTTGATGAAACAAAAGAATTTATACCAATAGCAAGAAAAAATGATTCAAAGGCAATCCAAGTTACAGTATTATCAATGGGAACCGCCCTATCTGTTGATTACTTTCCGTTAAAAAATGGAGATTTAAGAGTTTCTGCACATGATAGAAAAAAAGATACTTTCCTATTACCAAGCTTTAATAGTGATGAGAATATTCCATTAATAAGTATTGATGATTCAAAGATTGTTGTAAAAAGCATTGATAACCACAAATGTACATCTCTACTGACTTCAGAAGAAATAGAAAATGATCATAACTTAAAAGAAAATGAAGTGATCTCTTACACTCATGGGACAACACAAGTTCTAATAAAAGTATCAGAAGCGCCTCCACATTTAAGAAATACACCTTTCTTTGGACGCGATAGAGAGTTCAAAAAACAAACAGCGAAAGTCTTTTCTGTTGTTATGAGCTTGATGCTACTATTATTATTCATTGACCTACCTCAACAAGAAGAAGAAAAGAAAGTTGCAGTTATCTATAGACCAGCAGTAAAAGCCGAGCAAAAGAATAATTCTAAAACATCTAGTGAAGTTAGTAAGACTGAAGTGGATACTGGTGTAAAAAAAGAAAAACAAAATGATAAAAAACCTCAATTTGCTAAGAAACAAGATACACAAAAGCCGAGTAAAACGAAGAAAGCATCTAAACCTGTAAAAAAACAAATGAAGGCCGCAGCTAAATCTAAAAACATCAAGAGTAAAAGAAAGCTCAAATCTTTTAAGTTCAAAATGAACAAGTCAATGGCATCATTTTTTGGAAATACTGGTTCTAAATCAGCAAAGGTAGTTAAAAATACAAACTCTAATGCAGCAGCAGCAGTTGGAAGTTCTGCAAAAAGTGCAACAACTTCAGATATAAAAGCTGCAAACAACAATGCGGCATCTGGACTAGGTCAGGACTTCAAGGGTAGTTTTGATTCATCATCAGGGTCAAAAGGGTTAGCAAGTAAATCAGGAATTGATACAACTTATACTGATCAAAAAGCGGTAGTTCTTGGTTCTATGGACCCAGAGCTTTTAAGAAAGATCTTAAGAGAATATTTACCACAATTCAAACACTGTTATCAACAAGAACTTGAATACAGAAATGAGCATGCTAAAGGTGTTATGGACTTACACTTTAGAATTAACTCTGTAGGTAAAGCACAAAGAGTTAAAATTAAGACGAAAGGTTCTAAGTTTTCTAGCAAAGGTACAAATTGTATGACTGGTGTTTTAAAACTAATTCAATTTCCTAAACCTAAGGGTGGTGGTGTTGTTGATGTTAAGCAACCACTTAACTTCCTTTCTGAGAAATCAAAGATTTAATCATTCAACAGACCTTCAAGGATGAAGGTCTATTTAGTTATACAAGCTCGTGAATATCTTTTCTGATATTATTATTTGTTTGAATCTCAGTAATAATCTTATTTACACCATAAAGTACAGATGTATGATCTCGATTGAATAATCTAGCAATCCTTGAAAGTGATAGGCCATTGCGATCTTTTAAGATATACATACAAACATGGCGCGCAAACGCTACATCTTTTTTACGATTCTTTGAAAAAAGGTCTTCAATATCAATCTTATAAAACTCGCATACTCTGCAAATTATTTTTTTTGAATTTATATTCTTATCTAACACAGGACCTAGAATTTTAAGTTCTTTCAGTGCTATTTTAATATCAACATTACTACTAAATGTTTCACTGTAGCTCTTAAGCTTTAATAAAGCGCTTTCAAGCCCATATACATGATAATGAAAGCAATCTACTAACAAGTCACTTACATCAGCACTTAGTCTATAATTATGAACTTCAGAGAGGTTCTCTAAAATCTTAGCGGCTAAATCTCTATCAATTTTATTAATTTTTTCAACTAGAGCACTACCTACTCTTGTCGAAAACTTAGGTATTGCCATCTTCATATGTTTTGGCAAAAGGGACCCGGCCATTACAATTTGTACGCCACTCCTTTTTAACAAATCAAAATTACGTGCAAATTTATCTTGAAGACCTGTATCATATGTTAGCTCATCTAAATCATCTATAAAGACAGTGCTAATTTCAGCAAGGTTCTCGATTTCTGCATCGAAGTTATAAACAAACTCTTTTCCATGAAAGTAGCAAATTTTCTTCGTAGACTTTTCAAATAATGAATTCGCTGCTGCATAGAGTAAGTGACTCTTACCTAGCCCACTCATGGAACAAATATAGATGGCCTGAAAGTCTAAATTAGACTGGCTTAACATAGACTTCAACACAGAGCATGCTCTAGAGTTAGACTCTCCACAAATGAAGTTTGAAAAAAGTTTACCTCTATCTACATTGATAGGAAGAGAATACTTCTTTCCTCTACTTAAGATTTTTGGGGCCTTAGTTGTTCTTATACTTCTAACATTAGAACCTCTAGAAACAGCAATAGACTCGTTTGAAATGAAAGTAAGAAGGTCTAATTGAGAGTCATCCTTAATTTTATTTCTAACGAGATTCTTATTTATTCTAGTTGCTCGAGGGCTGTTCTTTTTATTTTGCATATTACCTATATAAGAGATTCATTAAGTTGTAGTACAGAAAATCTAAGGTCATGATTTTAAACACTTATAAGGTATCGTCAAATACTTTCTCTAATAGTTCTCTACAAAGGTGCGTTATGAACTAGTGACAATGTGCTCAACGTAACAATTTGAAATAATTAGATATTTTTTGGCATCAAATTAGCATCTTACAACACAATACAGCATGATGCTGTCTGGAGATATATCATGAAGATATTAATATTAACGATACTGCTTACGACCTCTTGCTCTATCAATAAGTCATTGAAAAATGTGAATACTAAAGAGGTTGGCCCAACAAGTATTGCTTCTATAAACCTAGGAGGAATTCGATTCTTAAAATAAAATGAATAATAAAAGCGACAATTAGAGCTTCTATTAAATACACACCAATTTTATTAAGTCTGTACTGAAAACTCCTTAGAGAGAACTTCAATATAAAGCTTACTAAAGTAACAATACTTATAAATAATATAATATCCATGTCCTTCATCATAACTACTCTCAGAAACGAGAGAGATGTCACTGTGGCCATAAAAATGAAGATTGAAAATATACTACTGAATAATAGGCTTCTCTTATAAAGGTAGAACTTCTTTTTCTTTTTTAACTCTATGTTTTCTTCTACAACACTCATTATTACTCGATATGTTAATTATTATTTGTTAATATTTTTAAATGATTATACCAAATAATATTCAACACATTGTCATCTTAACTGGAGCAGGTATTTCTGCCGAATCAGGAATAAAAACCTTCAGAGATCAAGATGGACTCTGGGAAAGTCATGATATTATGGAAGTAGCATCTTTAAATGGCTTTAAGAAAAATCCAGACTTAGTGTTTGATTTCTACAATGCTAGAAGAGATCAGCTCCAGTCTGAGGAAGTCCATCCAAACGAAGCCCACTTAGCATTGGCCAGACTAGAGAAGAAATTTCAAGGAAAAGTAACAATAATCACTCAAAATGTAGATGATCTTCACGAACGTGCAGGTTCAACCAATATTATACATATGCACGGTGAACTATTAAAAATGCACTGTAAAAAGTCACTTAAAGTATTTAGTATCTCAGGAAAGCTTAATCAAAGTACTATTTGTTCATGCTGTAGAGAGGCCGGAAATCTAAGGCCTCACATCGTTTGGTTTGGAGAAGTACCTTACAGGTTAGACGACATAGAAGAAGAGCTAAAGTCTTGTGATTTATTTATTTCAATTGGAACATCAGGAGAAGTTTATCCTGCAGCTGCATTTGTTTCAGAGGTTAAGCACCACGGAGCAGTAACTATTGAGCAAAATATTGTTCCAACGAAACAATCAAGACTATTTGATTCTCAACTCACCGGACCTTCAACAATAGAAGTGCCTAGACTCGTAAAAATTATATTGAATCCTTAGGGCACATCACCCCAAAAGTATCCGATTCTAAAAATGAAGGTATATTGTTCAAAGGCTGTTTTGTAATACCTTGGTCCCATCATTAAGAATACTCGATCACTTAAGAAAACATTATATGCAAGGTCAAACTTTCTTATCTCTCTAGTTTTGATTGTATCAAGGCCATGACCATCATCTAAGCTATAAATTCCACCTCCAAAGCCAGCAGTAAAAACAAACTGACCAATTGGAGTGAAGAAGCCAACCTTTAAATTTCCTAGAGCTGATAATCTTCTATATTTTAAATTCGTATTAACTGAAGAGATGGGCTCAAAGTTGAATCTATCGAAATGAAGACTTGGAGAGAGTTTTACTAGGTAATCCCATGTTCTAAGTCCCTTGGGATGCTCTACTTGTCTAATTGAAGCAGATACGTTTCCTAGCTTCTCTTTTAATTCATACTTATTCCCTTCAATTCCAGCATCTATATCACTGTACTTTAAATGAACAGTACCTGCATTAAAGATAGAGCAAGAACTTAAAGCTATTGTAATCAAGAGTAAAAGAATTTTTTCTAACATAAAACTCCTGATCAATTTAAAGTAGGTCCATAAACTTTTTACTATACTTCTTTAACTTGGCCCTACCAACACCATGAAGCTCTGAAAACTCTTTAGCATTTGTTGGTCTATTCTTCACTATTTCAAGTAACGTCGTATCGTGAAATATCTTATAAGCAGGAACTTTCTTAGTCTTCGCAATAGACCTCCTAAGCTCTCTTAGCTTTTCAAATAAAACTCTTTCTTGAGTATCCATTGTGAAGTCAGTGGCAGGAGAAAAGCTTTTCACTCTGGGAGTCCTCGCCTTTCTAGAAGCTCTCTTCTTTCTTGGTTTTGAGACCTTTTTTATCTTTGGAGGTGTTGATCTTGTAAGGTCTGTCCTCATAAAGACTTTATCTTCACCTTCAAGAACTTTAAGACTTCGTTTTGTTAAAACAAGAGCTGAGCCTTTATCAAACTTTACATCTACTAGCCCAGAAGCGAGTGCATTTCTATGAATTTCTTTCCACTTGGCAAGCGAAACCCCGGAGCCTTGTCCAAAGTTTGGCAAGTTCATATACTCTTGATACTTGAAATCCTCATCACCCATTAGAAAAGACAGAACTAACTCAATACTCATTTTTTGATCAACTCTATAGATAGAGCTTAGATATATAACCATTTCATCTGTAATATCGAGTAACTCTTTTCCTTCAAGAGAGCCTTGGCAAATATCACAATTTCCACAGTACTCAGGATAATCCTCATCTAAATAATTAAGAACAACCTCTCGCCTACACCTAGTTGTTTCACATAACCCAAGCATCAGTTCAACATGGTGTTCCTCCACCCTTCTTTGAACAATACTTCTCGTACCTTTCCTAATTAGATGCTTTAATACAGCGGAGTCTCTTCTACAATAAACCATCCAAGCACAGGCACTAAGTCCGTCCCTTCCCGCCCGACCTGTTTCTTGATAATAAGACTCAATACTCTTAGGTAGATCTAAGTGAGCAACAAATCTAACATCAGGTTTATCAATCCCCATTCCAAATGCAATAGTTGCAACAATTATGACTCCCTCCTTAGAAAGAAACTCATTTTGAACTTTCTTCCTTTTAGAAGAGCTCATTCCTGCATGATAGCCATAGGCAACAAAACCATTCTCAGATAAAAAGGCCGCAGTCTCTTCTACCTTACGCCTAGAAAGGCAATATACAATTCCAGAATCTTCAACATCAAATCTTTCTAAAAAATTTAATAGCTGTATTTGTGGGTCATCATTTTTAAGTTCTATTTCGTATGAAATATTTTCTCGATCAAAACTACTTAGAAATACTCTCGCATTTTCAAGTCCTAGCTCTTTTGCGATAGTTTTACGTGAGTTTATATCTGCTGTTGCAGTCAAAGCAATACGAGGAACTCCCTCGAAGCTAGTTTTTAAAATAGATAGATTCATATACTCTGGCCTAAAGTCTGGTCCCCATTTTGAAACACAATGGGCCTCATCAATGGCGATAACAGAAACTTTAAGCGAAGAGAGCAGTCTTAACGTATAAGGTTGAAGTAAGCGCTCAGGGGCAAGATACAGTAGGTCTATCTCTTCATTTATGAGGTCTTCTTCAATTTCTCTTCCCTCATCTCTTGAAAGAGAACTATTTAAGTATGCGGCCCTAACACCCATCTCATTAAGAGTTGAAACTTGATCCTCCATAAGAGAAATAAGAGGAGAAATTACAATCCCTACACCATCTCTAACAAGGGCTGGAATTTGATAACAAAGAGATTTCCCACCGCCTGTAGGCATAAGAGCGAGGACGTCTCTGCCCTCTAAGATCTCATTAATGATTTTCTCCTGATGAAGACGAAACTCCCTATGCCCAAATACACTTTTAAGAACTTCCAGCGCACTGTCTTTGTACTTATCTGCATTAAAAAATGAGAAACTTAAATTTTCAAATTGATCAGAATCATTCATGCATAAATACTAACATGTCTGAATATTGAAGGACTAGAGTATGATGGAAAAAACTTAAGAGGCCATACTTGTCGGAGAGGATTTTGTAAGAATATGTAAGATTGTGGTCTCTAATAGTGGATTTGCCTCTCGGAGAGACTCAACATCTACAAATAGCTTCAAATCATCTTTAGAGTTTATTAAAGAACTGCCCTGCATCAACTTCTTCCAAGTGCACTGTTCATCATTATATTTTAAAACAAAGTAGTCTTTATCCGCAACTATAGTACTGTTAAAGTGAAAGCTTCTCCACTCAGATGAATCTATTAATAATTGAAAGTCTTCATCAGATACATCTTCAAAGTACTCGTTCCATACTTCTGTTTCAACATCTTCATATTCATTATTTATTAAGCTATAGCTTCTCCAAAAAAATAGGTGACATAGAACAACACAACTTGACCAGACTTGCCATGTAATCCCGTCTTTAGAGCTTAGAGTTAAAAAAGATCCTAGTGCTAACACAGTGAAGACCTGAAGAATTCTTGTAATTTGAGGCAGCTTTGTAACCGCACTTAGTAAGAGGAAAGCATATGTTAAATGAAAAAATATCTGATCAATATCCATAAAGTCCAAATTGTTATTAACTAATACAAGCTAATCTGTTTTTAATTTTGAACAAATAAAACTCAATATTTCTAAAATAGAGACAATTGAGATTGGGTAACCTACCTGATTACATACTAACACATTTCTATATTTAAATTTATTCATGTTCTTTATTGCCACAGCTAGGACTTCTTGCTCTAAAAGCTTATGAGGAGCTGCGGTCATAATCTCAGATACGGGGGTATTTTCAAGGTTAACTTGACCGTAGCACTTATTTAATAAGTCTCTAGCGGTTAATATACCTCTCATCTCAGTTTCATACTCCATCAGAATAATACTTGAGGTAAGCTCTTTTTTCATTAGTCTAACGGCTTCACCCAAGCTTAGTGATACATCACAGAAGATGGCCTCATTAAACATTACTTTTCGAATAGGAGTTTCAAAGATGTGAGTTGTTAAATCTAGCTCATCTTCACTTGATTCATCAAAGTTAGTCCGCTCTTGTAAGTAGACTCCATTTTCAGACCAATTAACCTTAACATCATACCCGTCTAAATCTTTTTCAAACCTACTCGAGGCAAATCGAAGAAGGTCTTTAAGTAAAAGAACTCTAACCTTCTCACCATCCTGTACAAGCATATGCCTAAGCTTCTTAGAGCCCATAGTTAAAATCGCTTCTAGTATGGTTTGGTTGATATCTAATACGCGTGGAGAAAAATCTGCTATATCAGCAAGTGTTCCGTTCTTTTTTTCTTCATAATTGCTACCAATGTACTTTAAAAACTCATCTTCTGTAGCGATACCTTCGATTCTCTCTTCACCAATAGCAAAAGTACTTATCTTGCTAGACGCTGCTATTTCAACGGCCTCGTAAATTAATGTACTTCTAGGAAAAAGTTTAATCTCTGCAAGGTTAAGCTCTGAGAGAGGGGTCGAAAACTCCTCTCTCTCTATTACCCTAAATTTATCAGAATAAGAATCAAGCATATTTATTTCTCAAGAATTGCTGTCACACCCATTCCCCCTGCTGTACAGATTGAAATAAGTCCCTTACCTGATCCATTTTGATTAAGCATTTTTGCTAAAGAAGTAAGAATTCTTGTTCCAGTAGCAGCAAATGGATGCCCTAGAGCAACACTTCCACCTTTAACATTTAACTTATCTCTATCAATTGTTCCTAAGGCCGACTCAAGTCCAAGTTTTTCTTTGCAAAAACTTTCATCTTCCCAGGCCTTTAAGGTACATAGAACCTGTGCTGAAAAGGCTTCATGAATTTCATAGAAATCAAAATCTTGTAATGACATATTTGCATTTTTCAACATTTTTGGAACTGCGTACGCAGGGGCCATAAGAAGACCTTCATCATCTATATAGTTAACAGCTGCTGATTGAGAGTAAGATAGGTACGCCATGACATTTAAGTTATTTTCTTTTGCATACTCTTCACTACAAAGAAATACACAAGAAGCGCCATCGGATAAAGGAGAACTATTTCCGGCCGTAAGAGTTCCATTAGAACTTTTATCGAAAACTGTTCTTAATTTGTTCAACTTCTCTAAAGAGGTATCACCACGAACAATATTATCTTTTTTTACTCCAGCACAAGGAGTGATAAGGTCGTCGAAGAATCCCTCCTGGTAAGCAGCTTCTGCTTTTTGATGTGACTCTAGAGCAAGTTGATCCTGTTCGAATCTAGAAACCTTCCATCTCTTAGCCATTTCCTCACAACTCTCCCCCATAGATTTACCCGTACGAGCTTCCTTCACAGCGGGAAGCTTAGGTAAAAGCTCTCCTGGTGAAAATCCTTTAAGAACTGATAACTTTTGACCAAATGTTTTTGCTCCATTTAATCTTAGAAGTCTATCTGAAAACTTCTTAGAAAATTCAATTGGAACATCACTATTAGTGTCTACACCACCAGCTATTGCGCAATCAATTTGTCCAAGAGCAATTTTATTACCAAGGAGTACCGCGGCCTCTAGAGAGGTTCCACACGCCATCTGAATGTCAAAAGCTGGAGTATCAAATGAAAGACCACTTTCTATTGCACACTCTCTTGCTAGAGCGAAATCTGCTGCATGTTTAGATACCGCGCCTAAAGATACTTCACCAACAGTTTTACCTTGCAATGAAAGTTTTGAAACAAGTGCTTTCATCGCAGTACTCATTAATTCTTTGTTAGAAAGTCCCATATACTTTGAGCCTGAACGACAAAAAGGAATTCTAGAACCGTCAATAATACATACTCTTTTAATTTCTGACATAATAACCTCGTATAAAACTATGATATAAATCCAAATTATTCTATAAACAATATTTACTAACTACCGATATAAGCCTTATGAATAATGTATCAGTAGACAGTATTAGAGAAAAGACATGGAAGAAAAAGGCTACAGTTCTAGGGATTAGTCTTGCCGCAACAATTCTATTTATAAGATTCATAACAGATTTCTTTTTGATGAACTCTAATGATGTCTCTAATTATACCATCCTTTTATATCTTATTGCTTTAATTTCCCTACTCACTTATATAAAGCGATCAAAAGAGTATGATAATGCCATATACTTCACTGCTCTTTTTTCATTTTTACCAATCTACACAAGAGCAAGCTTTACTGGAGGAATAGACTCACCAGTAATCGCTTGGTTTACTATCTTACCTGTTGTTTCGTCCTTTCTATTAAGTAAGAAAAGAACTTATACCATTTGTATTATTTCATTAATTTTTATAATTATCACAGAACAGTTTCCATTACTTAATTTTATAAATATGCCAGCAGAGCAACTATCTCCAATATCAAAGGTACTCATCTATATTTCAGTAATAGTAACAAGTACTATTTTCTGCATTGGTCATGGCAGAAAGCGCGAAGAAATGATGAATAAAATTGAAGATCAAAAAATGAGTATTTTGAGTTCCTCAAGAAATATTGAACTAAGTGAACTCGCTTCAGGGATCGCTCACGAAATCAATAACCCACTTACTGTCTTGAAAGTGAAGGCTAAGAAGATAAAAAAAGAATCTAACGAAAATATAGAGATACAAAACTCTATCGATAAAATTCTTACAATGTCGGAGAGAATATCCAAAGTTGTTAAATCTATGAAGAATCTCTCAAGAGCACAACAAAATGAGAATGAAATACCAAGCGAGTCTTTAGATTATATATTTGAAAATATTATGACTCTTTGTGAGACCAAGCTCAACTACTCAAATATAGAATTCAAAGTTAAAAATGAAGTTAAAGATATAGATAACTATAAAATTCCGGTTCAACTAGGTCATATCCTTTTAAATCTTATTAACAATGCTTACGATGCCGTATTAACAGTTGGTAGAAAATGGATTGTTATTAATATTGAGGAAGAGACTGGTCTTCTTATCTTTAAAATAAGTGATAGTGGAGAAGGCATTCCAAGAGAAAAAGAAACCATAATATTTGATCCTTACTTTACAGATAAAACAAACCGAACTGGTCTTGGCCTAAGTATAAGTAAAAATAATCTCGTAAACCTCGGTGGAGAACTCACTCTAGACACAAGAGAAAAGCATACAACATTTGTCGTAACCATTCCTGTTGTTACGGATGATAAAAATAACACGATAAGAATATGAACCTAATTAAGTGCAAATAAAAGATATGTATAGTGATCTTAACAGGAGAAAAAAATGAAAATAATAGGACACTTACATGATATTTTTTTAGAACTCTATGCATTCATCATATTAACTGTAGATAAAAGAGATGATGAGCTAAATCTACTATTAGATAATGAAGAGAGTAATCATTTCTCAGTAATTACTCAAGAGTAACAATTGACGGAAAATCAGTTCCGATATAATCAACGCCCATCTGTACAAAAGTATCTAAATCTTCGACTTTGTTAACATTCCAAACCGTAACACTATAATTATGATGATGACAAAGCTCTACTAGGGCCTGGTCAACAGTAGAGACAGATATTGAGATACCATCTGCTCTAGAAGCTTCAATTATATTTACTGCATTAACAGGTAAACCATAGATTAAACAAGCAGTCCTAATCTTCGGTGCTATTTCTTTTACTTTTTTAACAATTCTATGATTGAATGATTTTACTACTATTTTGTGATGAATTTCTCTTTCGTTAATCATCTCTGTAAGTAACTTTTCACAGCCGACTGCTTTGACCTCTATAAATAGAGTGAAGGAATATTGATTTAATAAATCAAGAACCTCTTCTAGGTAAGGAACTTTTTCTCCATCTCCAGCATCCAGGGCCCTGATATCAGTACTTGTGGCCTCTTTCACTTTACCAGTACCATTAGTTGTCCGATCCAAAGTGTCATCATGAATAACAACCAATCTATTATCAGAACTTAAATGAATATCAATCTCAATGGCCTTTAATCCAAGATTTAGGGCGTAAGTAATACCTCCAATTGTATTCTCTGGCTTCTCACCTTTGGCGCCTCTATGTCCAAGCATTTTTGTACCACTAAACAAGTTAATCTCCTTAAGTATTTTCTCCATACTACCTAATTAAATTACAAATGAAAACGATAGCACTTGAAGTTCTCAATATTTAAATCAATAATTGATAGATGAAAATTTTTGCATTACTTATATTCTTATTACCATGTATTTCCTCTGCGCAACAAAGGTCTACTTACTCCTTTTCTTTAGGGGGAGGTGCCATATGGAAACAAAATATTCGAAATGACAATCAGTACGACAAATCGGATGAGAATACTGAACTTCGTGCAATTCCTATGGCAAGGATAAAAATAGGTCCACTAGAGATAGCAGGTCCAAACATAAAGTTAAAACTCCCTCGCTATAAATTTATTGCTCCTTACATATCCTTGAAAAGGTCTGGTGAAAGATACTACGGCCCAGGAATGGACTGGCGGAAAGACTCTTGGTTTGGAGAAGCCGGACTGAACATCATGATGTTCAAACTCTCCTACTCTAAGGATATTCAGGGAAGGTCTTCTGGTGAGATATTTAGCATCTCCTATAGTGGTAGATATTTTCTAGGACCAGTAATGCTTAGTTACACTCTTTCTCATAACTTTTTAGACAGAGAGTTTAGTAATTACTACTATGGCGTAAGATCACATGAAGTCACATCAACGAGAAATTACTACTCACCAAGTAGCGGTGGAGCAACAAGTGTGGCCTTAAGTCCAATTTGGATTATAAATAAGAATTGGAGTCTATTCAACTCAGTCAAACACACCTTTTTAGGAAGCAAAGTTAAGAACTCTCCCACCGTAGCTAGAGACTCGTATCTAACAATTGTCTCAGGTCTTACTTATAAGTTTAATTAGGTAATTATGAGTCGACTCAGAGTATCTACGACTTTCTTATAGCTTGGTAAGTGAAATTCATTATATAATCGATTAATAATAAGTTTTCTAACTGCAATATCTTTTAAATCCTCTATTTTTTCCTCTAATACATAGTAGGCATACTTCTCAACTACAATAAAGACTATCGCCATAGGAGAAATATTCGATGAGTAGTTCTCTACAAAACCAACTCCTGTAGAAACTCCATGATGTTGCTTAATTAAAATATCTAGCCCAGAGGGAGTTTTCGGATAAGACTGAATTAGGTTTGCTGCCATATTAGCATGATTTAAAACAAGGTCTCCTGCAGAAATATCGAGGTTTCTGGTATCTGAGTTTTGAAATATTTTTAAGTGAGCTTCTTTTCGGAGGTAAATATCATGAAAGAAGCTTAGGTATGTCATTTTCTCTAATTGATTATTTAATTGATCCCCACTTCCCCAGTTCATAAAAGGAGAAATCTCACGGCATAAAGCAGAAATCAAGTAGTTTCGCTTATAAGCGTAGCTACCTTTATTCTCTAGTATATCCCTCAATAAAGAAGACAGCTCTTTATGAGCTTCAATTGATTTAGACATCACTGCTATCGCAATATTTGAAAGTC
Source organism: Halobacteriovorax sp. (assembly GCF_041587335.1). Lineage (GTDB taxonomy): Bacteria > Bdellovibrionota > Bacteriovoracia > Bacteriovoracales > Bacteriovoracaceae > Halobacteriovorax. The sequence continues at coordinate 13,974 of NZ_JBFGYP010000002.1, forward strand.
TAACAGTTTGTTCTGTAACCCCTACGGCATCGACTAAATTTTGACTTATACTATATGTTTCAGAGTTTATTTCATGAATACTCTTGCCACTCTTAGCAACCTTCACAATTTTCTCTAAAGACTGATGAAGTAATTCATCTAAAAGGTGTGAATGATCTTCTTTCTTTATATAGAAATTCTCAATCAGGTTATCTTCATATTTTTGAATAACCTTATGATCAATTACATCTCCACGATTTATTCTTTTGATGTACCTTTCTTCATCTTTAGAATCTAATTTAATGTAGATGTCAGATGAAGCAGTATCCATTAAATGAAAATTCTGAATTGCCATTGGAACATAATCAGGTAACTTCATGAGTCTTAATTGCTCTGGAGTAATCTTCAATGATTTTATAATCAATCTTTTAAGCTCTTCAATTCTAAAGCGATCAGGTAATAACTCATAGCCACCAGAAGGAAATTCAAAATCTCCAAGGATTATGACAGGTACTTTTGAGCGAATATCGTAAAGGTGATTCATTATAATATTTGCTATATTTATAACTTCACCGTCAATCTCATAACTATTTCTAATGATTATAAGATCTGGTCTTTCCCTATCAATTAACTCTTTTGAGTCAAATGGTCTGAAGCAGCTTAATATTTTGGCATCAAAATCCAAACCTAGACTCTCTCCGAGAAGCCTTAGAACTCTTTCATTTGATTCAATTAGTAATAATTTTAACATATTAGTATTATAGTATACTTCTGTGTCGATAAATATTCATTTTATCTAAATTATTGTAATAGAATGCTAAATATGAACTTTATTAGAAAAAGCAAAGACCTACATCAAAAACATCCAAATATACTAATCGCAGTATTCTTTATTTCTGGCTTTCTTTTCGATATTTTCACTCTAGGCCAAGTGGATGAATTTGGTAATTTTGTGGGTCATTCTATATATCTAAGCATGCTTATTTTGGCATTCTTAAGTATTGATAAAGAATACAAAAGAGAATTCACCCAGAAGCTCTCTATATATCAAAAAGATATATTTCACTTTCTTGCGGGTGGGCTGCTAAGTGGTTTCGCAATATTCTTTTTCAAAAGTAGTTCCCTGTCTACATCGGGAATATTTATACTATTAATCCTTTTACTTCTTTTAGCAAATGAATCTCCAAAATTTCAAGAAAGAGGAATGTTGATAAAATTAAGCCTCGTTCAGTTTTGTATCTCTGCTTACTTTATTATTTATATACCTGTCTTAGTTGGAGTAATGAATGTTTCAGTATTTCTTTTGACCCTTGCGGTAGCAACAGTAGTTCTTCCTATAGTATTAAATAGACTAAACCACCCTGCTAAGAATGAATCTAAGTTAATTGCATTTGCACTAAGTATATTTTTAATAGTGGGTTACTTCTCAAATCTACTTCCACCAGTTCCACTCAGTGTTAAAAAGATTGGAGTTTACCAAAATATTGAAAAGCAAGGAGATGATTATCATCTTTACCGAGAGAAATCCTTCTATGATTACTTTGGACTTCAGAGTACAAATTTTAATTTTTTGCCAGGAGATAAAGTCTACGTCTTTGCTCGAATATTCGCCCCTAGAGGACTTAAAGATAAACTCTATATTCAATGGGAGAAATGGGATAAGAGATGGAAAGTAAGTGATAGAATCTCTCTTACAATCAAGGGAGGAAACTCTTGGGGCTATAGGGCCTATACCTATAAGCAAAACTACACTCCAGGACTGTGGAGAGCTAAGGTTATGAGTTCTGACAATAGAGAGATTTCTCGAATAGATTTTACTATTACTCCGTCGACAAGTGACAAGAGAGAATTAATCAAAGAAATAGAAAACTAGTGCCATAAAGTCCTTGGTTTCAATATATCCCCCATGCGCAGCGCAGCTTTTACCTGATTATACACAAAATTAAACGGCATACATTTTGCTAAGTATTACTCACGACTATTTAAAACGAGTAAAACTAGTGTCAAAAAGAATTCTGATTATATTATCTCTAATCTTTTGTTTTTCAACCAAAGGATCTATCTCTAAGGACCTGAAGCTACAGGTCTCTCTTGAGCAAATAAATGTGAAAATAACAAAGAGTTTCTCTATACGTGTGAACTCAATAAATCAAATTACATTGAATATATCTAAGAATGTCTCTATGGAAGATATCTACTTAGAAAGAAGCAATGGAACATTTTTTAAATTAGATGTTGCTAAAATTAAGGGAAAAACAAAGGTTCACTGGGAACTAGATGACCAACATATAAAAACTATCACCTTCACAGCAAGAACAAACTCTACAGATAGTAATCATGTAGAATTTGCTCTGAAGAAGTGAATTAAATTTCTTTTCTTGAAAAGAGTAGTCCAAAAAGTGAAAAGAGAATGACGAATGCTACAAAGTAGTGACCAAAGAAGGCCAAACTACTTATATCAAAGTCTACTCCTTCAAGGAATCGTTTTGAGTAGCTATCCATCTCTTGCATTCGAGGAAAGAAGAAATAGAAAAATAAATTAATGACTTTAAATACCGAAAGATCCGCAAATAGTTTATCTGGACCTAAGCTCATAAGATAAGAGCCCGTTGCTGCAGTGTAAGTTCTAAAAACCATAAGAATTATAAATGAGAATAGCTTTGGAATATATAACGATATAAATGCAGAAAGTGTTATAAGAGTTAACATATTTGCACCCATCGAAATAGTCGCCAGAAAAAGAGATCCATTTATAAATGTTCCAGAACTTGTAAGCGAAAACATCAAAATAGTATAGCCAATCGAGAACAAAAAGAAGATGAGAGCAATAATCCAAGCTCCAAAGACTCTAGCAATTAAGAACTCTATCCTCTTGATAGGAAAAGCTAAGATTTGAGATATTGAGGATGACTCAAAGTCAGATTTTATACAATTTAAACCTAGTATTATTGAAGTAACAGTAGAAATTGCTGATATGGCCAAGAACATTATAAAAAAGCCCTTATCACCAATTTGAGCTCCCTCTGTAATGTTAAAGTTTTTATTTATAAAGTCTAACAACATTGTAGAAAGCGTAATTACACCCAGAGTGAAAATAAAAATAAAGAGTAGTGCCTTATTTCTATATTCTTTAGCTATAGTATTTTCAGTTAATATTTTAATTATACCTAAGTTCATTAGACATCCTTCACTAATTTATAAAAGTAATCTTCTAAGCTAGCACCTGAGAGAAGCTCACCCATTTTGCCACTGACTAAAACTTTACCTTTATCTAAAATCGCCATTGAATCACATATCTTTTCCATCTCAGATAAAATATGTGAATTAATGAATACTGTTCTCTCACTATCACTAGCAAGCTTAGCAATAATATCTTTTAGCTCTTTAATAGCTAGAGGATCTAGACCAGAAAATGGCTCATCTAAAATAATGAGCTGATTGTCTGAAACAAGTAATGTTGCAATACCTGTTCTTTGTAACTGTCCTTTAGATATAGAATCGAGTTTTTTTGTAGATATTTCTGCAACACCAACCTTATCAAGTGCCTCTAGAGTTTTATCCCTTAGTTCAGAACCTTTTAACCCATTCATTTTACCAAAGAACTCAACACAGCCATAAACAGTGTAATAATTATGAAAAGAAAACTTCTCAGGAAGGTAGCCTACACCAACCCTACTTTCAGCATCAGAGACTTCCTTACCTCTCAAAAGTAATTTACCTTCAGAAAGGTGAACTAGACCCAATAGCGATTTAACAAAAGTCGTTTTCCCTGCTCCGTTTGGACCAAGAAGAGCAAAGACCTCTCCTTTCTTAACACTTAAACTAACATTATCTAGGGCAAGATATTTTCCATACTTCTTAGAAATACTTTCCGCAACAATCATTTAATTATCCCTCGAGCTATCTAGAGGTGTTGGCTTTCCATCTTTATCAATTCTTACGTATGTAAATTGGCCTTCAGTTACCTTTACTCTCTCGCTCTTAAATCTTTTAATTACAAAAACTTCAATTTTAATACTGAGAGACGTTCTCCCTTTTTTAGTTAATTCGGAATAACAGCACACAATATCGCCAACATGTACTGGAGAATGAAATACCATTGAATCAACTGCAACAGTAACAACTCGACCACCGCACTGACGCATGGCAAATATACTTCCTGCAATATCCATTTGAGACATTAACCAACCACCAAAGATATCTCCATTTGGGTTAGTATCTGCGGGCATTGCCATAGTTCTAAGAGATAATTCTCCCTTATTTTCATCATTAGACATAAGTTCCTCGTCGTAAAAGTTGAGACAGTTTCTAGTTAATATGGTATCAAATCCTGTGAGTTTTTCTAATAAATGTGCCTATTACTTTAACAATAATCAAAGAAAAATTGGAGATTCTCTCCTTTCTAGTAAGTTAATACGCATTTTTCATTCACAAGCTAACGAAATTAAAGCATATACGCTCTCCGATAAGATACATAATATATCATTAGAATGGGTACAGTTAAAATCATATCAAGCAATAAAAGCAAGTTGCGACTGTAATGAGTTCCAAATAACCGAGTCCTGCCCTCACCTTTGGGCAGTGATAAAGGCAACAGATCATGAACAGTTTCCTCAGATGGGACAGTCCCTAGATAAGATAGACTTTATTAGTTCATTCACAGATATCAATCCATTTGAGCAAAATAGAATAGATGTTTTAGATAAACTTAACCATGCCTTTGAAAAGCAAAAAATTGAACTTGAAACTCAATATAGTTTAGAAGAAGAGAAAGAAAAGAAACTAGGTTTCAAATTATTTGAAACCTATCCCATGCAAAATGGATTACTTAGAATAGACTTCACGATTGACAACAAAGTAGTTCAAGTTACCGATAAGCTTATTGAAGGACTCTCAAGTTCTGATAAAGGACTAGTAGAGATTTTTCGAAGAATGACTACCGTTCAATCTAAAACGTATTGGCAAAGAAAAAATATTCGAGGAAAAAATTCATTTTTTGAAATTCCTTACGAGAGTTTAGACTATTTACTTCCACTAATAATAGATTGCACACTAATAGATATATCTAATAATAAGCTCAAGTTTAACTCTAAAGAGTTATTAATAGCTCATAGTAAACTAGAGGACTCTACTGATTGGGAATTTATCCCCTATTTCAACTTCAATGGAGAAATACTAAATATTGAAGAAGTAAAAATGATTGAAGGACTTGACCTTGCTCTATTTAAGAATCAAGTTTTAAAGGTAAATTATAGAGGATTAAAGCCACTTTTTAATGAGTACTTAAGTGGTAAGACAAAATTCAACAAAGAGCAGCTGCCAAAGAAGGAGTTGAAAAGCTTTATTACAAAGCACCCTAATCTTGCAAACGTAGAAATCCCAAAAAGTATAAAGATTGATAGAGAAGAGATTGACCCTATTATTAGAATGAATTTAGATATCTCATCGGGACCTATTGGTACAGTGATCTGGGCCCAAATAATTTCAACATTTGAAGAGAATTGGCACTCTCCACTTAGCCCTCTTCCTCTTGATCAAATTGACCAGCGTATATTGAGGGTAAAGAACACTACTAAAGAAGAAGAGCTCCTTAGTTTAATTGCCACAACACTAAACTTAAATCTAAAAAATAAAGACTTTAGTAGAAAAATTGAAATCACAGCTGATGATTTTAACAATAGAATATCTAAGCTCATTGAGAATAAAATAGAAATCTTTGCTAAGAATAAAAGAGTATCAGTCCCTAGAAGTATGGGTATAACACTTAAAACAGAAGATGACTGGTTTGAAGTAAAATCAAATCTGGAATTTGATGAAGAAAGCTTTCATACTCCTCAGATACTTGCGATGGCAAAAGACTCACAGGCACTCATTCCATTGAAGAATGGAGAGCTAGGCCTAGCTCCACTTGATTGGCTACAGAGGCATTTAAGATTAGAACATATGAGTTATATGGCTGATGAAAAAGTCATGCTAGCAAAGGATCATGTGCTCTACATGGATCTTCTCTTTGAAGAAAAACTACTTGAAACAGATACACCAAGTTACAGTACTCTTTTAACAAATCTAAAAAGTGCCAAGTCAGCTCCTGAGAAAGAAATTCCTAAGTCATTTAATGGAGAACTAAGAGACTACCAAAAGCAAGGGGTGGAATGGCTCAACTTTATAGACTCTCTCTCATTGGGAGGGTGTCTAGCTGACGAAATGGGTCTAGGAAAGACAGTTCAAATATTGTGTCACCTAGAAATACTGAGAACTCAAGGAAGAACAAAACATCTAATTATTGTTCCTAAGTCTTTGATACATAACTGGAAAAAAGAAGTAGCAAAATTTTGTCCAAAAATGACTACAGTTGTCTATGAAGGACAAAGAGAATCAAGAATAAAACTACTTGAACAAGATTTTGATATCATGTTTTGTACTTATGGAATTACTCGTAATGACTATGAAATACTTAGAGAAACAAGATTCGACACGATTATTTTAGATGAGGCCCAGCATATAAAAAATGAATCCTCACTCACTTCAAAAAGTGTTCTACTACTTAATTCGAAAAGTCGCTTCATCGTAACAGGGACTCCTATTGAGAATAGTTTAAGTGAACTATTCACTTTATTTAGGTTCTTATCGCCAAAAGTTTTCAATCAGCAAAAAATATCAAAAGAAAACTTAACCGATGGAAATGAAAGTGTTGTTGAAAATATATTAAAAGGTTTAAGGCCTCTAATTCTTCGAAGACTAAAGAAAGATGTTTTAAAAGACCTACCAGATAAAAATGAGTCAATTCTTCCAGTTTCACTATCAAACGATCAAACTAAAATCTATAATGAGTTAAAAGAGCACTATAGAACTAAGTTAATGGATAAAGTTCAAAAAGTTGGAATAAAGAAGAGTAAGGTGCATATACTAGAAGCTCTCCTCAGACTCAGACAAGCGGCTTGCCACCCAGGACTAATCAATCCACTGTATAAGGATAGTGAAAGCTCGAAGTTAGAAATTTTGATTGAAAAACTTAAGGTTATTTCAAAGTCAGGAGAAAAAGCTCTTGTCTTTAGTCAATTCACCCAATTTTTAAAAATTGTACAAGAAAGACTGATAAAAGAAGGCATCGAATTTTCTTACTTAGATGGTCAGACAAATAATAGAGAAGAAGTAATAGATGAGTTTAAAGAACAAGAAAATAAAACTGCTTTTCTAATCTCACTAAAAGCTGGAGGATATGGCCTAAACCTAACTGAAGCTAGATACTGTTTCCTGCTAGACCCATGGTGGAACCCTGCCGTTGAAGGCCAGGCGATAGATAGAATCCACAGAATTGGTCAAAAAAGTGAAGTTTATGCCATTAAACTACTCAGTGAGAATACAGTAGAAGAAAAAATCGTAGAGATGCAAAAAAGAAAGAAGCAACTGATCGATAACCTCTTCTTCTCAAATGCAACGACTCTTAAAGACATTGACTCAAGTGATTTAGTCTTTCTCTTCTCTTAATTTCCCCCTTTTTCAAACTCTAATTCTAGATTAAAATAATTAAGTATCAAATTCTGAGGACCTTATGAAAGTAAACGAAAAACTTGTTGATCTAACAAAAGCTGCAACAATATCTATAGTATTCACATTACTAATGTCTATTGGCTTTCACTTTACAAGCACTGGTCTATTCCATAGGATCTTTATTCTACTGGGGGGTAATTTCCTTGGAGGTGGTTACATTCAATGTTTAACCTATATTGCCTTCTTTTGGGCCTTCTTTGAGATTAGATTACTTCTAAGTAAAATAAAAAATGAAAATAAAGCATTTAAAACAAAGCTACTACCTACTGGAGAAAAGCACTTAATTATTCCTTCGGAAATTAGCGATCTTCACCTGAAAGTTACATCACTAGATAAGAAGAAAGAACTTCTTCTATTTAGGATGATAACAAAAGCATGCCTGAAGTTTAGGGCCACGAAATCAATTCCGGAGATGATTGAAATAATAAGTATTCAGACAGATATAAATAAAGAACTATCAGAGTCAGATCAATCAAACATTAGATATCTAACGTGGGTTATCCCATCGATAGGGTTTGTAGGAACTGTACTGGGTATATCCCAGGCCTTAATGATTGCAAATAGCGGTGATATGGAGTTAATAACAGCAACACTGGGTGTGGCCTTCGACACAACTTTAGTAAGCCTACTACTTAGTATAATCATAATGTGGTTCTATCATAATCTTCTAAAAGAGAATGACTTACTTCACGCCAAAATAAAAGAGCACGTAATAGAGAATTTAATCAACAGAATTGAGATAGAATAATGTCATCAAGAAGAGAAGTGAATGCCTTCAATATTTCATTCTTAGATTTACTATCCGGTGCACTTGGAGCCGTCATCATTTTATTTGTGGCGGTACCAAAAGCAAAACAAGAAACTGAACACATAAAACCTCCCTCTCAAGAAAAAGAGCTGAAGGCAAAAAATCATGCATTACAAGCAGAAATTGAATCGCTAGAGATTAAGCTTGCTAAAATAAAAGCTGAAGCACCTCCTGTCATTGAAAAAGTTGAAACACCAAAAATAGATGAAGTTCCTAAGGTAGAAGAAGTTAAGCAAGGCATCCTTGATGTGGATGTTGGATTTAAATTTAAGGGTAAAAAGATTGTATTCTTAATAGATGTGTCTGGCTCAATGCAAACAATGGATAAAATGGGGCAAGTAAAGGCCGGACTCAAGATGCTCATAACCTCTATGCCTAAAAATTATGAAATAGACGTCATTCACTTTCCAGGAAGATACAGTGCTAAGTACAGCTCACTTTGGAGCTATACTCAAGCACTCGGAGAAAGACAAAAAGGTGATGTCTACAGGTTTCTTAATAAGCTAAAACCAAAAGGAGCTACTCCAACTAGAAGTGCTCTAAAGTACGCCATAACTGCCTATCCAGATATAACAGATATTGTTCTACTCTCAGACGGGGCGCCAACGAAAGCTAATTCAAGAGGGTACGATAGCATAGAAGAAATTCTTTCGGCCGTCAGAAAAGACAACTATAAGAAGATTCAAATTAACACTATTGGAGTGGGACCTGCCTTTTCGTTAAGATCGACAACTGCGGCCTCAGTCTTTCTTAAAACCTTGGCCGAAGAATCAGGTGGCTTCTTTTACGGTTTCTAGTTTATATCACCAAAAACATCTGCTGCATTTCTTCTTAGCATCGACTTCGTCGTAAAATAAGTAATTAGAATACTTATAGATGTAACGACTACTATAGGTAAAATAATTAGAGGTAAGCTAAATACAAAGCTCGACTTAAATGCCACCTTTGAGAGAATAACACCTAGACCTAAGCTTAGTATACTTCCAATAAAAGATGAAAAAGCGCTAATTAAAGTCGTTTCAGTTAATACTATCTTAATAATTTGAGAATCTTTAAGTCCTAATATCTTTAGAAGGTTTAAATCTCTAAGTCTTATTATAAGCTGATGTCCAATTAGTGAGTAAAGAACCAGTACACCTACAAGGAAAACAAGAAAAGTCATCGATGTAAGAATTAGAACCATGCTCTCCATAATATTTGTGATTCTGCCAATAGTTCGAGTAATATCAATAACAGAAATATTTGGAAATTTCTTAAAGAGCTTTTGCTGTATTGTATCTATCTTAGTTCTATCTGCACTCACAGCTGACACAAAAGTCTTTGGGGCATCTTCAAGAACACCCTTTTGAAATTGAATGAAGAAATTTGGTCTAAAACTAGTCCACTTAATATCTCTTAGACCTACGATTTTAGCAGGTAGAGGAATACCAAAGATTTCAAATTCAAGTGTATCCCCGACGTCAACACCTAGCCTAGAAGCATACCTGTGCTCTAAAGTAATCTCTGCTGCTTCATTTTTATCAGGGTCGAATACACCTTTAGTTAAACGACCATCAGTTAATGATTCTGAAATATCTAATCCATCGCGGTAACTAAGATTAACGCCTCGATTTCTCATTCGAATTGCTCTTTCTTCCTCTCTCGTTGTTGATTCTTTAACAGAAGATTGAACAACTTCTCCCTTAATCTTAGAAAGTCTTGATCTAATCATAGGGGCCATAACTAAGACTTCACTGTTGTCTTGTTCTTTAATAAATACATTTAAGTCTTCAACTTGCTCTGGTTGTATATCAAACAAAAAGAGTGATGGACCCTCACCTTTTAACGGTCTTTCGAGTTCACTTAAAAGAACGTTTCTAAGAGTCGGTATCAACGTGATCATTGTTGTAGATATCATTAAACTTGAGAATATAAAAAGAGTCGAAACTCTATACCTAGTTAAAAAACCCCATGCGAGCTTAGAAGTGAGGCTTCCCTCTGTTGAGAGTCTTCTCAGTCTCTTTAAAAGAAAGCTACCACCAAGAAATAAAAGTCCAAGTGATATGAAGAGAAAAGATGAGAAGATTGAACCTATTATAACAGAGTGACTAATATTAATAGATATAATGTAGAAAAAAACAATCCATGGTAAATATATAAGCCAAGACGAAGCTTTAGACTCTCCCTCATCTTCATGAGAAAATAAAAACTTATAATCTATATGTAGATAAGGGTAAATAAGAGCAACACCTATAAACATAGGACTTAATACTCCTATTATTATAGGGAGAAGTAATGATGAATATGTATAAGTGAGTTGAAGGTTATATCCTAGTTGATTATTAAATAGATCAATAATAAACGGTAAGATAATTGGACCAAATGAAACAGCAATAAGCGAACTGATAATACTTAAAGTAAAGAGCTGTCCAATGAGTATACAAAAAACAGTCGACTTTTTAAGTCCTAAAAATTGAAATATTGCGATCTCTTTTCTTCTTTTATAAAGAAAACTTCTAAAGAGGTACATCATCGCCATTGTTGCTAAAAATAACCCACTCAAACTAACAAGACCTAGAAAGTCATTTAAATAATTCAGGATACGACTAACTTGTTGGGATGATTTTTCTGGGGTTATTACTCTAGCGCTACTGTCATTAATAGAAAGGCTCAATTGCTTTAGTTGTTCTTTTGTGACTTTCTCTTTAATTTTAAATGAATATGTATTGGTGTAAGTACTTCCTTCTTTAATTAAATTTGCGAGCTTTAAACCTTCTGGAGATATGTAGACTCTAGGAGCAATCCCTCCCATTTGAAAACTTTGCTGTCCATCATCAATGACAAGACCTGCGACAAGAAATTCTGCATCTCCGATCTTTATATTATCTCCGACAGATATATCCAGTTGTCTTTGGAGTTCAGGGTAAATATAAGCTTCCTTATCACTAGAGAACTTAAGAGGACGCTGATCCTTTAATAGAATTTGTCCATAGAATGGAAACTTACTCTCAATAACTCTTATACTGGCTAATCTGGAATTATTATTTGCTCCCGCCATTGAGAATAAGCGAATACTTTTTGCGTGATCACTTATGCTCACCACAGAAGTGACATTTTTTAAATCAATTTCTTGTCTAGATGAAATAGCAAGGTCAGCTCCTAAAATAGACTTAGATCGACTATCTAGCTCTTCGGAAAAGGACGTTTTAAAAGACTGAATAGATACTAGACCTATAAGACCAATTGATAAGTTTAGAATAAAAATTAAGACAAACTTAGGAGAACTTTTTAACTCACGAAATATTAGCTTAAGTATCATTAATTAGTACCAGCTTCTAAGTGACCATGACTTAAGAGTAAAGATTTCTTACATCTCGCAGCTAGTTGTAGTTCATGAGTCACAAGAATTAGTCCCATATTTTCTTTCTCAACTAAATCAAATAGTAGATTCATAATAGTAGTTCCAGTATCTTCATCTAAGCTACCACTTGGCTCATCTGCAAGGATAAGTTTTGGTCGATTAGACATGGCCCTAGCAATGGCCACTCTTTGCTTCTCACCTCCACTCAATTGATTAGGAAAATGATTTGCACGCTCTCCTAAACCAACACTAACTAATAATGACATGGCCTTTTCTTTTGCATCAGGTTCATTAATAATTTCTAAAGGAAGCATTACATTCTCAAGAGCGCTCAAATGCTCAATCAAATGAAACTGTTGAAAAACTACACCGATAGACTTAGCTCTTAACTCAGTCATCTCTTGTTGAGAGTAATGAGTTATATCCTTATCTAAAAAGCTTATTTTCCCACTATCCACACTCTCTATTCCACTAAGAATTGATAGAAGAGTTGATTTACCGCTACCAGACTTACCAACAATAGCGAGAGTGTCCTTTTCTTCTAAAGACAGTGAGGCGCCTTTAAGGACGTTTATAACATTGCCACCTTGGCTAAAGCTCTTATGTAAATTATTGCATTCTAAAATCATTTCAGTGACCTAAAGTAAGGTAACAAGTTTTCGGCCATTTTTTTATGACCTAACTCATTAGGGTGAATTCCATCAGATAAATTGAGCTCTTTCTTAGCTGCTACACCCTCAAGAAGAAATGGTATAAGTGTTATTTTGTATTCTTTTTTCAATTCTAAAAACATATCTCTGAACTTTTTAGTATAGTCTGCCCCATAATTAGGAGGCATCTGCATTCCTGCGAGGATAACCTTCATCTTCTTTTCTTTTGCAAGAGAGATTATAGAGGCTAAGTTCTTCTTAGATGAGCCTAGCTCAATTCCTCGAAGTCCATCATTAGCACCAAGGGCCAAAATCAAAACTTCAGGCTTAGATCGAAGAAACCACTTTAATCTAGAGAGACCACTAGCTGTAGTTGAACCGGAAACACTTCCATTGATTATTTCAACTTTAGTATCATGCTTGGATAATAGTAAATCTTTTAAAAGATACGGGTATGATTTCTCTTTAGAAATTCCATAACCTTCAGTTAGGGAATCTCCAATAAAGAGAATTTTAGTATCTGCTAGGACCGAAGTAGAAATAAAGAATAGTAGAATAATAATTTTTTTAGCCATAGATTAAAATTTTAAAGGCCTTGAAAAAGAATGACAACTCTTTAAAAGCTGACTCATTGCGACTATACCTTAGACGTTGATAAACCAATATAAGTTCAACCAAGTTTGATGAGCTATCCTCAATTAGTTCAATAAGTTGTGGCTCAGTGAGAACAGTATAGTTTGACCATTTGAGTGAACGATACTTATTTACACAGATAAAAAGTAAGAAACTTTTAATTTTCTCCCTAAGAAATAGAACTAAAACTAGCAACAAACAAAGAATTAGATATGGAAAATAGAAGAATAGTGAAGAAGTGTGCTTAAAGCTAACAAATTTCTTAAATAAGTTTCTCTGTGTCTCTAAATCATAGTTAAAAAAGAGCGTTCCTGTCTTATAGTAGATATTTTGAATATACTGCTTCCAGTCACTTAATATTCCTGATCGACTTGAAACAAAATCTTCAATATCTGTATCTCTACTGCCAAGCTTTTCAAATTCAAAGAATGTATCTGCCCCATACATTATTCTAGCAGGAGATACGACACTGACAGCGTCAAAGCGTGTCCAGATTCCATTCTCATCAAGATACTCTACCCACGCGTGTGCATCCTTCTCTGTAACAACATAGAAAGTTCCAACTTCATTGAAAATTCCTCCCTGATATCCAAGAACGACTCTTGAAGGAATACCAAATAAGCGAAATAAGGTCGCACTAGCAGATGCATAATGACCACAAAAGCCGACCTTTCTTCTAAATAAGAACTCATCAAGAGGATTTTTACTCTTATAAACCCCTGGAGAAGTAGAATAAGTAAAACTACTCCTGAAGAAGCTTTTTAAATGTTTTGCAACAAGAGTAGGTTTATTCACTAAAGAGAGGTGCGAATCTCTATACTTAATGACTTCAGAATCAGCGGGTAAATCTGTTTGTAAATAAACGTCTTTATAGTTATCTAAAAGCTTCGCTGGCAAATCAGGTCCAAGCCATCCTTTATACCTAGATTTTTGATTTCTAAATGTATTTGAACGATACAGGTTTCCTTTAAGATTTATTAAAGAGCCCATAGAACTAAGTGCCACTTTCCTAGTTTTCTCTAAGGTAAATAATGGACCACTCGTAAGGGTGTCATAAGTAACAAAGTAGTCAAATTTCTTGAAGATTTTTTCAGTGTTTCTCTTTTCCGGCAACTTAGATTTTTCCCAACTAAAAAGTTTATTTTTAGCCAAAATCTGCCCTCTCCAGTACATATCAAGTCTTTTAATTCTCTTAGTAAACTTCACATGAAAAACAGCACTAGGATCCTTTATTATTTCAGAGATATCTCCCGGACTTAGTTCTTCACTAAACCCTGTTGTTGCTTTACTTGTAGAAAATAAAAATCCTCCAAAGTTAATTCTCGGAAATGAAAGAAAGAGAATAACTACTAATGGGGCTCCAAATAAAGAAAATCGAAGAATGTTCTTTATACTCTTTCTAAAAACTAATTTCTCGACATTAACTTGCTGTACTAGGTAGAGGTTGCAGAAACAAACAAGCAAACTAATAAAGATGATAAATAAATAATAAAAATCCTCTACTAATAGACTCAGAGATGTGACATGTAGAAACTGAATAAGTATTAGAGAATATATATCTCTCTTAGTTTTCAATTCAAACATCTTAAGTAAGACAAGAGTTGAAAATAATATACTTGCAGGCTCAAAACCTCTCCATGAGCCATATTCACTATAAATTATGAAGATTGAACCAATGAGAAATGGAACTCTCAAAAAAGTTAACAAGCGACTATTAGTCAATTTGAACAAGAGTATAGTAATTATAATTGAGCTAAATAAAGTCAGTGAATATATAGAAAAGTAAGGAATAAAGAATATAGTCAGTAAGATATAGAAAACAAGAGAAATTTTTGTAAATAGCTTACTCACACTTTTCTCCAAGTCTAGCAAGGATACGAAGGCACTCATACAGATGGACTTTATTATTTCCTTTAGAAGTAACTTCACCATCGACTAAGAGTATTGTCTCTATAGACGAGTCATAAGATTTAAATAGTTGATCTGTGACTTTACCAAGATAGTTTATATTATCTTTATGATTAACTGATAGAACTACTGCATTCGAGTCTTGTCCAGAGAAGTTCTTCGTCAAAAGACCCCTTCCTCTAGCAAATGCTTTCCAGTCAATATGCTTCCAAGAATCTGTATCTCTGAACTTCCTATGATCTAAGAATTCATCTTTTGTTTCAATATTATAAATATTTTCACTTTCAGATCCTTTACTATAGAGAGATTCTCTATAGATGTCTCCAGCGACTACTCTCTTTGGATATACAATGACCTGTTTATTTGAGTCAATATACTTCCAGGCCCTAAATATCCCTAAAGGAAATGTCGTGTGAATCTTTATACGAGACATCTTTAATATTCCACAGTGATCAGATTTTAGAGAAAACCTTAACTTGTTGTTCTCATTACTAATAATGGTCGCCTTCTCATTTACACTCAATTCAGAAGTCGTATAAAGAGACATCGAACTTGAGTATTCCCTATTTGAAATATTTACTGAGACTAATTCCTCATTACCACACTCAATGAATTCATCGTGAAAATGAAAAGTCTTCAACTTTGAGATTGTAGAATTTGTTGAAAATGCACAAACCACAATAATAGAAGTTAAAAAGAAAGTAATAAAATAAGAGAATGGATGACCAAACGTAATAGCAATTATAAAAACTAGGAATGTTATAAAAATAAGCCCTAGACCAAATCGAGAAGGTAGAATATATGTCTTATTTGAAGATAACTTCATTTATCTAATGGCCACATTCTCAAGCGCTTCTCTAATAATATCCTGAGAAGCAGTGAGCCCTTCTCTTAAGTTAAGTCTATGAGAAAGAACATAAGGGGCGATAGACTGTACATCGTGAGGTGTTACATAATCTCTTTTTTCAAAGAATGCAGAGGCTTTAGACGCCAGCAGTAGATCCCTACCTGCTCTTAAAGATAACTTCACACCATTATCGAGGTTTTCTCTAACGTATTCTAAGAAGTCTAATACATAATCTATAAGAGAGTCTTCAATATGAGTCTTTTGAATCATTTTATATATAGATAAATACTCATCTAAACTTACAAATGAATGTAGCCCATTAATTTGTTCACGAATGTTTTCGCCCATCAAGATCTTCTTTTCATACTCTCTAGTAGGCAGACCAATAGTTAAGCTCATAAAAAATCTATCTAATTGAGACTCTGGTAATGGGTTTGTTCCAATTTGATCGAGAGGATTCTGAGTGGCCACAACAATGAATGGCTCATCTAACTCATACTCTCCTCCGTCAACCGTAATATACCTCTCCTCCATGGCCTGAAGTAGTGCACTTTGTGTTTTAGGAGATGCTCTATTGAGCTCATCACCAAGAACCATTCGGCTAAAGATTGGACCTCTATTAAATACAAAGCTAGATGTTTCTTTATCAAAAACAGATGTCCCAAGTATATCCGACGCAAGAAGATCATTTGTAAACTGTATCCTAGACAGATTTAAGCCAAAAATATGAGAAAGTAGATAAACTAAAGTGGTCTTCCCAACCCCAGGAACATCCTCTATCAGTAAATGTCCCTTTGATAACATACTAATAAAAGCAATTTTGAGCTGCTCCTCTTTCCCAAGAAAGATAGAGTTACAAGTATCAAAAGCATGCAAAATTTTGTCATTTAAATATGTAGATGTTTTCACTAATTCTCCTATAACTATATTCTATAGAAGAAATGCACTTTAGTGTAACTTTTGGCCCAATTTCTAGGCAAAATCTAAGAAAAGCTTAAGGTAGATGCCAAGTTTAAAGGTCAAATTTAGTCCCTAATATACTAGAAATACGATAGAGATATTATTTAAAAATTCTTGTGAGAATCCTTGGTATAGTTGATCAATACTATCGCTTTCAACTTATATATCTATAAAAAAGGGCATATTTTGAAATTTGCTTATTTTGGTACATTATTCATTATTACAAGTTGCGCTGGTCCTTATCATCCATTTGGATCAAACTATTCAGTATCAAAAATAAGTAATGACTTATTTAAAAAATCTAAACAACATAAAGCTGGGCAAGACCTAGATAGTAAAAATATAATCTTTTCACCAAAGTATCAGGTTCTCCATGAGAGTCGAAACTTCTCTATAGAGATTAAAAGAAATGAAACCTCTTCAGAAGAGAAAATTTACTTTTTTTACAATAATGTTGATATCACAGACCAAGTTGAGGCCATTTCAAATGTAGACAGAACAAGTACTAAGATCATTTATACAATAGCAAACTTAACACTTCCTCCAGTAGAGTCTCACAACTTTAGTGTGATCTACAAATCTTCACCTGAAGCAGCTCCTATTGGAAAAACTTATCCTTTCCCAGACTGTGATATACAGGACAACCCGTTGCTATCTGCTGCAAAGATCAAGGCAAGAAGATCTGTAAAGAATGCACTAAAAAAAATAGCTGAAGAAACTGAACTAAATTCAGCTCTGATGGCAGGTCTCATAGAACAAGAGTCAAGCTTTAACCCTAAGGCTGTGAGTTGGGCAAAAGCAGTTGGTCTAACTCAAATTACCCCAGTAGCGGAGAAACAACTATTAGAAAATAAAGAGTATTATGCATATCCCAAGTGGGGTCGCTTACCAGCTTCAGTCTTAAAGACCTATATTGAAACAGGAAAAATTAATAAAGATAACGACTGGAAACTAGACCCAATACAATCAATAAAGGGTGGTTTTGACTACCTGGAGTATATTTCTAACTATTGGAAAAAGCCTCAAAATATAGAAGCATTCCCAGAGCAAATTAAGAATAATGATGAAGAGCTCACTTCAATAATTCTTGCAAGTTATAATTCTGGTCCTAGTAGAGTTAAAAGAAATTTACTTAAAAGAGGAATGTACTGGCTGGAAGCAAGAGAGCTGAAAGAAGCAAGAAAGTATGTCTATAAAGTTAAAAGTTACTGTAGGCAGTATGCCATAGAGAGAGATTAATATGACAAAACGTCCAACACTTCTCATTTTCACATGTCTTGTAATGATAGGAATAATTATCTCTATTCCACTCCAAATCTTAGCTCAGACAGAGGTTACAGCTATTAACTATAATATACTCTTGCAGCAGATTACAGTCTTCAACTGGCTCGTAATGATCTCTTGCTTTATGACAATGATGTTTGCCATCAATGGACATAAGCTACTACCTGTATCTGTTATATTCTTACTTTTATCAATTCATATTAATAACTACTTTGTTTTCAAGTATGCTGTAAATATAGATTGGTACATCCCCCTCATCGCATCTTGCCTATCGAGTATTCTTGCATTTTCCTTTTTATTAAATAAGAACATAAGATATACAGCAAATAATCAGGACAAGAGATGGTGGTTAATTCCAAAGAGGCATCAAAAAACACTTCCGATCTGGATAGTTCTAGATGATAGTCGTTGCGTCCTAGCACATACTTTTGATCTATCTAAAACAGGTACATTTATTTCAACAATAGATGGTCTAGAGAATAAACTTCAAAGCGAACTTGAACTTGGTAGAGATGTAAAAATATTAATCGGAGATAAAGATGATATTGAATTTCACTGCAATGCCTCTGTTGTAAGAAAAACACAAGCAAAGGGCAACTACCCTAGCGGTATTGGGCTTCACTTTCATAACATCCCTATTATAGAAAAGTTCCACTTAAGTAGAATTCTCAATAACCCTAGTCTTGGTCTTTGAAGCAAAATATTATTGCAGGTAAAAGAAGTAAGTCTGTAATAAGAGCTATCGATAGAACTAGAGCACAAAGAATACCAAAATTTATGTTTGGAGTTAAGTTCGCAAACATAAACAACCCAAAACATGACACTAGAATAATAGTAGTAACTATTAAGGCAAGCCCAGTTGAAGTAAATACTTTAACCATCGAATCATAAATATTGAGTCCACTTCTTCTTAATAAATTATAATGGCTTAAAAAGTGAATTGTATCATCAACAGCAATCCCTAAAGTAACACTAGCAACAATTGCACAACCAATGTCTATAGGCTTATCGAGTAACGTTAAGGCCCCAGCGCCAAAGATGATTGGTAACACATTAGGTATAAGGCTAAGAAGACCTAACTTAATATTTTTGAATATCAAAATCATTATTATAGTTATTAAAGTCAAGGCCATAGCAATAGACGTAAAGAAAGTATAGACAACATAACTATTCATTCTATGAAATAGAATTGGCTTTCCAGTTGTCTTTATATCTAGTCCCATTTCCTGGGCCTTTTTCTCATAATCCTCAACTCCAAGAAGAGAATCTTTCGACGTCTGCAGAGACCACAAAATGGATAGCCTCAACTTTTGCTGAGAAAGGTCCATTCTATTATTTAAATCCATTCCAACTGGAAGAGACATTGTATACATGAATAACTCTTGAGCAATTTGATCTTTACGTTCAGGAATTTTAAAGAACTCCTTCTTGCCTTCATTTAAGGATTGATTCATTTCCTTGAGAATGTTTATTACACTAAGGGATTTATTTACATACTCTTTTTCCTCTAACCAATCTTGGAAAGACTCCACCTTATAGAGAAACTCTGGAGACGTAACTCCTCCTGGAACTCCTGAGTCTACAATCAACTCTGGTCCTCCTACTCCACCATATGACTTTAAAACAAATCGGTTACCTTTTGAAATAGGGTCATCTTTAGAAAAGTAAGTATAGGGATCAGAGTTAATTTCATTTTTTATAGCAAGATAAGTAAACAAACTAGATACAACAAGGAAGCCAGCAATAATATAAAGTCTATATGACTTAACAAAATCTAAATAACTTCTAACAGAATCCTCTGAGAGAACCTTCCCTTTTAAACTTGTAGGAGTCTTGTTCTTGTTGAATATAATTAGCAAAGGCACTGCTGTTAAATAAGTATAGAGAAAAGCAAAGAAGGTCCCTATCCCTGCAAGGACCCCTAGGTCTGCGACAGGTTTAATATCACTAGATGTAAGCGAGAAAAATCCAATCATTGTAGAAAAAGTAGTGAGAAAAATAGGCCACAAATTCTTTCTTAATGTATGTGTACATGCATGAAACCTATCACCTGTCTTAGCAAACTCATCATAAAAGGAGGCCATAAGGTGCACAGAGTCTGCAACAGAGATAGCAATTAATATTGATGGAAGCACAAATGTTAAACTATTTACAGTAAAGCCAAAAAGTCCAATTAAGCAAGTTGTAGATATCAAAGATAGAGCGATGATCACTGTTGGTATAACAACACCAATGACACTTCTAAAGCAGTAGACAAGATAGAGCATTACTAATAAGAGAAGTAATGGCGACATAGTGAAAAGATCATCAAAAGAAACTTTTTGAAAACGATCAGATAAAGGGGGTTGCCCCATATAATGAAAAGTAATCCCCTCTTCATCTCTATATTCTTCAGTGATCTTTTTTAGACCCTCAGTAATAACAGCATAATCAGGTGCTTTATCTGGATTGTGCGAAATGAAGGCATAAATAGAGGCACTCTTACCGTCATCACTCACATAGTAACCAGGAATTACTTTATGTGCTAAGGCCTCTTCTCTTTTTTGTAGAAGATATCTCTCATCTGAGAGTTTTTCAGGATAGAGAAATTCTTCTGTAAGAATTTCATCTTCAAAAGATCTAGTCCAATAGAAGTTTGTGAGAGATTGCACCCTCATAACCTCAGGAACTTTCCACATCTTTTGAGTAAGGTCTTCTAGCATAGTCATGAATTTAGGGTTAAACACATCTGTATCTGACTCAATAATAAGAGTTGCCGACTCATCATTTCCGAATGTTTTTTCGAAAACTTCTAGAGTTTTAATGTTTGGGTCATTACTGGCAAACCAAACTTTTGCAGAAAAATCCATTTTTGTATTTACTAGAAAAGGTAACCCAGAAAGGAAGATCAGTGCTGCTAAAAGCAAGCATATATGTTTATGGAGAACAACAAAATTAACAAGTCTATTTCTTATTTGATTATGCACTTTTTTACTCTATATTTATGTTCAATTATGACAATTAATTCAATAACTATATAATTATCCTCTATTGATTGCATATTAACAACACTACTGATAAACGACAAACTATGAAAAAAACATACTTATCTACTATTAAAGAGATCTTCATATTCTCTATCCCCTTGATTGCAGGCCAAATAGGCCAGATGCTTTTTGGAATTGGTGACATTGTCGTCGCTGGTAGATACTCAAATGATGTTGTTGCAGCACTCGGTGTGGCAAATGGACTACTTGCTCCTTTAATGATGTTTGGACTAGGTGTGACATTCGCAGTAGGCCCATTATCGAGCCAATTCAGAGGTAAAAAGCAAAAGGATAACTCACTATTTGCTAATGCTCATTATTTAATGCTGTCCTTAAGTCTTCTCTTATTAATTGGTATAGGAGGTTTAATTCTTCTACTTCCTACATTTAACTTCAACCCAAATATAGCACCGCTAATTCTAGACTATATATTAATAGCAGGTCCTAGTATTATTCCGGCCATATTGTTTCAAGTATCTAAAGAATACTTACAAGCATGGGATAGAAATGTTTTTTCAAACATCTTAATTCTTATATTCAATGTCATAAATATAGCGATGAATTATATTTTGATATTTGGAGAATTTGGCCTACCTGAACTTGGAATAAAAGGTGCGGCCATTGCAACAACGATATCTAGAACATTAATGTTCCTTACATTATTCTTCTATACTAAGTCTAAGTTCGAGATCGACTGGAGTTTCAATAAGGTATTATTCAAAAGAATTTATAAATTTGGTATACCTATTGGGCTAGGAACTTTGAGTGAGATACTTATGTTCTCGGCGGTGACTGTACTAATTGGGAAGATGTCTATTATTGCTTCAGCTTCACACAATATAGTTTTGAACCTAGCAAGTTGTACATTTATGATTCCTCTCGCGATCTCCAGCGCTGCTTCCGTAAAGGTTGGAAAAGAATATGGAGCAGGTAGCCAGCAAGGGGTACTACTCTACTCACTTTCATCAATAATTATGGTTGCTTTAATAATGATTGGAACCTGTGTGATGTATCTCACTATTCCAAATATTCTCGTTAGATTTGCAACAGATGACCCAGAACTAATCAGTTATAGTGCAGGTCTTTTACTCTACGTTGGGCTTTTTCAAATTCCAGATGGAATTCAGGTCACTCTTTGGGGAGTATTAAGAGGACTTGAGGAAACAAAATACCCAATGATACTTTCACTCATCTTCAACTGGTGTGTTGGAATACCAATTGGTTACTGGCTTGCGACATCAAAAGAGATGGAAGCAGCTGGGCTCTGGGCCGGTCTGGCCATAGGGCTAACGATTATGTCTGTAGGCTTAAGCTGTGTATTTTTCTTTAAATATCGTGTAGTTAAGGCCAATCTAGTCCCTATCGCCTAACACTGTCCTAACAAAAACTTGTTAGGTAACACTTACATGCTCACTAGACTCTTCCCTATAAGTGTTTTATTTTTCCAACAAATATTTATAGGGGAAAAGATGAAATACTCAATGATGCTCTTAGTAGCAATATCACTTCTCACTTCATGTGGTGATAAGCACACTTTTGATACTCCAGTAGGGAGTGATAGCAGTGGAAACTTTCAACAAACAGGAACTCAAAACCTTAGCTCAATTGTTGAAATAACTCCTCATGATGATCCTTCTGACTATTACAATGACGCTTTTCACGCGAAGTACTTATCTAACCTATCTAATCCAAGTAAAATTTCTGATAAGGATTTAAAAAATCTAAAATCAGAGCTTAATAAGGTTTTAAAATGGGAACATACAAGAGTTCCAGGAAAAAGAGATTCTTCAAAAAGATGCCCAAAGGGTGCTAAAGAATCTAACTCATGTTACTCACATGACTTCGACACATACAGAGATTATAGTTTAGCTAGAACTTACCTCTACGGTAAGATTCATCTTCAAGTTACAGATGAGGGAGAATACGCCCTTGATACACTTTATTGTCAGAAGGTATTTACAAGCAAAGACTTGAAAAACCCTCAGTATTCAATTGGTGTAATGAAAAAGCCTGACTACAATACAATTAATGCTGAACATATTTGGCCTAGAAGTAAGTTTGAAGAAGTTAAAGAATCTAACTTCTACAATCTGAAACTAGCAGACATACACAATCTTTCACCTTCGTTTGCAAAAACAAATCAAGAAAGATGGAACTATCCTTTTGGTAACTTAACTCCTGATGCAAGTGTAGTTAAGAACTTCTCAGAGTACTGTGACACATCAGATGCAGTCGTATTTACTAAAAATAATAACAACTACATTGAAGCCCCTGATGCTGTTAAAGGTGATATCGCTAGAGCAATGTTCTACATGTCTGCAAGGTACTTCAACTACAAGAAACCTCAATCTATGAATATTGATGCTGAACAAGAGGCAGTATTAAGAGGATGGCATAAATTAGATCCAGTATCTGATGAAGAAAGAGAGAGAAACAATAAGATCTTCTCTGTTCAACATAATAGAAATCCATTTGTAGATTACCCAGAGTTAGTTGACCTAGTCGACGACCTCTAGTCAAAAGATACGCCTGAGTAATCTCTTATTCAGGCGTTATAGTTTTAAGCTTCCCCTCTCAACTAACTTAGAAATAATCATATCAAAGTGCTCTAAAGGGTACGCCCCTCGAATTGGGATTCCGTTTACTAGAAATCCAGGAGTTCCCTCCATACCAAATCGAGAGGCTTCAGATAGGTCCTCAGCAATTCTAAGCTTTATAGCTTCAGAATCTAAGTCACTACTCAACCTCTTCATATTTACGCCAAGTTTCTTACTCAGCTCTTTCAAGAACTTTTCCCCGCTCTTTAAATCACTTTGATTATTGAAAATATAGTCATGAAACTCTATTGCTAACTTCTCATCTTGAAGCCTAACAGCTTCATAGTACTTTGCTGCAATCACTGCATTCTCATGAAAGCTTAATGGTAGATGCTTAAAAACAAACTGAACCTTTCCATCGTATTTCTTTAACAATGACTTAACCGTCTTAAAGCCTTTTGAGCAATATGGACATTCAAAGTCACTATACTCAACTACAGTGATAGGAGCTCCCTTAGTTCCACGAATGAGCTCATCTTTTCTAATGACTGGTTTAAATGGATTATCAAAGGCCTTCTTTAGAAGTATTTCTTGATCAAGTTTTCGTTGCTCAACGATTTTTTGCTGACCTCTTCTCACTGCATTTTGAAATGCAATAACAAATTGATCAGGATTACTTTCAATAACCTTTGTTAGAATTTCTGGTCTATCAATCAGGGTCTTTGTAAGTTTCTCTTCGAAACGTTCTTGAGTAGTACAAGAAGCGAAGATTAAAAGTGGCGTCAAAAGTAATAATTGTTTTTTCATAGTTATCCCCTGTGATAATAATTTAACCACAGGAGATTTATAAAGTGTCATACCAATGTTAACTCTTAGTTAATTCTCATTGAATCTGAAACGATAACCAATTCCACGTACAGTTTCTATCAGCTCATCACTTAGTTTTTGTCTGATCTGAAGTACGTGAGTATCTACAGTTCTAGTAGAAGGATAATTCTCATACCCCCATACTTTATTTAAAATCTCTTCTCTTGAGAATGCTCTGTTTGGACTTTCTGCAAGAAGAGTAAGGAAATCAAACTCCATCTTAGTAAACTCTGTAACTTCACCGTGCCAACGTATTTCTCTTTCATTTTGATTTATGACTAAATCTCCACGAGTAAGTACACCACTACTTGTTTCAGTGTCTTTTTTACCATGATCACGAATCTGTACTCTAATACGTGCAATGAGCTCTCTTGGCTCAAAAGGCTTAGTCATATAGTCATTAGCACCGGCCTCTAGACCAATAACCTTATCGATTAAGTCTGTTCTTGCTGTAAGCATAATCACTGGTTTATTGAGGTCACTTTCTCTAACTTCTTTTAAGAAATCGACTCCCTGACCATCAGGTAACATCCAGTCTAGAATAATGAGCTCTTCATCACTTTTTAATTCCCTTGCTTGTGCCAAAGACTGTGCCCACACAACCTCATGACCCTCTCCTGTTAAATAACTCTTAAGTGAAGATCCTAAACTATCATCATCTTCTACTAGTAACAATTTACTCATGACTGACCTTCTCCTTCTGAGGGCGTCTATTTTTTAAGACTATACGGAAAGTTGTAGGATTTGGAGTGAAGCTAATTTCTCCCCCCATCTCTTTAACAACTTGTTTTACAATATTTAAACCAAGTCCTGTTCCAGAACTCTTATTTCCTTTTGCAAACTCTTCAGACATTTCTGTGAAAGATTGAAACTCGCACTCTCCATGGTCTATGATACAAACCTCTACCGCTTCCTTTAAGTACTCAACTCTAACTTCAACAGGAGGCTTTCCATGAAAGAATGCATTTCCAATTAGGTTTTTTAGCACTATCTGTGTCCAGTAAGAATCTAACCTTACGCTCTTATCTTCTATAGGTAGATTTAAAATTAAGTCGTCACCGTGCTCATCAACAAATGGTAATGCCAATTCATAAACAAAGTCATTCATTGAAGTGATCTCTTCGCAGTTGAGATGAATGAGCTTCTTACCTTTATTTGCCTTTAGATAATGCCTTGATGTTTCTGTAAGCCTTTGTAGTCTATAGACCTCACTAGACATCCTTAAAAAAGTTTCCTGAACATCATCATCCATTGTCTCATACTTCTTATTCAGTTTCTCCATCAAGAGCAGCATACTAGTGATAGGAGTTCTAAACTCATGACCTAAAATTCGTAGGGCAAGTCTTCTTTTTTCATCTTCATGCTTTTGATTTTGGAGTCGAATGATTAAGAGACGAACTACAATTACACATATTAAAACAAGTCCAAATAAGAATATTATTGTTCCTTTATTGGCAATTGTTAATATATGTCCTACTCGATACTCCCAGCACAGCTGACCATCTTGATAAAAACAACTTCTACCAAATTTATGATTATGGAGAAAATACGGAGAATCTTTTAAAAATCCCTCTAGATCTTCTCTAGAATAAAAACGATATTCTAATATTGAAAAAAATGATGGATAAGTAATTCTGGCAAGTAAGAACTCTTCGGTAAGAATTGTTCCTCTACCTCTAGCGACTTTCCTAAGAGAGTCAGTATCTAGCTTTGCGAGTAAAGAAAACTTTCCACCCAGATCCCCAATTGATTTAGTAATCAGAGCAAGCTCTGTCACGTGAAAATATGGAAGGTTCTGTAAAACCCATTCTCTATTGTTTTGGTTATTTTTATTTAAGAGGTATGCAAGATAAGCGTAACTTTTCCCACTTGGATGCATATATGGAGCTTCTCTAAAAAAGCTGTCATTAATATTTGATATCTTACCACAGCGAAACTCTTCCCAAACCCAAACCTTCTCAAAGTTCATTCTACTCAATAGAGACTTAAGTCCAGTGAAACATCCACGACTAGAGAAATATTGAACACTTTTATCTGAACCAGGCTCTGGTAATGTATAAATAGGGTCAATGAGCTGAAACTGCTCTGGTGAGTAATATAGAGAGTTAAAGTTTATAATTGATTTTGGTGCCACAGACTTTTGAAAGTTCAATTTAAGACGAGTAATATTCTCTTCGTCTTCTGGCGTAGAGGTATAAGTTCCCTTTAAAAGAAGAGATACATAGCCTGTAGCAAAGGCCATTGATATTGCTGTAAATATGAGGACTAAATATAATTTCATTTTCAGTATATAAGTTAATCTAGTTAAGTGAGACAATTGTCCGTAAACAGTCAATTCTTTGTCATTATACTAGGATAATTAATGCATAATTTCAAAACCTTATAATAGTCAGCAATAAAAAATAGTTAAATTTATGACTTATAACATAAAAGGCATTTGTAAAGATGCGTTACGGCCGATATAAGTACAACTCATTGTTATCATTATATTAAAGGGACAAAGATGCTAATTCTTGGAATTGATTTAGAAGGAATGAATGAAAACCTTGTTGAGAATGGGGTTAATTTAGCGAAAGATAGAGTTACTGAAATTGGTGCTGTTCTTTGGGATACTGAATTTAATCAACCTATTCAAATCTATTCAGAGTTAATTCACGAAGAAGATAGAATACCAATCTCTGATGAAATTGAAGAGTTAACTGGTATTAACGACATCATGTTAATTAAATATGGTCTAAAGGGCGAAGAAATAAAAATGGGATTAGAAAGACTTTCATTAATAATGAAAAAGTCTGATTTCATTATGGCACATAATGGACCTAACTACGATATCCCTATGCTTAGAGCACTATTTGAAAGATTTAGAGTTCCATTCCCAGAAATGAAATGGATCGACTCTAAGACTGATATTGAGTTCCCAAAGAGAATCATAGCAAACTCACTCTCAGCACTCGAGCATGCACATGGTTTTATAAATCCATTTCCACATAGAGCAGTTACTGACGTTCTATCGATGCTAAAAGTTGCAGCTCATTATGACTTTGATAGAATTGCAGCTCTTGCGAGTTCTCCAAAAGTTAAAGTCGTTGCAGACCTACAAGCTCCAAACTGGAAAAATCAAAGAGATGTAGATGAGTTCAATAAGATAAAAAGTAAAGTTTCAAGAGCACGCTTCTCATGGAATCCTTCAAACAAGAAATGGTCAAAAAGTGTTCATAGAATACTTATTGAAGAAGGAAAGCTTGGCTATGACTTTGATTGGTATGTTGAATAAGAATGCATAGATATGCACCCAAGCGTAGCTTTCCTAGCTACGCTTTTACTCCGGGAAAAAATAAACATCCAAATAAAGAAGGCGGCCACAGCTTTGGTCTTGATGAAATAACATCCGACAAACTCTCTCTAAGCAATACTGACTACCTCTTTGCCATTGATCTCATTAATTATGAATACTACTGGGAAGCCCATGTCTACCTTGAAGCTATTTGGAATGCTCACAATAGAAAAGGTCCTGAAGCAGACTTCTGTAAGGGCCTAATAAAAATGAGTGCTGGTGCTCTAAAGTATAGGCTTAATTCAATCCCATCATTTGAAGGTCACCTTGATAGGGCCATAGAGCTTTTCGAATCACTTGTGGGCACTGAGATAGACTCAGGAGTTCAACCGGGTAGTTTAATTTTGATATGTGAAAAATGGAAGAATGAAGAGTTTGTTCAAATAGAAATCTAGTGATCTTTATTTCTCATATGCTCAGCAAAACTAGTGAAGCTATTCCATAAGTAACCATCAAACTCTTTATTCAGCTTTAGATCGTCCATAGACTTACGCATACAAAGTAGCCACTCCTCTCTTTCAACAGTTGAAATCTCAAATGGCAAATGACGTGCTCTCATTCTAGGATGACCGTATTTCTCGATATATAAAGAAGGGCCACCAAACCAACCGGATAGAAACATTTTAAGTTTTGCTTTAGATGGTTCTAAGCTTTTCCCATGGAGTGCTCTACACTTTTTGGCCTCAGGTAGAGTGTCCATATAAAAGTAAAACTTCTCTACAAGCTTATCGATCCCCTTTTCTTCACCAACGAGTAAATAAGGAGTAATGTCTTCTTCTTTTAGCTTTTTAGGTAATATATATTGAAAGATTTTCTTAAACATATTCCCCTTCTATCACAATGCATGAATATTAGCTATAATTAGCGCCATGATCTTATTAATATTAGTATCCATTTTACAAATATTCTTCATGCTTTATATGGCCCTTCAATGGAGCATAGGAGAAAAAACAAAGAGCATAGAGCAAGACTATAGCTCTGTGATACCAAAAGAATGTTCATACCATTACAAGAAATTTTCTATAGAAGATATTGATACTAAAGAAATCAATCGAAATATAACAAAATTGAAGATAGATCATATTTACTTTATACATGGAACTTTTGTTGGAGATGACCCCTTTGATATACTTTCATTTCTAGAAAGGGCCTTCCCTAGTTTAGCTGGAAATATAATAGATAAACTGAGAGCACAAATAAAAACTGGAAACAATCTCTTTGCTAGAGAGTTAGGAAACTTTCATCCAAATTTAATCAAGAGACTGAAAGAAATTTGTCCAAAAGAGACACGTTTTGAAAACTTCACATGGTCATCGTCTAACCACCATATAGCAAGACTACGCGGCAGTTTAAACTTAATGAAGTCTATACATATGAATACTTCTCAAGATGAGCGCATACTCCTCTATGGCCACTCCCATGCAGGTCAACTATTTACACTTTTAAGTCAGCTACTAAGTAAAAGTATAGTCTCTTCACAGTTAAAAGAAATTTTACTAAAGAATGATATCTCTAATGAAGAACTTGAAGGACTCATAGCGAGCTGTAAAAAAAGAAAGTTTGATTTTGTCACCCTTGGAACACCTGTTCGCTACACTTGGAATAATAAATCTTTTTCTAACTCTACTCTACTACACTTTATTAACCACAGGGGTAGTACTCCCATGGGAGGAGGGCTAACGAGCTCTATCTCAACTAAGAATGGTGATTACATACAACAGTGGGCAGTCGCTGGGAGTGATTCTAAAAGCCCAGTAAAAGAAGATCAAAAGCTTAACGAAGAACTTGATTTAATACTTGGTATAGGACGTGATTCAACAATGCTAAGAAGAAATATAAAATTTAGAAAGAGACTACATAAGTACGGAGAGCATATATTAGTAGATTTTGGTGATAACTCAAGGGTTCCAAATTCATTTCTCACTGTCTTTGGACACGGTATTTATACCAAAAAAGATCCTATGCTTTGGATCATCCATCAATCTTTAAGAAAGATAAAATAAAAAAGGGAGGCCAAAGACCTCCCTCATTATTTGCAGTTATTTAAATGAAACTAGTTTCTTTCATTAGTTAGCATTCTAAACGCGTCTACTCTACCAGCAGCAGAATACTTAGTTAGAGAGCTATTAAGAACTGTAGACTCCATTAATCTTTCTTTAGCTTCTGTAATTGAAATTCCTGGCTCATTAGCAAGTAATAGACCTAGAACTCCAGAAACAAATGGTGTTGCCATTGATGTACCAGACATTTTCTTATAACCACCATTTTTTACAGTAGATAAGATATTTGAACCTGGAGCAAATACATGAACACTAGTTTTTCCGTAGTTAGAAAAGCTAGATCTATTCCCTTTACCGTCCATTGCACCAACAGTAACAATTCCATCAACCTTGTAGTTCGCTGGGTAAGTTGGTCTTGCATCGTTATCAGCTCTAGAGTTTCCTGCAGCAGCTACAAACATTGTACCAGCATCTTGAGCAGCTTGAATAGCTTCTTTTAAAGCTTCAGATCTTTCTCCTCCACCCCAAGAGTTAGAAGTTATATGTGCACCCATCTTAGTAGCATACTCTACAGACTTGATTGCACCAATTGTTTCACCCGAACCACTATCAGTTAGAAATTTAATTCCCATTAGTTTTACGTTGGCCATTACACCTTTAACACCAATTGAGTTATGTGAAGCACCAATTACACCTGCACAGTGAGTACCGTGAGAGTGACCATCTGTTGGATTACCGTCATTGTTTGCAAAGTCATATCCGTAGATATCATCAACAAATCCGTTTCCATCATCATCAACACCTTCGATACCATTTAACTCAGCATCGTTCGTCCACATCTGATCTTTAAGGTCAGGGTGAGTAAAGTCGATACCAGTATCAATTACTGCAACAACTATATCTTTACTACCTTTAGTAATGTCCCATGCTTTTTCAGCATTAACATCTTCACCGGCCTTCCCTCTTGAGAACCAACCACCAGAGTTTTTACCATCATTTACTAGTCCCCACTGTTGGGAGAACTTAGGGTCTAAGATTTCTTTATTAGTATCTACTGGGTCAACTTTAATAATCCAGTTAGGCTCAACATATTCAATCTCAGGGTTATTCATTAACTCTGAAATAGCTTTGTTAGATAAATCAACATTTGATAGTTTTGCAAAATCTCCAAAAGAGAGATTTAACTTTTCAAAATCACCAATTGATTTAAAAGCTTTTTGCTCAAGTAACTTGGAACCTTTTTTGAACTTTACTATGTACCCGTTAAAATCTTGAGCAACAGTATTTACTGAAAGTGCAAGAGCGCACGATAAGATTAATTTTTTCATAACATCATCCTTGATAGTTAAATAATTTCCGTATTAATACTTTTTCAGACACAAAATCATCTGACAAGGCAAAAAAAAGGCTGTAAGATTTTGTCATCTTTAATAAGGGAATATAATGAACGCTGAAACTGCGCCAAAAAAGAAACAAGAAAACTCATTTTTAAATATTGCTTTAAACGTAATTATACCATCAGTTATTCTTACAAAATTTAGCTCTGATGAACATTTAGGACAAGTATATAGTTTAGTACTCGCACTTAGTTTCCCTATTGGTTATGGGGCTTACGACTACTTCAAGCAGAAAAAAGTGAACTTCTTTTCAGCTCTAGGCTTGTTCTCAGTCATCATGACAGGCGGTATAGGTTTATTCAATTTAAATAGAGATTGGATGGTTGCAAAAGAAACTCTAATTCCATTTTTTATGGGTATTGCTGTCATCATAAGTCAGTATACGAGTAAGCCTCTTGTGAAAACTTTTTTAGGTCAGATGATTGATATTGAGTTAATTGATAAATCTTTTGCAGATCATGGTCATACAGGTCTATTTGAAAAGAATCTAAAGATTGCCTCACTTTGTCTAGGAGGGACCTTCTTTGTTTCTGCAGTTTTAAATTATATACTGGCAATTAAAATACTAGTTGGAGAACCAGGAACTGTAGAATTTAATGAAAGCCTTGGGAAGATGACTGCATTGAGCTTTCCAGTGATTTCTGTGCCAATGGTAATAATGGTTGGGTTAATAATTGCTTATCTAGTGATGACAATTAAAAAAAATACAGACTTAGAAATAGAATCGATTTTAAAACAATAGGAAATTATGAAGTTTAAAAAGCTTGGAAGTACTGAAATAGATATTAGTCTAATATGCATGGGGACAATGACCTATGGTGAACAGAATACTGATTCTCAAGCTTTTGAAATGCTAAACTATGCATTCGATCAAGGCGTAAATTTTTATGACACTGCTGAGATGTATCCTATTCCACCAAAACCAAGAACTGTTCACAAGACTGAAGAAATTCTAGGAAGGTGGGAGTTATTTCAAAAGCAAAGAGATAAAATTATTATGGCCTCTAAGGTTGTTGGTCCCGGTGAGTTTGTAAAACATATAAGAAATGGTCCTAGATTAAAGAAAGAACATATTATTGCAGCACTTGAAGGATCATTAAGTCGCTTAAGAACAGACTATATTGACTTGTATCAACTGCATTGGCCTGATAGAAATACAAACTTCTTTGGTAAAAAAGAATATACTCATGACTCTTTAGAAGACATTGTTCCTCTTGAAGAGATTCTTGAAGCCCTTACAGAACTAAAGAAAAGCGGAAAGATTAGAGAAATTGGTGTTTCAAATGAAACTTCGTGGGGAGTGATGAAGTACCTTTCGCTAAGTGAACAACAAGGCTTTGCTAGAATGCAAAGTATTCAAAACCCTTACAATCTTTTGAATAGAACATATGAAGTAAATTTAGCAGAAGTAGCTCATAGAGAAAATGTTGGTCTACTCGCCTACTCACCACTAGGTTTTGGTGTTCTCTCAGGTAAGTATCTAAATGGACAGATGCCTGAAGGTGCAAGGATAACAAAATGGCCTCACTATAGTAGGTATTCAAATGTTCAAGCTGTTGAAGCTACAAAGATGTATGCAAAAATAGCTAAAGACCTTGGTATATCTCTAGCAACCTTAGCGCTATCTTTTGTAAACTCAAGATCATTTTTATCTTCTAATATAATTGGTGCAACTAATATGGAACAATTAAAAGAGAATATTGATTCTATTAACTACGAGTTAAGTACAGAAGCACTTGATCAAATAAATCAAGTACATCAAATTTACTCAAACCCTGCACCATAACAGGAGATAGAATTGCCTAGTATTATTAAAATCTATTAAACGATTAATAATACCCGATAGGTTATTTAATATTTATTTATTTTTTGGATAATTTCCGAAAAATAAACTAAAATAAGTTTATTGTATGCGTAACAAGGATAGTACACATGTCAATGATTGAAAGATTTTTTAAAGATTCAAAAAAGAATACTGAAGTTGAATCATCTCCGGTTTCTCTTGCTACTTATTTTCACGAGTTAGAAGGTAGTCCAGATTTTCCGTACACTCTAGCACTTAAGGCCTATGATAACTTAAAGGCCTCAGCAAATGGACAAGAAGAGTTATTCTATTTCCTTATGGAAGATTGTATCTTTACTTCGCTCTATGCAACTTTCTACGAAGAATTATTAATCACAATAAAGAAAAATAATGATGTAGCAATTCCACTGATTGACAGATTTGCAGATGACTCAGAAGATAGAGAGAGAATGATTGCTGAGCAAACACAGTATCATTTAAGCTTTATTGAAAATAAAGGTCTATGCCCAGGTTGTCCTTGTTGTGATAACCATCAAGATGTTGCAGAGCTAATTCAGTATTGGCAAAAAGGTGATATAGATTTTTTTACAAATCTTTATATAGGGATGCAGACAATTCAGTTTTCAATGGAAAACTTAATCTATGACATTATCCCATCAACTAATAATGTCATTACATTATTAAATCACAAGAATATTCTAGAATTTAGACAGTATATATTTGATTACGCAGAAGAAAAAAGCTTATAAAAGATCAAGAACCTCTTCATAAGAAGAGGTTCACTAATTTCTTAGTATCTCCAAAGACTAGAGGCCCAAGTAAAACCACTTCCAAAAGCGGCACTAGCAACTAACATTCCTTCCTTCAATTTACCTTCTTTAATGGCATCATGCATACCAAGAGGAATCGTAGCAGCAGTCGTATTTCCATATTTTTGAATAGTATTAAATATTTTTTCTTCTGGAATGTTTAGAACTTCTGCCACTTTTGAATTTATTCGTAGATTAGCTTGGTGAAATAGGAAGAGATCAATATCTTCAATCTTAACACCCATTTCAATACATGATTGAGTTAATGTTTCGGCCATTCTCTTTACGGCATGGACAAAAACAGTTTTTCCATTCATCTCAGGAAAGTGTAGCCCTTCATCTAAAAGAGCGTGACTAATTCTATCTGCACCAACATCAGTACCAGGAGCAGGAACCCATAACTCTTTTGCAAATGTTCCATCTGCATGGAGGTTTGTTGTCATGATGTGAGAATCTTTAGACTTATCTTTTACTTCAGTTCTAGATACAACCACTGCACCGGCTCCATCACCAAATAGAACAGACACAGATCGTCCAGCAGGAGTTTTATCAAGCCCTTTAGAGTGGACTTCAGCTCCAACAACAAGTACGTTCTTATGTCCACCAGACTGCACAAATTTATCAGCCAAACTTAGACCATATAAAAAACCTGTACACTGCTGTCTAATGTCAAAAACAGTAATGTTAGGAATTCCTAACTTCGTTTGTAGAAAACATCCAGTTCCAGGGAAGTCGTGATCAGGACTTAGTGTTGCAAATACGATCATATCAATATCTGAAGCCTGTAGACCTGCATCAGCAATAGCAATATTCGAAGCTTCAAGAGCAAGGTCCGAAGTACAAGTATTCTCATCAACCCAATGTCTTTGCTCTATACCAGTTCTTTGAATTATCCATTCATTAGAAGTATCCATCATTTCTTCAAGATCACTATTCTTATAAATTTTTGGTGGAACGTAAGAACCAACACCAGTAATTCGACTATTAAATGCCATAGCTATTCCTTTTTCTATAAATATCGGATCATTAAATGATAACAGCTGAATGAATTAGTGCAAATGGAAAGAAATGTAAGAAAAAAATACGATAATTTCTTGGCCATAAGAGAAAGCTTTGTTAGACTTAATTTAACCTTTAATCCAAGGATGGATAATGAGTTTAATTAGAATAGCTATTTGCTCGACATTTTTATTTAGTATCAACTCTTTTGCTCTTTTAAAAGACTACGATTACTACCCTGCTTCTTTAATAGAAAGTATTGAGAGCGGAGAGCTAAATTCTTCTGAAGTTAAAGAAGAGCTTTTTAAAGTATTAAGCTACATTCACATCAAAACAGATAATAAAGATCTCCTTACTGAAAAATGTCAAAAAGATCAGATTTGTTACTCTCAGGTAAGGACAATTTCATATAAGGAAGCCCGCATTGAGCTTTTTGGAAACTTACATCTAAAGAGAGATTATAGAGGAAGCTATACAGTAAAAGATCTGTACTGCGAAAAAGACTATGGAGAGAATCAAGGAATTGGCCCAGGTAAAATACCTTCAGCATCAGTGATGAACTGTGAGCACACCTGGCCTCAAAGTAAGTTTAACCCTAACCTAAGTAAATCTCTTCAAAAAACAGACCTTCATCACCTATACCCGGTAAACAATAGGGCAAATAGCTCAAGAAGTAATAACATATTTGCAGAGGTTAATGGTCGAGCAATCAATAACAACTGTACGGCCTCTAGTAGAGGAAATGCAATTGGAACGAATATCACGGCCTTTGAGCCTCCAACAAATCATAAAGGAAATGTAGCGCGAGCAATGTTTTACTTTTCAGTAAGATTTAAAATGCCAATTGGTGAGTTACAAGAGAACTACTTAAGAAACTGGAATCAAGAAGATCCTGTTGATGAAGAAGAAAGAGTTAGAAATCAAAAGATATATGAATTTCAAAATAATAGAAATCCTTTTATTGATCAACCAGACTTGATAAATACTATCCATGACTTTTAAAAATATTGCCATATTAGTTTCTGCTTTAGCTCTTACAGCTTGTACTTCCGTAAAAATGAAGGATACTCCAAAGCAATACTCAAAAGAGACAGTCAGAAGCTTTGAAGAAATTGAACGAGAGAATGCCTTAGAGAGATATAGACAGCTTCGACTCCAAAACTGGGAAAGAACAAAGAAGGGAAAGGTTTCTAACACTAGACCTAGACGCTACTACTCTCCTAGCAAACCGAGAAAGAAGACTGCACCTAAAAAAATTGTAGCTCCAAAGAAGATAATTATTCCTACAAACCCAGAAGAGCAAAAGATTGAAGTAGATCAAAATATTAAATTCTTCTGTATGGAAAAAAGAAAAGACCCGAGATTTAAAAGCTCAATGAGCTGTGAGTCTTATACTGCGAATATACTTAGTGCTTGTGAAGATTCTTACCAATGGAATGATAAGAAGCTTACAAACTGTGTAAAATCTAAATTAAAATAGAGTCACACCTTCAGAGATTTATAGTTTAACTTTTATGTCTTCGCTTAATACTTCTTCAGGCGCTTGAGTTGACTCAACTTCAATTTCTTCTTCTTTAACAAACCATTGTGGTTTTCTTAGTAATGATTCACCTTCTATTTCTTCCAGTCTCATTCTTTCTCTTAAGCTCATAAACACTCCTTGCTAGAACCTTATTCCTTTGAGAGTTCTTTTCGTTCTGTAGAACATAACTCAATCAAAGATATTTAGAATATCAGTAGTAATACTTAAAGTCAATGTAAGAACTATTAATACCACTTATACAAAAGTAGTTAACTAATTGAATATACTAATTTTAGCAATAAGATATGATCATGTAAGAAAGAATGAGATTCTAGACATTAAAGAAAAATACGCCTAGCTTAAGATTTGGGAGATTAAGGTAAAAAATGAGTAGAGAATATTGTGAAGTATGTACTAGAGCACTTAGAGGATGTATTTGTAAATATACAACAACCACTCTTAATAAGACTCCAGTAACGATCTTACGCCATCCTAGTGAAATAAAAAGTTTAAAAGGAACTGCTCAGCTTCTACTACTCTCTCTTAGTAATATTCGCTTATTTGACGGGGAAGAGTTTAACCAAGTAGATATCATACTTCCCAATGTAGAAAACATCCTAGTATTTCCAAGTGAAAATTCGATTAGGCTAAAAGACTTTGCAAACAAGCAAGAAACAGATAACAAAAAGCATTTTATTTTTATCGACGGAACTTGGAAGAAAGCTTACAAGATTCTACAACTGAATACTTACTTAAAAGATATTACTCATATGTGCTTAGAGCTAGAGTCAGACTCTCCATATGCTGAAGTCAGAAAGCAGAAGAGTGGTGGCCTAAGCACCCTTGAAGCCGTTGTGATGACGCTTAAAGAATTCGAAGGTGATGAACTCTATCGTCCACTTGAAAAGTCTTTTAATCAATTTATAGAGTATTTAAAGAAATTATCTACTTAACGTTTATTGATTTAATCTTATCAGTTATAGCAGCATTCTTTCTTGTTCCTGGACAATTTGTTTCTTCATAAACAAGACTAGATCTATTTGAGAAGTAATTCGATTTCTTCTTACCTTGGTACAACCAACTTCTTCCATACCAAAGAGAAACCTTAAAGGATCTATCAACAATTTCTTCTATTCTATAGATTCTTTCATTTTGTTTAGCATAGCTTGCGTAATTTGTTCTTGTCTCTTTAAAGCACTGTCCCGCTTCATAATCATCTAACTCAGACTGTCCAATGCAGGAGGTAAGAAAAGCGATTGGTAATAAATAAGTGATTAAAGAAGTTTGGTTCATAGGCCCTTTATTTAAGATCATATTCGTTTTAATATAACGGTAGTCTTAAAATAAGTTATTAGTATTATTTTCTATAAAATGAGCAAATCATATAAAGTTCATTAGTTATCTAAGTTAGATAAAAAGAGTTTATTAAATTATGTACTTGCTAAGTCAACCAACTCTTTCCCCCCCTACAAACTGCCCTTATATAAAGGGGCAAGAGTTTACTCAGGAATATTTTTTTGCTACAGAGTTAGACAAAAGTGAACTAGATATCATCT
Source organism: Halobacteriovorax sp. (assembly GCF_041587335.1). Lineage (GTDB taxonomy): Bacteria > Bdellovibrionota > Bacteriovoracia > Bacteriovoracales > Bacteriovoracaceae > Halobacteriovorax. The sequence continues at coordinate 51,785 of NZ_JBFGYP010000002.1, forward strand.
TAGAAAATGGCTGGAGAAAGTTTGGGAGATACTACTTCAGACCTAACTGCTCAAACTGTAAACAGTGTTTACCTTTGAGAGTATTAGTTAACGAAATTAACTTTAATAAAAAGCAAAGAAAGATATTAAAGAAAAATGAAGATATCGTAATATCAAAAGAGCCCCTAAGCTTTAGAGAAGAATATTATCAAATATATATTCAGCACAACAAAAGATTTAATACCTCAAAGAATACTTCAGAAGATCGCAATGAATTTACTGAAGGCTTCTTCACCAAGTCCTGCTCAAGCTTTATTTTATCTTACTCACTAAATGGAGTCATCATTGCTTGGGGAATATTAGATGAGGGAGCCAGTGGCATAAGTAGTGTTTATTTTGCATTCAATCCTGAACACTCTGCTAGGAGTCTTGGTCACTTTGGCGCATTAACTGAGATAAATTATGCTAAAGAAAACAACTACGACTATTACTACTTAGGTTACTATATTGAATCTAATCCATCTATGGCCTACAAGGCTTCTTATAGGCCTCATCAACTATTCAATTGGAGTTCAAGGCAGTGGGAAGATTAGCCTTGTCCAAGCTCCTTTAGACAATTATCTAAATGAAAGAGATCCGAAATTGCTCTAAACTTAGTTTCGTTTAAAACGGAGCTGTTTTTAATATTATCTACACCACTCACCCATAGCTCCCTATCTGCTCCAATTTTTCTATAGAGCTCTTCAATATAGCTTTGAGAAGAATTACTTTTGATTGAGAGTAATAAAATATTTGCTTCAAATGAATTAGTAGCATCTATTAATGGAGTCAGCGGTAAATTCGCTCCTAAATAGAAGAATTTAACACCGTAATGTGAACATAGAAGAGAGAATAAAATAATATCAAACTCGTCTAGTTCTCCACTTGGTGAGGCAATAGAGATAAGACTAGGATTTTTATTCTTACACTCGTAGCTCTCATATATTATATCTCCCACATGAAACTTCACCATAGAAAGTAAAGCATGCTCCTGTGCAATAGATAAGTTTCCTTGCTCAACCTTATGCCTTAGTTCAGATAAAAGTGGAGAGAGTACTTTAAGTGCTAAATCACGAGTATTAAGTGACTTTTTAAGTGAGCCAATCTCTTTTGATAAAACTTCAATCTGATAATTTTCAATAGCCTCTAAAAGTAATTTTAGAGATTGAGTGACTTCAGCAGTACTACTCGCCTTATACTTTACTGGACGAATATTCTGCTTAACTTTTCCAAGTCTCTCTAACATCTCTTTTAACTCAAGTGAGTCTTTATTAGCGATTGAGCCAATACTATTTCCAAGAGAGCAAAGTTCACTTAAGAGCTGTAGCTTCTCAATATCACTATCGCTATATAAACGACGACCAGAACTACTTCTAGCAGGGACAACAGCAAGGTAGCGCTTTTCCCAAGCTCTTAAGGTATGAGTTCCAACACCTGATAAATTTGAGGCAATTTTGATATTATACTTACTCATTGCTTTCTCCATGAAGACATAAATAATGTATAAGAGTTGTCTAGGCTAATCAAGAATTATTGGTGAACAAAACGAAAAGTTAAACTTATTCTCTCACCAGTTATAGATTTACTCTTATTAATTTGATGCTCCCAGTCTTTCTGAGTTGGAGGTAGCATAACGAGTAGGCTTCTATCCTCTAAGTTTAGAGAGAATTTTTCTTTGGATATTTTATTTCTAAAAGAAAAGACCCTTGAAACTCCAAAGCTAGCACAGGCAATAGTTGGCCTTTCACCTAGCGACACTTCATCGTCACTATGCCAAGAGACGTAATCTTCTCCATTTCTGTAATAGTTTCCAAGCATTCCATTAAAGCTTTCACTGATCTCGGCTTCGATCATTTTCTTAATCTTAATAAGTGAGACATTCCATGAGTTGTGCTCTATTTGAATATTGGAATACTCATAAGAAATATTCTCATCACCATACCAGCACTGAAGCCTTGGTATAGGATGGGTCTTACCGAACATACTTATCTTATCACTTCTCCAGTGCAACTCTTCTTTTAACAGTGGTAAATAATCAGATGAAAAGAAATTTGGATAATAAAGAATCTCTCCATTATTAAATGAATGAACCTCTTTATCGAATTTGAATACACTTTGATTCATTAGATTATTTCATCGGAGGAGAATAAAGAAGCCCGCCATTTTTCCAGAGAGAATTTAACCCCCTATCAAGTTTCAAAGAACTCTTACCACCTAAGTTTCTACTGAAAATCTCACCATAGTTACCGACTTTAGAGATAACTTCTCCAGTCCAATCATTTGATACGCCTAGAATTTTCTCAAAGTTAAAAGACTCACCAAAGAATCTCTTTACTCTAGGATCAGGACTCTTTCTCATAGCTGAAATATTAGAAGAGTTAATACCTAACTCCTCGGCCCATATTAATGAATAGATTGTCCAAGAAACAAGGTCTTTCCACCTCTTGTCTCCGGCCAAAAGGGCCGGGGCAAGGGGTTCTTTCTCAATTCTCTTTTTCAATAATCTGAAAGATTCAGGGGATGAAAACTGATTTCTTTCAGAAGTTAAAGTTGTAACATCCGAAGTAACTGCAACACACCTCTTCTTTAAGAAGGCTAAAAACAATTGATCATTATTATCAAAGCGAACTTGTCTTAGTCTCATCTTATGTAACTTAAAGTAATCTATTAAATTTTCTTGAGTTGTCGTATTATTTTTGACGCAAATCTTCTTATTATCTAAATCTAAAATACTTTTTATCCGACTGTTTTTTCTAACTAAAACACCTTGAGTATCAAAATAAACAACAGGAGCAAATTCAATATTATGAGTGACATCTCTAGAGAAATTCTTAGAAGTATTTCTACTTAGTAGATCAATTCTTTTTTCATTAAGAGAGCTAAATCTATCTTTTAAAGAGATTGGAAAATATTTTACTTTGGATGTATTGCCAAATAGAGCTGCAGCTACTGCCTTACAGATATCCACATCAAAACCACTCCATTCCCCTTTTTCATTTGGAGTTGAAAAGCCATTTAGACCTTCACTAACACCACAGTTTAAATGGCCTCTTTTCTTAATTGTTTCGATAGTATCTGCAAATGTAGGTAGAGAAAAAAGAAGGAGGATTAACATTAACTTCATAAAAATCCTTAATTAGTTACAGCAGTCTGCTCCATTATGGACATGATCATTACTTAATATATGATCAACTCTTCTCTTTACGTCAGACTTAAATTTTATGTCATGGAAGTTTGTAGCAATATTATAGAGCTTTCTTCTATCATATGTATGATAAAGATTATTCATATCCTTAATTGCATCAATTAATTCAGATGAACTACCGTTAGTCCAAATTAAACCAAACTCTCCTAGATAGCTTTTAAAGAGCTCACTATCTTTTGCAATAACAGGTCTACCACTTGATAGTGCTTTTAAAATATCTTCAGGGAAAGCCGTTTCTGATATATCAATAAGGGCCCTTGCATTTCCTAACATAGGAGCAAGTTCTCCAGAACATCTAACACCCATAAATCTAGGATCTTCCTCTCCTAGCTTTATCTCATCTAAATGAGCATCCTCTCCAAAGAAAACATATTTCATATTATACTGATCTAAAAAACTAATAAGTTCATTTGCACAATTCTCATCAACGCCCTTGGCATTAATAGCGTAATAATCAAACTCTTTGCCCTCTTTTGGAGTAAGAGGATAATCAGAAATATTAAAAGGAGGTGCGACAATACTAACTGGTCCTTCATAGAAAGTTTCAACGTATTTTTTCACGCTTTCATTTGGAACCCAAATTTCATCACTCATACAAAGTGCTGCTTTAGACCACTTTGTAATGTATGATTTGAATATCTTTTCTCTTAAGACTTTATCTTTTCTATTTAAATAATAGTGATCATAGAAGTAAGTAATAAGTTTAGTATTTTCACACTTTCTAATACCGCTAGACATACCATTTGAAATATTAATAATTAAATCAACAGAACAAGGAATAAAAAGATTGGAAGCGGCATTTGGAATTAAAAAAGAATTCTTAGCTAAGTGCTCTCTATCTTTAATTTTATGAGATAGATAAGTTGAACGTATCTTTCTTAGTTCGATAGTACCAAGCATGGCCTTTTCTTTATGAACAAGAGTATAAATAGTAGAGTCTTCATAGACCATGCCTAAGGTCTCTACTATTTCAGTATAATGATCTCTGATTAGTAAATCGTCACAACTAAGAGCTATATTCAAGTTACACCTATATAGATTTAAAGAACTCAGTAGTTCTTCTGATCCCTTCTTCAAAAGTAACTTTTGGTGAGAAATCACTCACACTTTGTAACTTCGTTAAATCTGGGCGTCTTCTCTTAGGATCATCTTTAGGAAGATCTAAGAATACGATCTTAGACTTTGAACCTAAAGCTTCAATGATAAACTTAGCAGTATCTAATATAGTGTACTCATCTGGGTTACCACAGTTAAATGGAGTTGGATCATCTGAGAACATAACAGTGTGAATAGCATCTACTAAGTCAGTAACGAAGCAAAATGATCTTGTCTGACTACCATCACCATAAACAGTGATATCTTCATTTCTCATAGCTTGGTTAATAAAGTTTGGAATAACTCTTCCATCATTAGGTCTCATTCTTGGACCATAAGTATTGAAGATACGAATAATACGAGTGTCTAATCCAAATTTTCTATGAAAGCTCATAGTCATTGCTTCAGCAAATCTCTTTGACTCATCGTAACACCCTCTTGGACCAAGAGTGTTTACATGACCTACATAGTCTTCTGTTTGAGGGTGAATTTCAGGGTCACCATAAACTTCACTTGTAGACGCTTCTAAGAATCTAGCTTTCTTTTCTAGAGATAACTCAAGAAGAGCTAGAGTTCCTTCACTATTTACTCTCATTATTTCCATTGGAATTAATCCAAAATCAATTGGAGATGCAGGAGAGGCCAGAGAGAAAACGTAGTCAATATCAACACCTGTAAAGTCAGGTAGCTGCTCATAAATATTACATTCATGAAAAGTGAAGTTTTCATATTTCTCTAATAATTCAATATTTGACTTACTTCCAGTGATGAAGTTATCAAGACCGATGACTTTAGCATCAAGGTTTAAATAAAACTCGCAAAGAGTTGATGGAACAAATCCAGCTGCACCTGCAACAAGAATTGTTTTGCCTTTTAGAGTTGTCGGTAGTTGAACCTTTGTACTCATTTTATATCTCCAAAATTATATCAATAGTGTTTTAATTGTATCACAGTTGAACCGATAAGTAATAATACCCCACCCATAATCTGTTGAAAAGTGAGGGCCTGATTTAGAAAGATCCAATTCACAATAACTGCGCAAAATGGAAAGAACATCTCAGCGAGGGCGCCTACTCTAGCGGAAACAAGTGTTAAACCTTTATAGTAAACAAACATTCCCAATAGCCCTGAAATGACTACCATTGCAATAATCTGACCCCAGATATTAACATCCATATCCATTTGAATATCACCAGTTAATAGTATTGGAATCAAACATATGAAGCCCATAAAAAACCTACCGGCCATTATTTCTTTCTCTTTAAATCCACATGTTGTGAGCTTCTTTCCAAAGACAGTTGAGCAACCCCAACTAAATACAGCAAGAAAAGTAAGAGCATAACCAAGAAGAAATTTTTGATCAAATAGACTTCTATCAAAGTCTACACTTCTCAGTCCACTAGCTATATCTTCATAAGAAATGAGAAGTCCACCGGCTAAACAAATTGCGGCCCAAATAATAAAGTCTTTTCTCATTTTCTCTTTTAAAATAATTGCGGCCAGTGATATTGCAATTATCGGCTGAAATTTCTGTAAAAGGATCACGAGAGAAGGATTAATTAATGAGAACGCCCTTGTAAAAGCAAGAGTTCCAATCGCAGAGCCTAAACCACCAATGATCAGAAAGTAAAAAACATAAGCAACCTTTGATTGCCAAAAGAGTTTTATTTTCTTAACAAATAATGGAATAAAAAATATTGTCAAAATAAGATGTTCAGTAAAGACAATACGGCTAGCAGAAATACCCTCACCTAATAGAGGGTAACGAATCAAAGTATCTATCGCCCAAAGAAAACAGGCTAAAAGTATATAAAGTATTCCCTGCATTTATTTACTCTCGTCCATAAATTTATCAAAGGACTCACGGGCCCGCGCAGAGGCTTTTGCTTTCTTTATCTTCTTTCTGAGTTTTCTATTCTTTCTTTCTTCTTTGTCTAACGCAATGGTTGGAAGTAGACCAAAGTTGATATTTGATGGACTTGGCTTAGGTACTGTCATTATATAGTTAACAAGAGCTCCAATTCCAGTATCTACTGGCCAAGAAGCAGGAGATTTTCCTTCTAACTTTCTAAGTACTTGCCATGCAACATAGAGTCCCATTGAAGCGCTTTCAGTATAGCCTTCAACTCCAGTAATTTGGCCTGCAAAATGGATAGTTTCATATTTCTTAGAACTTAGATCAAAGTTTAGAAGCTTTTTTGAATTTAAAAAACTATTTCTATGAACTGAGCCAAGGTGAATAAAGCTAGCCTCTTCAAAACCAGGAATTTTTCTAAAAACTCTAACTTGCTCTTTATATGTTAGTCTTGTTTGAAAACCTACCAGGTTAAATGCACTTCCAAGTAGGTTCTCTTTTCTCAGTTGAACACATGCATATGGAAGAGTTCCATCTTTCTTTTCAAGTCCAATAGGCTTCATGCAAGAAAACCGTGCTGTATCAACACCACGCTCGGCCATTATATCTACAGGTAAACAGCTTTCAAAAAACTTATAGTCCTCAAATTTTTGGGCCGGAACCTTTTCCGCCTTAACAAGTTCCCCAATGAACTCTTCGTATTCATCTTTAGTCATTGGCGCGTTTAAGTAATCAGCAGACTCGCCTTCCTCTTCGCTCAACTCTTTGTGACGATCTTTAAAGTATAACTTTGAATAATCTAAAGTATCAGCATCAACAACCGGAGCAATTGCGTCATAGAAGTAGAAGTCGTCTTCAGATAAATCAGTTGTTAGCCACTTCTCTAGCTTTTCAGTTGTCAGAGGTCCAGTCGCTACAATTGTATAAGAACACTCAAATTTCTTTTGAAGTTCTAGCGGATTTTCAGCCTCAACCTCATGAACTTCAATATTTTCATGTGATCTAAGGCCTTCTGTAATTGCCTTTGAGAATTCTTCTCTATTTACAGCTAGTGCATCTCCCGCAGGAACTGCATACTCCATACCTTTATCTAGGATATATGAGCCTAACTCTTTCATTTCATATTTTAAAAGACCATGCCCTGTATCAGGAGACATACTCTTTAATGAGTTAGTACAAACAAGCTCAGCATATGTTTTCATTTTTTGAGCGGGGTTTAAAAATAGAGTTTTACATTCTACAAGAACCACTTTGACGCCATGATTGGCTAAAAATATTGCTGCATCTGTTCCTGCTAGTCCTGCACCAATGACAAGAACTTTCTTACCTTCAAATTTCATTTTCCACTCTGCTGTTTTTTCGACTAAAATATGATAAATACAAAGCGAGAATTTACCTTTTAGGACACGTACATGCAAATAAACATACGCCAAACACACCATACAATTGGTGATTTTGATAACATTTTTACATATCTAAAAAATTTAATAGAGAAAAACGAAGATTCTAAGGATCTTTTTGTTTTCCCAGAGCTATTCCTGACTGGATATCCACTGCAAGACCTCTGCCTTCAAAGATCATTTATTGAGAGATATGAGGAGCTTTTAGATAAGCTAGACGCACTGAGAAATCCAAAGATGCCTACAATGTTACTTGGTGGTCTAGAGTATAAGATGGATCAAGATGGCATCCCTCTTAAGATTCGAAATGTAATATATGAATATAGCTCAAAAGGGCTAACTCCCCTCTACACTAAGAAGCTACTTCCTAACTATGACATCTTTGATGAACAAAAATACTTTTCAGCAGGAAGTGAGAACTCAATCTATAATTTTCAAGGAAAGTCTTTTGGGCTTCTTATTTGTGAAGACATGTGGATGAGTAGTATGCACACCACTGATCCTGTCAAAGAGCTTTTTGAAGAGGTTCAAGAAAAGAATATCCAATTAGACGGGGTCATTAACCTGTCTGCCTCACCGTTCTACCTTGGAAAAGATAAAACACGCTTAATTAGGGCCTCAGAAATTTCTCAACTCTTTGCTTGTCCATTCATCTATACCAATAGAGTTGGCGGAGAGGATGAGATTTTATTTGATGGCTCAAGCTTTGTTGTTAATGGTGCCCAAATTACACATAGAGCAAAGTTCTACCAGGAAGATGTTCTATCATATCAACTGGAGACCTTTTCAGGTGAGGTTGATCAAAAGAAAGCACTGAACGATAAAGTAAACTCTTGGGAATCCTTATTTAAGGCAAATATTACTAAGAATAAGGAAGGTAACTTTAGATTGCCCGAACTTACAGATGAAGATTGTGAAGAGATTCTCCAGTCACTTCGTTTTGGTATTCAAGAATATGCTAGAAAATCAGGTTTTAAAAACTTCGATGTGGCCCTTTCAGGAGGAATTGACTCAGCTCTTGTTCTTGCAATTATGAAACTCTCTCTTGAAGAAGGGCAAAACTTAGAGGCCATCTTTATGCCGGGCTTTTTCTCGGCAACTATGAGTTACGACCTCTCTTTTGAAATGTGTAAGAAAATTGGCGTAAAACTCTCTACATTTCCAATAAAGTTCGCTCACAGCTCACTTCGAAACCAGTATAACGATGTGTTTAAAGATCCGATGGAAGGTCTTTGTGATGAAAATATCCAAAGTAGACTAAGAGGTGCAATTCTTTACGCAAGGTCTAATCAAAGAAACTCAATGGTTCTCAATACATCTAATAAGTCTGAGTTAAGTGTTGGTTACTCAACTCTTTACGGTGACAGTGTAGGAGCAATAAGCCCACTAGGAGATCTATATAAAACAGAAGTATTCGCACTCTCTAGATATATTAATAAGAAGTATGGGGAGATAATACCTAACGGAATTATAGATCGTCCTCCTTCAGCAGAATTAAGAGAAGATCAAGAAGATTCCCAGTCTCTACCTGAGTACCCTATCCTTGATACTATTCTTGAGGGAATCCTCTCCTATAGACTTAGCCCTAAAGATCTCATTGAGATGGGCTTAAATAATGAAGAAGTAAGTAAAGTTTTCAAACTTTATTCACGAAGTGAATATAAGAGAAAACAATTCTGTCCAATTATTAAAATAAAGGCTAAAAGCTTTGGAACAGGTTACAGAATTCCAATTTGTAAAATAAATTAACATTAGGAGTAACAAATGGATTTTAAAGTTCAAGATTTTATGAAGCAATTAAAGAATATCGGAAAAGATATTGAAGACATTGTAAAAAACAACGAGCTAAAAGAAGTACAAAAGCAAGTTAAGTCTTTTGTGAAGAAAGCAGAAAAAGACGTTAAGAACCTTGTAGAAAAAGATGTAAATCTTCTTCTTAAAAAGTTTGAAACTGAAAAGAAGAGAATTGAAAAAGTCGTTGATAAGACTGTTCAAGCTGAAGTTAAAAAAGCTAAGGCCTTTGTTGACGATCAGATGAAAGAGCTTACTAAACTTCAAAAGCAAGTTGAAAAGTATGTTTCAAAACCAGCTCCAGCAGCTAAGACAACAAAGAAGAAAGCTAAAAAGACTACTGCCAAGAAAACAGTAACTAAGAAGAAAGCTACTAAAAAAGCTCCGGCAAAGAAGAAAGCGACTGCCAAAAAAGCTGTCTCTAAGAAAACAACTAAAAAGGCCACACCTAAGAAGAAGCCTGTTGCTAAGAAGACTCAATCGAGCAAAGCACCTGCTAAAAAGAAATAAATTAGTAATTTAAAAGAGAGGAGAAATCCTCTCTTTTTTATCCTGCCGCTTTTATAGAAAACTTTTCAATATATTCTAAAAATTCATTACGTAAAATAGGTTTTTGTAAATAATCATTGAATGAAGATTTATTTATCTTTTCAACTTCATTTTTAGAAGTGTGTGCAGTTAGAGCGCAAACAAAAAGGTCTTTTGCTTTCTCAGATTCACGAACGTCTTTAAGTACTTCAAAACCATCTTTAAGTGGCATTTGAATATCTAAAAAAAACATATCAAAATGTTCTTCATTAATTTTTGTAAGGGCCTCGTCTGCATCAGACACCATAACAAACTCATCAGAAGACTTCTTAACATAGAGCTTGAGTAAATTTAAATTATCTAAACTGTCATCAAGTAGTAATATGCGCACAGTCTACCTTCCCTTTAGAAATGTTAAAGTAAAAGTTGTCCCAATTTTTTCTTGGCTCTCTACTTCAACGCGTCCTCTATGCTTCTCAATAATATCTTTTACAATACTTAACCCTAAACCGGTACTCTTTTGACCTTCAAGTCCTAAACGTCCGAGTCCAGACATTTTAGAGAAAACCTTTTCCATATGCTTCTCGGGAATCCCTATACCAGAGTCAGTGATACTACACTTAATATAGTCTCCCTCTTCCCAAACTCTTGTAACTATCTTACCACCACTTGGTGTAAATTTAAGAGCATTTGAATAAATATTTGAAAACACTCTTCTCAACATTGGCTCATTGCCAAGAATAATAGGCTCTTTTACGTCAATTTTTAAGTCATACTCAAGCTGCTTCTTAGAAATCCCCTTAACCTGCTTGAGAATATACTCAACAACCTTAGTAACCTTAAGGTTTTTCATAGCGACTTCACCGCTCAAGTGCACTTCACTACAAGTTAGGATGTCATCAACGAGTGAGAGTAAATCTTTAGATGCATTATTAATAATATCTAAGATCTCAACGCCCTCTTCATCTAAATGAGTGTCTGACTTAAGAACATCTGTATAGCCAATAATTGAATTCAGAGGAGTTTTTAAGTCATGAGAACAAACAGCAAGAAACTGGTCTTTAACATTACTTAGATTCTTTAACTCTTCAATATATACATTAAGAGCTCTCGTATTTTGAGAACTTTCCAATTGTAACTTCATTTTTGTATAGAGCTCTTCTTTAAGAAATGGCTTAGAAATATAATCATTACCACCACTTCTATAAAACTCTAAAATCTCTTCTTTATCTAGCGTTGAAGAAGTAAAAATAATGGGAAGCTCTTTGAGTCCTAACTCATTTCTAATCTTCTTTGTTAACTCTGCCCCATTCATAGCAGGCATAATATAATCGACCAAGAGTAAGTCTGCTGACTCTTCTTCGAGATACTTTAAGCACTCCTCACCAGACATAAACCACTTAACAACAGAACCCATATTCTCGACATAGGAAGAGATAATTCGAGCAGAAGTCTTATCATCTTCTACTACTACAACCTTTGCCCCCTTCCACAATAAATCGGGCTCAAGGAGGTTTCTTGAGATTTTTATAATTTTAGCTAAATTGGTTCTATCTACAAAATCACTCCCACCATTTGAAATCGACTCAATTCGCTGGGATATGACATCATTCTCACCAAGAAATAAAATAGGAGTAGACGAAAGATTATAATCAATAACTCTTGAACTTCTTATAAAACGAGATATAGAAAACCCCACCTCATCAGCAGGCAAGAGAAAGAGACTTGGGCACCTCAGTTCTACAAAATCAGCGACTTCACTCTTAGTTGAGCATATAAATACGTTATATCCATTACTTATAAAAGTCTCTTGGATACGCTCAACTGAAAAATCTTGATGTTTTATAATTAGTACATTCATCGTTCTCTATTTATCGGATTATTAAGATTAAACTAAATTGATTTTACCACATAAAGATACGTAAACATTTATTAGTTAGCAAATCTTTAGGAAAAATTGTTATTGCCCATTCTTACTCATGGCAAAATAGTAATATGGTATATAATGAAAACTATAACTATTTAGAAACCTAAAATACAGGAGAAAAAGTGTGGACTTAATCTACGTGGAAATTGACGAGGAACTTGAGGATATAGTGCCTGGATTTTTAGAGAATAGAAGAAACGATATTGTGAAGCTTCTTAGTTTTTACGAAGAACGAAACTACGAAGAATTAGAAAGAATAGGCCATAAAGTAAGTGGAAGCGCTGGAGGTTATGGTTTTCATGAACTAGGAAAGATTGCAAAATCTATAGAGGTCAACGCCCCAAAAAGCAATGACGATACCCTAGGTCAGTTAATAAATGAGTTTAAGAGTTATGTGGAGAACTTAGAAATAAAATATATCAAGGTGGATTAATTGAAAGAAACAAAGAAGTACATTCTAGTTGTTGATGATGATCTAGATATACTAGTCTTCTGCGAAAAAATTCTTTCAAATATGGGCGCCGTAGTACTAAAGGCGGTTAATATTGAAGATGCACTTGTCAAAGTTCTTGAATATGCTCCCCATATAATTTTTCTAGACTTAGATTTAGAAAATGACTCAGGATTTAAACTCTTAGATACTTTAAAAGAAAAAGGGATCTTAGATAAAATCACAGTAAATATTATCTCAAATAAACAGACTAAAGAGTCGATAATTCTATCTAAGAAATATGGTGTTCAGAATTACTTAATAAAACCATTTAGCAATAACACCCTTGTTAACACTGTAAAAAAGTACTCACGATCATCAGATCTCCCTACTTATGAAGCAGAAAGTAAATACATAAAGGCAAAGATGTTCATACCTGGAGAGCTCGTTAAGTTTAATGAGATATCACTCGTATTTAGGTCTCGAGTCAAATTTATGGAGAAAGAGAAAATAGAGATAAGTAGTAGCTTCTTAAATGAAATGAAAATAAAGAAAGGTCATATAAAAATATATCAAAAATCGAGAGATATAAATCCCGGAATATATGACACTGTGATGCAGCTAATAGGACTGCCAGAAGCAATGCTTCAAGCAATTAGAAAACGACAAAAAAGAAGGGTCTAAATTGGACAAGAGAAAAATACTTACTATTGATGATGACAATGACATAAATGTATTTCTTAAAGAAATACTTTCTGAAGAAGAATACTTTGTTAGAACGTCAAAAACAGCTCCAGAATTCTTTGAAGAGTTCAATAAGTATGTACCTGACTTATGTGTAGTTGATCTAAACCTAGAGGCTTCAAAAGGCGCTGGCTACGAAATTCTAAGGGCCATCAGAAAGAAATTTGGTAATCAAATAAAGATTGTCATTGTTTCAAGAAGATCTCAAGAAGAGGACATACAGAAAGGTCTTGATTTAGGAGCTGATGACTATATTACTAAGCCACTAGATAAAACCACTGTCCAATGTAAAATTAATGCAGTCCTTGGAGATATGTATAAAGATTCATCATCACTTCCCTATTTTGCGGTTCCTTCAAACTCACGAGAGTCACATATAGAACTAGACCTTGAAGTAGTGAAGCTAACTGAGGAAAGTGTCACATTTAAATCATCTAACTTTATCTCAAAAGGAAATAAAGTAAGAATGACTGGTGAACTTTTTGAGAAAATATCTACATCAGCGAGTGTTTTTGGAACAATTTTTTCAACGACCAAAGATGAAGGTTCCCTAACTTACACAGTAACTGTAAAATTTGATTTTGAAGACTTAGAACTTATGACAAATATTAGAAAAGTTCTATTTGGGATAAAGACCATTTAGTCGATATTCGTCATTTTCTTAATCACAGATTCAAAAGTTTCTTTATCAAAAGGCTTATTCATAAAGTAAGTATTTCTCTGATCAATATCATAAAACTCTTTTAAGTAGAGATCATTAGAAGAGATATAGATTATAGGAACTTCTATTTTGAGCATATCCCTTAACATTCCTCCAAGCTTAAAACCATTAACATGCTTTAAGTTCACATCAATGACTAGGACATCTGGTTTATTTTCTGAAACAAAGTCCATAGCTTGAAATTCATTTTCAAATGAATGCCCATGACCAAGGTCACAATTTTCAATGAAGTTATTTAAGAGGGCAACCATCTCAGATGAGTCATCTATTACTATAAACTTCAAGTTCATCTGCGCTCCTCCTATGTTTCACTCCCAACTGGTAAGTAATACTCTAGTTTATACTTTTTAAGATAGTAATTAACATTGAAACCATTACTGTCTCTTGTTTGTAGAGATATTCCTTTTGAAAGTAGATACTTAAATATTACTTCATTGCGTTTAGCGACAGCAATCATTAAATATGTACGTCCCTTAACTCTCCGATTTAATGGAGCTCCAGCCTCTACTAGCATTTTAACAATATTGAATCTTTCTTTAAATATGGCAAAATATAGAGGCTCTCTGCCATCATTATCTTTAACTGTAAGCTTAGCTCCTTTGGAGATTAAAAACTCAACAATTTCGGGTAAATCTTTAACCACAGCAAAGTGAAGAGCTGAATATCCTCCACGACAAAGAGTATCGACCTTCTCTCCTGCTTCAAGTGCAAGCTTAGCTTCTTTCATATCTTCTAAAAATACGGCCAACATAAGTCTGGTATAGCCTGCATCGCTTCTAGCAAGAGGACCCTCATCTTTTAAGGCCTCAAGATCGCTAATATGCTTAATTCTAAGGAGTTCTTTTTCATCACTACTGAGCCCTTTTCCAGATATAATAGTTAGCTCATCACCAATACTTTCTTCTAGTTGATTTTCAATATTCCCTAAAGTGCTTTCTTCTTCCTCGCCTGTAACAAGGGTAACTTCTTCGGTTAAATCTTCTTTGGAGCCTTTGATTATTTTCTTTCTCTCTTTCCCTTCTTCTTCTTTTTTACCAGCAATGTGTTTAATATCATCTGCTAGATCTTCTTTCTCTCCTCGCACAAGTTGGCTACTTGATTGATCATCTTCACCACCGGATAGGACATATTTAGAGTTATCAGTTAAGCTATCCCCTAGGCCCTTAACGATCTGCTTAGACTCCTGAGAATCTTTTTCTCCTGAAACAACTTCAGACGTATCTGTTAGATTTTCTTTAGCGCCTTTGACAACTTGCTTTCCATCTTTATTATTTTTTTTTCCAGAAACAACTTGTGTCTCATCATTAAGATCCTCTTTGGCACCTTGAACAACTTGGCGCTCATCGCCACCTTCATCGAATCCTTTGATATCAAAAGACTCATCTCCAATATCTTCACCTTTACCTTTAACCGTATGGGTGTCTTTGCTCGAATCGAATTTAGTACCTCCATACTCAAATTCTTTATATTTTTCTAGGAGATTTAGGATTTCATCTTTAGTAAAAGGCTTGGGAAGACAATCCAATATGGTGACATTCTTTTCTAGTACTCTCTGACAATACGCATCAGTCAAGTATGAGCTCATCAAGAAGATAGGTCGTCGACCACTTTTCTTTAAGACCTTATGACTAGTTTCATTATTGCCAATAACAATATCTAAAAATATAAAGGCTATATCTTCATGCTCTAAGTGAATTAAAGCTGTTTCATTATCAAAGGCAAAATGTAGCCTATAATCCAAACCTTTAAAGTGGATTTTTAGAAGCCTATGAATGTCTAAGTCATCATCTACGATAAGAATATGTTTCATAACTCTACTTCGGTATCTTTCTTAAAATTCGTAAGTATTTATTTACTTCTTAAGAAAATCTAATGCTTAAAATAGACGCGACGCTCAATATGATTTTCTGACTTATTAAGTCTTTTATGTCAAAATAATAGACTTAATTTGAGAGGTATTGTGAAGGCACTTGAAAGAAGATTAGGACTTATGTCTGTTGTAGCTATTAGTATTAGCGCCATGCTTGGAAGTGGAATATTTGTTTTACCAAGTTTGGCCATAGAACAGACTGGTCCATCAGTATGGCTAGCATATCTTTTAGCTTCACTATGTGTGCTTCCAGCGTCTATGTCAAAATCAGAACTTGCAACGGCAATGCCTACATCAGGCGGAACTTATGTGTACCTTGAAAGAACATTTGGACCTCTCGCCGGAACTGTAGCTGGCCTCGGTCTTTGGCTATCACTACTATTAAAAGCGGCCTTCGCTCTCGTAGGTTTTGGAGCTTATCTAACAATTTTAGCTGACGTACCACTTATTCCAACAGCGATAGTCTCTCTACTTTTCATAACAGTTTTAAACATTTTTGGAGTTGGTAAAGTAAGTAGTGCACTAATGGTTGTAGTGGCCATTGCAATTACATCATTATTAGCACTGAGTGGAATTAGTATTCCTGTTTTTGATAAAGAATTAATGACTCCGTTTATGACTGGCGGAGCATCAGGACTTATGTCATCTACAGCTTTAGTTTTTGTTTCATACGCAGGTGTAACTAAGGTTGCAGCAATTGCAGAAGAGATAAAGTCTCCTGAGAAAAACTTACCTCGAGGTATTCTACTATCTCTTGCACTTGTTACGATTATCTATTGTCTTACAACTTTCACACTTGTGGGAAGCGTTCCAACGACTGAGCTAATTGGAAATTATAAACCACTTTATACTATGGCCCAAACTGTAGGTGGAAATGGTTTTGCTATCTTTATTTCTATTATTGGTATCCTCACAATGATTTCTATGGCAAATGCAGGGATACTAGCATCTTCGAGATTTCCATTCGCTATGGGTAGAGACAGGCTTCTTCCAGGAGCAATTGGACAACTTCACAAAAAGTACCTTACTCCTGTTTGGAGCATTCTCCTTTCTGCAATCATTGTAGCAGCGACTATACTCTTTATGGATGTGACTAAGATTGCTAAATTAGCGTCTGGTTTCATGCTTTTAATTTATGTATTTGAAAATATTGCAGTAATCGTTCTTAGAGAGACTCGAGTTCAGTGGTATAAGCCTCAATTTAAAAGTCCAATGTATCCATTCCTACAAATTTTAGGAATCTTAAGTGGTGTCGGTCTTCTTTTTGGTATGGGCTTTATTATTGTTACAGCAATCCTTGTCATTTCTATCCCTGGAGTAGTTCTATTTCTTACTTACTCTAGAAAGAGAACCACTAGAAGAGGCGTTATTGGAATCAGAGGAAAAAGACCTGATTTAGTTGATGACAATTCTAGTCTTACAAATTTTTATGAGAGTATAGACCTAACAAAAGATGCAAAAGTAGTAGTATCTCTTTTTGGAAATGAAAGAAGTCCAGAAACATTGATACAAATGGCCGCAGCAATGAGTGAAGGAGAAAACTTAGAAGTTGCCCACTTCACTGAAGTACCAGAGCAAACAGAAGTTAAAGATTTAAATACTGAGACAGTCTACCTAAGGTCTTTGAGAAGAAGAATTATAGCGATGTCTGTCGAGCAAAATATCCCTATTACCTTTGACCCTATTGCCAGTCACGACCTTTCTCGAAGTGTTTTTGAGATAAGCCAGAGACTACATTGCCAATGGCTCTTTAAAGAATGGGGAGGAAAAAAGCGTGGTAACTTTACTGTACATAACCCAGTAGGATGGCTTAGAAATCACCTTCAATGTAATCTTGCAATCTTTAGAGACGCTGGTGTCCGCTATATTAGACGTGTCTTAGTTATCGTTAATAATAACTGTGACTACGAGCTAGTTGTTGATACTGCTGACCACTTTGCAACGATGAATAAGGCCGGTCTAAGCTTAGTTAAAGTTTTACCTAAGAATACTACAAATGAGGAGCTAGAAGCTGCAAATGTAAGGCTATCTCATCTCTGTGAAAATACTAAGGTCCACTCCAAATCAAGTATTATTGTTTCAAATGAACCAGTAGAAGATATTATTCAACTAACGGCAGAGTATGACTTATTTGTATTTGGCGCTTCAAATCACTCATGGTTCAAAGATATAATGGGGACTGATGATGATAAGCTGATCGCAGGTGCTTCTTGCTCTGTTATTTCAGTACAAAGTTCTCAACTTATTCATGAAGGAAACAACTAGCTTGTAGAGATTTCAGAGGTAAATGGTCTCCACTTACCTTGCCATACATTCAAAGAACCTTCTCTTAAAGTGGAAGTTTCTTTGTGTATATCTAATAAGCAGTATGTAAGATAAGTTGAATCTTGATGAAGACCAGCATCTATAGATGGAATTGGATTCCAAGTTCCAGTATTAAAGTAATATTTACCTTCTGGAAACCTTCTCCACTCTTGCAAGTGTGTATGTCCCATAATTACAGTATGCAAGGCAATATTTCTTTTTAAAATACTTTTCGCTTTCTTTTCGTATCTTGGATAAATTGTAATTTGCTTTAATATTTTTAAGGTAGTTTTAAAATTATGGTTGTCTTTAATATAAATATCAAAATTACTTTGAATTAAGTATTTGATAACTATAAAAGACATTTTTAAGAAAAACCCAAAATCATGGAATAAACACCACTTGATATACGAGCCCGTAGGTCTAACTTTATCAAGATATGGCCTCTCTTTCTTTAACTGTGGCAATACTGAGATACAGAATAAACTCCCCCACGGAAGGTTTACGATTCTCTTTCCATTGGGTCCTTTTGAGTAGTAGCGATCTCTAGGAACAGAATTAATCGCCTCAAAACGGTGTCCATGCTCAACGTGGACTCCATGAGTCTCTAGGAAGTGACAGTAATTAACTCTTCCATCAACTCGAGTGTCCAATCTCTTTTGAGGTAAATCAAAGTCCATAGAAGCATCATGATTTCCAATAACATAAGATAATTTCTTATTTGGAGCAGATAGGAAAAGTTTTAAAGCATCAAAGAATATAGGATGACCATCAATGATTTTCTTAAGAGCAAGGTCTGCTCTTTTCTCATCGATAATATGTGTAAAAACACCTTCGAAGTCTATTTGGATAAGATTTAAGATATCACCATTTAATACAAGGTGAACTTCTTGAGAATAGTATTTATCAGATGCGTAGAATTCACAAAATTCATAGAAGCGTTGATCTTCAAAGAAGTCTTCTAAAATATTTAGTTGACCGTTCTTTAGAAACTTCCCCTTACCAAGGTGTAGGTCACTTAAGGATAATATAAGCATTTAGTCATCCTCAGTAAACATTTCTCCAGCACAACAAACTTTTCCTCTACCAGATTGCTTCGCTTTATACATCATCTTGTCTGCGAAGCTAATTATTTCTGTTCTTGTCTTTGCATCTTCAGGATAAGTTGCAACTCCTACAGAGACAGATAATTTAAATGTATGAGATCCATTAATTCCTTTTTCTTCAGAAACGTGGAATTTTTCTTTTGAGATACCATTTAAAATTCTGACACCTACTTCTTTAGCATTCTTAACATCGCAAGTAGGAACAACTATAACAAACTCATCTCCACCATAACGATAAGCAAGGTCACTGCCACGAATCACTTTTTTCAAAATATTTGCAACATCTGAGAGGAGTTGAGTTCCGACTAAGTGTCCATGGCCATCGTTAACACTTTTGAAGTGATCGATATCAATAAATATGACAGAAAATACTTCGCCTGTTTTATCAAATTTAAGTATACAGTCATCAATATCTTTTAAGAATTTTCTTTGATTATATAGCCCAGTGACATCATCTATGTGAATAAGTGACTTTAGCTTTTCTGCTTCGCTAAACTTAATAAACTTTTTAGAAGAGTTGATTAAGTAAGCAACGAGGTAATCCAGTATTTTATCAGGAATCTTATCCTTTGATTTGAATCCAGCAAAGAACTCTTGCTCAAATGACTCTCCACATGAAATAACATAGAAGTTTTTGCTATCAACTTTTGAGATATTTTTCCAAGTCCCTTGAACACCATCTACTTCTTTAATGCTTTCTCTAAAAAGAGTTAACTCTTTATTTGTAAAAGGATCAATTAACTCTTTAGGTCTCCAGATCTGTCTACAAATTCTATTATTTGGATTCTCTTTGAACACACTAAAAATATTAATAGAAGATGTATTGAATTCATTTGTCCAAAAGTTATTTAATAACTCATACACCTGCTTGATTGAATCAAGCTGATCACACTCAAAGATAAAATCCAAAAGATTTTTGTAATGTTTATTTAAGCTTATATCATTCAATTCTTATCCAATTCAGTTGTATTATCTATATCTAAAACTTCTAAGTCATCCTCTATCAATTGGATTGAGCCTCTTAATGTTTTCATTATTTTTGCTAGACGCTCTTCAAGTTTAGACTTATCGTCTCTATGTTTTTGCTCTCTAATTGTCGTATTTTCCATATTAAACTCTAAAGAATCTATTTTTCTTTTAAGCTCTAATATTTTCATATCTCTAGTTTGTACTTGAGAATCAGAGTCCATAACAACTAATTCAAGTTTACTCTCAAGCTCTTTTTCTCTTTGCTTTACTTGATTAAAGTCAATGCGAACTTTTTGATTTAATCGATCAAACTCTTTATAAAGAGTTTTGTATTTCATCTCATAAACATCTTTCTTTTCATGACTTAAGTTCATTTGATACTTCATTTCACTTACTTCGTCATGACTACGTTTTTTAACAATTTCAAGCTCAATTTTAACTTCATCTAACTCGGCCTTTAGTCCTAAGTTATCCTGTGAAAGTAATTGTTTTTCACTTGTTAGAGTATTGATATTTTCCATAAGAGACTCTCTCTCTTCTCGTAGCTGTCTAATTGTCCCCTGCAAGCGTAGCAATTCATCTTCATCATAACTTCTTGTAAAATTATCTTCGTTTAAAGTCTTATCTTCAGTTGCTGAAAATGTTTCAGTTTCATCAATTTTAAAATCGTTTTGTACAGTTTCAGTGACTCCAAAATCTTGCTCTTCACTCTCAGGATCATTGAATGATATCTCATCAAGTTCTTCATCTAATTCATCGTCATTACTTGAGTTGAATAATGATGAAGTGATACTACTAGTATTTGCAACAACAGTTGGATTAGTATTGTCTCCAATACTTTCATCAATATCTCCAAATTCATCATCTGCAGTAGGAGCGAACCCTGAGGATGTCTTATAGTCAAACTCTTGCATTGAATTAGTTTCTTCTTCATCAACAGCTGTAGTAGAAAGGTCAAACTCACCAGTAGAATTTTCGTCAGAGTTATCAGGAGCTACGATTGAACTAATAGTCGATTCAATATCATTTGAAGTATCAGAGCCCATTTCAAAAGAAGGTTCAGAAACTTCATCATCAAAATCTATTCCAGCATCATCAGATGTCTCATCTAAATCTATCCCCTCATCACTTGAGGCCTCTATAGCATCAGTATCATATGTTTCATTAAGGTCTAATTCTTCATCTTCATCAAAAGAAAGTGAATCATCTTCTGTAAAGCTTTCAACTTCTTCATCTTCTCCACCTAATGCAAGTTCATCAGATTCATCATTATCAAAACTTAGACCGTCATCTTCTTGTACATTCTCAGGATTCTCTTCAACTGAGCTAAGGTCAAAGCCTTCGCTAGTAGCATCTAAAAATTCGAGATCTCCATCATTCAGAGTATCAGTAGCAGTTACAGTTTCTTCTTTACTTTCTTCGGTGCTTTCCTCTGTAGTCCCTAGCTTAAACTCGAGTCCAGCGGCATCATTATCAATAGCGATATCAACATCGTTAAGTTCGGAATCTTCTTTTCGAGACTCATCTTCAATCACATCCGTCGAAGTTTCATCAGGAATATTAAATTCCAATCCATTATCGTCGTCACTCTTTTTAGACATTTCAACCTCTTCTAATGGAGCTTCAACGTCGGCTCCTTTATCATTACCTGTATCTGTATCTGTATCTGTATTCTGATCAGAGCTACTACTAATAGGATCAAAACTTATTACATTACTTTCTTCTTCTACATTTTCAACATCACCAAAGTCTTCATGGTAGTCTTGAACTTCTTCTAAACTTTCTGTCTTCTCTTCTTCACGATCAAAGACAGCGTCAAACTTTCTTTGTATTTCATCGTTTACAACATTTTCAAAGTTAGTGTCTCTAGACTTATGAGAGTCAATAACATCTCTAACTTCAGAGGCTACCTGCATCGGTGTAGCATCAAAGTCAACACTATCCTCTTCTTGGTCTTCTTCCTCTTCTAGAGGTGTATTATCAAGCTGCTCCAGTAAGTCTTTTTTTACTCCAACGAAAGTTAAATCTACATTTAATTCAGCAGAATCTTTTGTCTCTGAATTATCTTCAGCTGTACTTAAGGCTATTTCAAAATCGTTTATTACGCCTGTTAAAATTTCTACGGAAAGAGGTTTTGTTAAGTAAGCATCGCAGGCAGAGGAAGTATCTTGGAAATCCATAACTTCCTTCAAGCTCAACTTCCCACTAATAAGAATAGTATTTATATTTTCAATAGCATTCAATTCAATTGCTAACCCTGCACAGTTAAGCTCAACACAGTCAAAGTCTAGGAATATTAAACTGTGCTCACTTGATGAAAACTCTCTCTCTACATCATCAAGAGTTGATACAAGTGTGCAATTATCCACATCTAAGGTAGAGAAAAACTTTTCTACTGTTTTATCTGTTGAGTAAAAAATTATCTTCATGCTAAGTGTTATATCCTCTTTTTAAACAATGATTTCATAATTATAATAACTTATCGGAGAAAAAAACTCCAACTAAAGGAAATCATGTCCCAGTTTAGTTGTAAAATAGGGTAAAATTAGATTAAAATAGTATAACTTACTAAATTTCAAAAAAACCAGTTGGTTATTAGGTGATATATGAGAAAAATAATCCTGAGCATCTCACTCCTTTTTATTAATTTTAGCATAACTGGAGCAGAGACCTACCTCCCCGCTCAACTACTAATGCTAGATGATACTTTTTCTCACCATGTAGTAATTGCTGAAAAATCAACTCATTCTCTTTACTTATTTAAAAATGAAAATGGAACACCTACTCTAGTAAGTAAGTATCCAATGGCCACAGGAAAAAAAGCTGGTGATAAATTCTATCAAGGTGATCACAGAACTCCAGAGGGAGTTTATTCTTTTACTGATTTCTTAACACATCAAGACCTACTCGATAGACATGGAAAACAAGGACAAATATACGGGGTGGGTGCTTTTGTTATGAACTACCCAAACCCTATCGATAAAAGAAACGGTAAAACTGGTGGAGGGATTTGGCTCCACTCAACAAATGACGAAACAAGAATAGATAAAGGATTAGACTCTAGAGGATGTGTAGTTGCAACAAACTCAAACCTCATTGACCTATCTAAATTTATTGAACTTAATAGAACTCCAATGGTGGTTGTTCAAAATTTAAGCTACCTTGAAAAAACAGCTTGGCTAACTCAAAGGACCAATCTCAACGACGCTCTAGGACAATGGCTCGAAGGGTGGCAAACTGAAAACAAAAAACTTTACTTTAATAGTTACCATAGAACAGAGTTCTTCGATAAGTTCAGAGGAAATTTTGATAACTTCAAAGTCTATAAGTCTGCAGTTTTTAACAATCCAGGAAACCCTAAAATTAGAATTGAAAATGTTTCAATCCTAAAAGCAAAAGACTATGCAGTAATCAGCTTCAAGCAAATTTACAATTCTAATACAGTTAATGACATAGGAAGAAAGTCACTCTACTTAAAGCAAGATGAATTTTACAATTGGAAGATCGTAAATGAAACTTGGACAAAAAGTGGTATAAAAAAAGAAGATGAAGAAAAAGTTGCATTCCAACCTTCTATGAGATTCTTCAAGAATAATGATCCTGCTTCAATTCTTGGAGCAGACTTTGTAAAAAGAGAAAGTAATTAATTATGTCACATAAACCTGCAAAAATGTCTTTCCTTATCTATGACGATAAAAAAGGACCAGTCTTTTTAAATACGAATAGGTTCGCCCTCAAGTTTACACTCTATGTATTGCCTATAATTACGATTATCTCAATCCTTGTAATTATTGGTGGAAGTGTTTACTTCAAGCAAATTAGAGAAATGGCTAGAAGAAAAGAGCCGGCAGTAATCAAAGAACTTAAAGCTACGAACTCTGAGCTTCAAGA
>NZ_JBFGYP010000003.1:0-60191 GCF_041587335.1 Halobacteriovorax sp.
CCTGCGTTTTGGGTAATGGAGCTAGAGAAAGACTCTATTAAGTGTTGGCTGGCGGCCTGGGCAGATAACCCTAGTGATGCATGGGAGCTTCGTAATGATATGAGGACATCACTCCTTAAGAAGCTACAACAAGAAAAAGTAAGCTTTCACCAAAATCACTGGAAAACTAACCTAACTAAAGGTAGTTAGATCTTTGTATTCGTTTTTACCGAATTTTTTCTTTGGTAATTGCTATTCGTATTTTCCTCAGTTAGAATGAAACATATTCGTATTTAACTAACTGAGGACTCTATGCATAAGCTAAAAGATATAAATTGGAACCACCTATACTGCTTCTACGAAGTTGCTAAGGCGCAGTCACTTAAGAAGGGTGCCAAGAGTATTGGAACAGCTTCGTCTACATTAAGTGAACAGTTAAAAAAATTAGAGGAAAAGTTCAATAAGAAGTTATTTGTAAGAAGTCCAAAAGGGTTATCTTTAACAAATGATGGTGCCCAGTTATTTGATAAGACAAGAGTGATATTTGAAGAGGGAAGTAAGATACTAGAGCATTTCTCTGAAGATGTTGTTGGTGGATACCCTGTTAATGTAGGTATTGAAGAAACTATTTCTTATGATCTTGCATGTGAATTTGCTTCTCAATATTGGGATATGTATACCCCTTATGGAACTGTTAATACTATAAGACAGTCTGAGCAGGACGTACTAATTGAAAACCTAGTTCAAGGAAATATTGATTGGGGAATATCTCTTAGAAAACCAAAGCGTAAGAGTTTAGACTATCAAGAGATTGGGTCATTTGAAGTTGTATTTTGCTGCTCGGAAGATCTTTATAACAAGTTTAAAAGTAAGAAAGATATCTTAGTTAATATTCCCTTTGCAGAAAACAGCTGGGACAAGAGTTTGAATAGAACGATCTATCAATATCTTCGTAAGAAGGGGATTATCCCTAAAGAGAAGATCTTTAGTGACCATTCTGACTTTGTAAATAAACTGTGTGATCGTGGTCGTTGTGTGATGTTCATTCCTAAGAACCCGCTTGAGGAATATCCTGGACTGAAGACTTTTCAACTAGATGAGCCAATTAAAGTTTCACTATACGCTATCTGGAAGAAAAGTGATGAAGGCCTAATCTCTATTAGAAAGCTGAAAGATTTGATTCAGACTAAGCTTTCTTATGTTCCTGAGCGTTATGAAGATGTCGATTTACAGATTGAAGTGTCAGAAGTCTCTGATGACTTATTGAAGTAAGATGCTTAATGGTCGAGCTTTTTTAGTTCGACTAATTTTGCCTTTGCGAGTTTATCTAATATTTGTGAAACCTTCTCTGTAAGGTCTTTCGTATTACTTTTAGAGTTTGCTTTGATCTCTTTACATAGGTCTGTAATTGATGAGTTTCCAGAGCATAATTCCCAAATAAGTAAGATTCCAGCATTTGTTGAATAGGCCTTACCGTCGGTATTTAATAACATGAAATTTTCATCTTTATCTTTTGCTAGTTTTCCTAATTTAGTAGGGTAGAGCTTATCTATCTGTGCGAGCATTATACGTCTCCTTTTCTAGGTTTAATTAATGTTAGCACTAAGCCCAAATAGTCTCACGAAGTATGTTACTGGTTTCGTCTAAGCCGAATGGAATATTGTGTTATCAATGTCGCATGGCGCGCGATAGAAGTTTTATCGAAATTAATAGAAGTGTACTTAAATTATTATTTTTAGGATAAAATTTTGTAGAAACTTATTTAAGGGCAATTAATGAACCTATCGATTTCCAATGATTTAGAATACCTAGCTATTTTCACACTTGTACTTATTCTCCCAAAGCTTCTCTTAAGGTTTAGACTACCTTCAGGGATTACTGCTCTTTTGATTGGGATTCTTTTTACAACAATCGACCCGAGTATAAAAGACGATAGACTCTTTAGATTTCTATCTCAAATAGGTATCACTTCCTTATTCCTATTCGCAGGGCTAGAGGTAGACTTTGAAGAGCTGAAAAGCGATGGGAAATACTTATCGAAGTATATTCTAAAGTCTCTAGCAGTTATATTAATTATGGTCTTTGGACTAAGTCAGTTCTTTGAGCTTTCTTATCCAAGTGCAACGATCTTGGCACTAGGGATCTTTACTCCCTCAGCTGGCTTTATAATGAACTCTTTACACTCATTTAAAATGGGTGAAGACCAAGAGTACTGGGTAAAGTCTAAAGCAATTAGTAAGGAACTACTCTCAGTCGTTTTACTTTTTATAGCTCTTCAGGGACATGATATTAAATCTATGCTTATTTCTTTAGCGTTCTTTGCGGGTCTTTTTGCATTTCTTCCATTTATCTTTAAATTATATTTTAGATTTATTTCTCCATATGCACCAAACTCAGAGATACCTTTTCTTGTTGTCTTATCCCTAACGGCAGGAGTTGTTTCTAAAGAGCTTGGAACTTATTACTTAGTTGGAGCATTTATCGTGGGACTAATAGGTTCTAGGTTTAAACATAAGATCTTTAAAGATGATGAGAAGATGCTCTTCAGTGCCCTCGCTGGTTTCTTCAATGTTTTTCTTCCGTTCTATTTCTTTCAAGCAGGACTCAAGATTTCAGTTGGGGAAGTTACCCTAGATTCATTTACTCTTGGAGTTATCTTCATCGTGATTTTTGTTCCACTGAGAATTATTCTAACGAGTTCAAGCTTAAAATATGTGCTTAAAGAGTTTATTAATAAGCCATATCAGATCTCATTATCTCTAATGCCGACGCTTATTTTCGGACTTGTTGCTGCAGGTGCTTTGAGGGCAAAGGGAGAAGTAGAGACTAATCTGATCTATGCTTTAATTTTCTATACGCTTATATCTAGTCTACTTCCGTCGATCTTCTTTTCGCTAAAAAGAGATAAAACGACGAGTGTTGAACAATAATAGTGACTTAGGAAAAATTAATATTTTCAAATACTTAAATGCTTGTTGCTTTGGGTTATTGAGTGTGCTAATTAAGACTTAATATTTAAAGCAACAGCTAAGAGATTTATCCAGTTTTCTGTCTAACTTCTTCATAGCATGTGGCAAAGACCATTTCAGATCGGAGAATTATAATGGGTAGAAAATTGTATGTAGGAAACCTTCCTTTTTCAGCAACAGAAGACACACTTCTTGACACTTTTTCATCGTGTGGAACTGTAGATTCAGCGAAGCTAATCACAGATAGAGATACTGGAAGAAGTAAAGGTTTTGCATTTGTTGAGATGTCAACTGACGACGAAGCTCAAGAAGCAATACAAAAATTTGATGGAAATGACCTAGACGGTCGTCCATTAAGAGTAAATGAAGCGAAGCCAAAAGAGCCAAGAACTGGTGGTTTCGGTGGTGGACGTTACTAGTCCCACCCTTCATCTATAAGATTGAGCAGTACTTTTAGTACTGCTTTTTTTTTGCCAAATTTGCACAAGTAAAACTATTCCTCTACATTTATTATATGACAAAAGACCTTTTCAAATCTGAAATTAAGCAAGTTGGTGGATACTTAAAAGAAGTGGTTACTTTCTTTGACTCGTCTGGAAAGCCAATTAGCCACGTCGTAAATCCTCTGATGGTTGAACTTAGACCAAGAGATATAACACAAATCTTTGTAGGTGCTCTTCTTGTATCATCTCCTCTTTGCTTTACTGAAGAAGTATGGACATTGAGTATTAGTCTAAAGAATCAAAATGTAATGTACTTGGCAATCTCTTCGATTGTTACTGTTCTTCTCTTTGTTTATTATAACTTCTATAGAGATAAGCTTAGAGGGAACTTCATAGAGTTTGTTAAGAGAATTATTGCTATTTATACAATATCAATACTGAGTGTGATCTTAGTTCTTTTCTTAATTGATAAGTTTCCTATTATGACTACTCCCTATATCGCTATAAAGAGAGTCATTATCATTGGATTTCCATCCATTTTTGGGGCCGTGATTACCGATTCACTTAAGTAGTTTCTCATTGAAAACTTTTGTTATAAGGCAAATAAGTGCAAGTAATACTACCTGCAAAGGCGTTGTACTTAAGTTTTCAAAATAGAGTGAGAGAAGTAGCCCGCCTATAGAGGCAATTATATTGATTACTGCTAGAGCTATATTATTTGTCTTTTGATTTTTAAATGACGTGCCTAAGATTACTGCTCCAAGAGAGAGAAAGCTTAGTGTGTAAATGAGTCCAAGTCCAAAGACTCCAATTACAACTGGAATTAATAAGAAGTACTCATCTTTAATATGCTTTTTTCTTCTTTGAAAAAAACTGATTTCTAGTGAGTTCTTAGTTATTGAAGAGTTTAGGAAAAATAGCCCGACTGATATGATTAAAAATATAGATATTATAATCCAGTTCTCAAGATGAGTAGCAGTAACCATACTTCCAAAAAGACCATTACTTAAATGAGTTTCTAAGTTGGGAAAGAGAGAGATGATTAAATACTGAGATGAAGCCAGAACTAAGTAGATACAAATCATTCGAGTCGATCGCTCTTTTGCATTGACCTTAAAGAAATCAAATAGAAACTTCCCAAAAATAAAGAATACAACACTTGTTACTAGCGGAATAAGTGGGAGCTCTAGGTCTGGAAGAATGAGATTACCTAAGAGGTTTCCAATAATTGCAAACTGACAAAGAGTGAAAAGCTCAAGGAATTTATTTCTCCAGATAAAGTGCTTTCCAATTACTGAAAGGACTCCTCCAGATACTGTCGAAGTGATAAAGCTGAGTTTATAAAATAGAATCATCTCTAACATAGTATAAACTCTCTTTTATTTAACTGGACTTCTAGATGAGAGACAATGATAACAGAAATCGAAGAGTCATCACTCATTAGCTTCTTAATTAAGTCTTCAATTAACACGCGAGCATTCTGGTCTAAGTGGTTTAAAGGCTCATCAAGGATAAGAACTTTAGTAAATTCAGTTATTCTCGATAAAATTAAAGTTAACTGTTTCTCTCCACCAGAGGCATTTATCCAAAGCCTTTCTCTTAAGTTATCACGCAAGTATGACTTGATAGATTCTGGTACTTCATAGATTTTTAGAATTTCCTCAAGAGTGAAGTTAAAATTATTAACATTCTCCCCACCCTGAGGAAGGTATGATATTTCTCGACCTTTTAATTTCCAATTAATCTGTCCACTTAATGGAGAAATCTCATTTATTAAGGTTTTTAAAACGGTACTCTTTCCGGTACCATTAGCACCTTTTATTTGTAAGATCTCGCCTTTACTCAGCTCAAGGTCTATAGGCATTCCAATAGGAGAGTTGTAGCCTACTTGTAAATTTTTTGCCGAGAGGTAAATCACTTAAGTTCCACTAGTTGATTAATGAGATTATTCTGCAGATTCTTATAAGCATCTTTTGACTGATAATCTTCTAAGCTAAGTGGTGAGTAGATTACCTTTACTCCTGTTGCCTCTACTAACTTTCCAAGAATTTTCTTAGGAGCATTCTGAGTTGCAAGTATTGCACTTATCTTATTCTCTTTAATCATATTTATGACATTTACAATTCTTGCTGCCGACGGAGGAACTCCTGAAATGTCTTCGACACTTCCAGTGTTGTTTAATTTGTAGTCAGATAAAAAGTAAGTAAACTCTTTATGGTACTCCATAAACTTGAGATTTTTTATTTGAGATAATTTTAAAAGGTTCTCCTGCTTTAAGTTAATTAAGTTACGACTTAAAGAATTAAAGTTAGACTCATAAATATCTTTATTTTTAATATCATTATCAACTAATGCTCTAAGTATCTCTTTAGAGGCCATTACGAGGTAACTAGGAGCTAGATGGTAATGTGGGTTACCAGCAGAGTGAACATCTCCGTGAGATCTATCTAAGGCAGTCTCTAGCTTGCCTAGAACCTCTACGTTCTTACTCGCATCACAATATCCTTTAGATCCTGGCTGAACTTTTCTATTTCCCGATCTCTTTAAGACTTTCGTAGACCAAGCACTTTCTAGCTCAAGGCCTATAACACAAAAGATGTCGGCCGAAGCCGTTTTGTGGATAAAGCTTGGTAGTGCTTCAACATAGTGAGGATCTTCTGGTCCATTTAGAAGAGACTTAACATTGACATGCTCTCCTCCAAGTTGGTTGGCAACCCAAGCAATGTCAGTTGTTGTTGTTATAAGATTAACTCTTGCAAGTGTTGAACTTGCAAGAAGGAATATAAATAGTACTTTTAGTTTAGAATACATGTGCTGGATGACTCCCTAAAATAAATACAAGTTGCAGGATAGCTTTTGTATCTTTATTTACAGTGTTTCCAAAGCTTCTTGTGAACCCATGAGAGATACTCGCTCTTAGCTTTGAGAACTCACTAGAGTTAAAAGTATATTGTCCTGTGATTGCATAGTCTACTTGCTCAGTAGTACTTGTTAGATTCTTTAAGAAGTCTAATCTATACCCAAGAGCAGAGGCATCTAGGATTGAATATTCATTAAATACATAAGCTCCAAGCTCTTCTGTTTTAACACCTTCTTCTTCAGAGTCTCTATACCAAACTTCAGACTGAAGAATGAATTCATTTCTCTTACCAACTCTATTCTTTAATAGATAATCAAGCCCAAGTAGTGTTTGCTCTTCACCATGTGCATTCTTCTTTCTAAGAATGTTAAATCCTGTCTCCATTCCCTTAGTCGTACTAAATTCTTTGAAATGAGAAAGTCTTAAGTAGTGAGTAGGGTACTTTGCTTTCTCATTTTCTTCATCGTGTCCTTCTTCTTCCTCTTCATGATCGTGCTCATGACTGAAGTCATCTCCAATTGTCACACCAAGAGTTAGGTTTAGAATTGTTTCAGTTGGAAGTAAGTAATTGTACTCAGCACCTGAGTCAAAAGCCGCTTCTTCTGCAAAGAAGCTATTATTTACGAGTGGAGTGTTAGTGAAGTGCCAATCGTGTCTATGGAAACGATTAATTCTTCCTACTCCTAAGAAGAACTTTCCAACCTTAATAGTAGATCTTGGAATAAAAGTTGTGTTTTCAACATATAGCTCATGAAGCTCAAAGTTATTCTCTCCCTCATGATTGTGAGAGGCGAGACTTATAACCCCATTGAAGTTGTGATCAATTGCAGAGTAAAGAGTGAGCTCTGCTGATCTCATCTCAAAGTTCTCTTTGGCTGAGCTAGACTGGTTAAGGCCCTGCTCGTAAGTCATATCTGCAGCACCTGAGATATTGATTCCACCATTGTCAGCTGCGAAGCTTGATGTAGTTAGCAGGATTAATGTAATAAGTTTTAACATATGTTTTCTCCATTATAGTGATCATAATAGAGATAGTATAAATGCAACTCAATTGCAATATTTAATACGCTTAAGTTACATTTATCAATAAAATTTGAAGGGTTTATTAATCTAAGTGATAGATTTCCATGATCCCTTTGAGAATTTCTTCAAAATTAATCTTTAAGTCAATCAGCTCACCAGTCGACATATCAAAAACCCAACCATGTACTTTAATATCTCTAGATTTTGATGCTTGTTGCACACAGGCCGTCTTAATAAGATTTATACATTGCTCTTGAACATTTAGCTCAACAAGCTTCTTATATCTTTCTTCTTCAGAGTCAATTTTATCTAATGTGCTCTTGTGAATTCTATAGACGTCTCTTATATTCCTAAGCCACGGATTTAGAATTCCAAGATCCTTACTTTCCATTGCCGCTTTTATTCCACCACAACCGTAGTGACCGCAAACCACAACATGCTTTACTTCAAGTTGATTAACAGCGTAGTTAAGTACCGTCTGGACATTTAGGTCAATATTACTAACCATATTTGCAACATTTCTATGTACAAATGCTTCACCTGGACTCACTCCCATTAATTCTTCAGCTGTTACTCTACTATCTGAACAACCAATATAGAGAATTTCAGGTCTTTGATCTTTAGAAAGATTCTTAAAGAAATCTTTGTCCATAGATAGCTTATCTTTAATCCACAATTCATTATTTTTAAAAATTTGTTTAATATCCATCTTTTTTAAACCTATGTTGCTAAATTGATATTTGAGACTACACCAAGTTATCTAATAAAAAAACTATAGAATGAGCTGTAACTATTTGAATTTTAGCGAAAGGTCGTCTCTTTAAAGAAAACTCGATATGAATAATCTTCAAAAATTATGCAGAAGATTCTACTTTTTGATAGACCATAGAGATGAAATACCTATGTAATACTATTCTCATTTTATCACTTTTTATAAGCAGCGTAAGCGCAAGAAAGTTGAGTGATTTAGAAAAGAGTAGAGTCAATAGAATCATAAGTCATCTAAGAGCAACAACTCATTCAGTGCTATCAAATAAGAGAGTAAGAATCTCTATTCACTCTATTAATAATCCTAAGTACTTCTTTGAATCAAACTTCACTGTCGGGCGTTTCTTATTTGGAATAAATAAGTACAGAATTGGTGTAAACCCAATTGTCTTTGATCACAATATTACGGATGAGGCCTTAAATGGAGTTCTGGCCCATGAGTTAGTTCACACTGAAGATTATTACCAGGGAACAACGCTAAGAACTATCATTCCTATTGGGTTTAAAGTTTTAAATTCAAAATCAAGACGTAAGTATGAAAGGCAAACAGATTTGAAACTTGTGAAAAAGGGACATGGACTAAGTATGAAGTCCTATCGTCTATGGCAATATAAGTTATTAGATAAAGAAGATATAGCTGTAAAGAAGGCAGAGTACCTCGGGCCTAAAGAGTTTGATTTCTTAGAAGAGGTACGCTTTTTATACCCTGACTTAATAGATAAATGGATTAAGAATCCTCCAAAGAACTTTGAAGGATTCAAGACTGATTTAAATAAATATATTAATTCTTAAATACTTCATCGAAGAAGTTATCCATCATTATAAATGATCTCTTCGTTACAAGAGGGTGATACTTTGATGCTCCCTCTCTATTTGCTGTAGGATTTGTGAATGAATGAACTGCACCACTAAAGCTTACAAGTTGCCAGTCTACATTTGCATTATTCATCTCTTTCTCGAAAGACTCTAGTTCTTTCTTTGGCACTACTGGGTCTATCGCACCATGAAGAACTAAGATCTTCCCTTTAATATTTTTAGCATCTTCTAAGTTAGGGGTAAGTAGGTTTCCATGAAAAGTTACTACTGCTTTTAAATCCTTTCCTGATCTTGCTGATTCAAGTACTGCGCTTCCACCAAAGCAGAAACCAATAGCAGCAATTTTATTGTCATCACCATTTAGTTTCTTTCCTTCTTCTTTTAAAATATCAACTGACTTATTCATGACTCTTCTAAGTTTAGGAATATTTGACTTCATTGCACTAGAAGCTTTCTTGGCCTCATTATTATTTTTTGGACGAACATCTTCACCATACATATCGGCCATCATGACAATATACTTATCTCCAGCAACCAATTTCGCTTTTTTTAAAGATTCTTCTGTCATGCCCTTCCAATTAGGAACCATAACAATTAAAGGAGCGCTCTTTTGAACTTTATCTGAGTAGACAATAGTACTCTTATAAAAAGTTTCACCAACTTTATATCTTACATCTTTTGATAGAATTTTTGCATTGATACTTCCTGCAAATAAAAATGCAGATAGTGCTAAGAACTTAATCATATGAGCCTCTTTGTTGTTATGCTAGTTGTAAAAATCTTCTTCTTAAAAAGTAGTTAAATGCTAGCATTACAGTTGCCGCAAGAGAAGCGCCAAGCACCCATAGTAAAGTAAGGTCTAAGTAGAGCTTTGCGCCAAATATAAGAAATACGACTAAAGAAAGTCCTGAAATGGCCAAAGTGTAGAGACCTTTAGAATTCTTTATAACTCTCAGTTCTTCTAAGTCTAATATATATGAAGCGACTATTGCACCTGATCCAAGAAATATTGCCCCACAAATCATCATGCAGATATGCTCCCCAAAATTATGATGAAAGTAGTGAAAGAGCTCATGATTATTAGTTAAACTCATTTTAAACTGTGGGCAAAAGAACATCGTAATTAGGCCCGTAAATAACTGCAGGGAGAGAAGCTTTATAAAGACAAGTTGCTTACTAGGGTTTAAGTCAGCTTTAACTCTATCTATAATAGAGTGACTTATATTTCTAGGTGCAACTTCTTTAGAGCTAATGAAGTCGTTATAGTCATCTTTGAATTTATTCTTTTTAGTCATTACCTTCTCCAGAGAGAGTGCCTTTGATTTTTTTGATAGCTCTTGAAAAAATCTTTCGTGCATTACTTTGTGAGATATTTAATGCATTGGAGATCTCTTCATAATCGTTATCAGATATAAACTTTAAGCTTAGAAGTTCCTTCTCTTTATCTGAGAGGTTTTTATAGTTATCTAAGTCTAAATCACTATCTATTTCTTCTTTCGCTTCACCCTGGTCAATATACTCAATATGGACGACTTTCTTCTTCTTACAAAAGTCTAATAATTCTGACCTCGCCACAGTATAGAGCCATTGAATAAAGAGAAACTTTGGATTGAAGTGGTGTCTAGACTTATGAACCTTTAAGAAAGTGTTTTGAAACACTTCTTCCACTTGATCTTGATCTGGAAGTCTCTTTCTTAAGTAAGCGTAAACTTTAGACTCATGTCTTAAATACAGCACCTCAAAAGCCTGATGGTCCCCATCTTGATATTTAATCATTAATTGCTCATCATTCATCTTTTGAGCATTTCCTGCTAGGATCATTCCTCTTAAACCTTATTACGACTCTGAATAATTATTTGTGACACTTTGTTCAACTTATTAAAAAATAGGGTATATTATTAAAGAAATTAGAGATATGTCACAAATTCTAAGTCATAATCGTAGATATACAAGTAAATTAGGTCTGTTTTATTGAGATAGGCATTTTCGCTTAAGGAGTTTTATATGCGAGTACTCATTTTATTATTCTCACTATTAATTGCAGGTTCTTCTTTTTCTAAAGAAGCTGTTGATGAAAAATCTAAAGCAGAGATGCTTCTTGTATTAGAGGCCAATGAAGCACTTCACGCCTCATTCTTTAAATATAACCCTAAAGAAGTTGAGGCCAACGCTGTTAAGACAAGTGAGGCCATCTCTAAACTTTCAAATAAAGAAATTAAGAAGCTTCTTGAAAACTCTTCTAAAATGCTTAAGTCAATTAAAGGTGACGCGGATAGAGAGGCCAATAATGTAAGCTATCACCAGGCCTCAATGGCACTTATTTATGTGATAAATAAGTATGACCTAGGTGAGAAGTACAGTGGATATAGATGCCCGATGGTTAAGAAGAAGTGGGTTCAAAATACTGAAAAAATGTCCAGAGTTCATAACCCATATGCTCCGGGGATGCCTCACTGCGGTGGAAAACTAAAATAGTTTCTATATATGACTCATGTCATAAAGCAGAAATCCTGGTCGCCGCTTAGTGTTGTTCTACTCTTTTAAAAGGGTTCAACTTTACCAAGAGGCGGCTTTAAGCTATTCTAGCTCTCGTAAAATAAGACCATTTTTTAGGAGATCTAATGTCAAACAAAACATCAAAGATTATTTATACAAAAACTGATGAAGCTCCAGCTCTAGCGACTGAATCACTTCTTCCTATCGTAAAAGCATTTACGGCTACAGCTGGTATTGAAGTTGAAACTAGAGATATTTCTCTTGCGGGTAGAGTTCTTGCAAACTTTCCAGAAAACTTAAAAGATGACCAAAAGATCTCTGATGCTCTAACTGAGCTTGGTGAACTTGCTAAAACACCAGAAGCAAATATTGTAAAACTTCCAAATATCTCAGCTTCTATTCCTCAATTAAAGGCATGTATTGCTGAGCTTCAGTCTCAAGGTTTCGATATTCCAAGTTACCCTGAGAGTGCAGACTCTCAAGCCGATAAGGATACTATTCTTAAATATGCAAAAGTTCTTGGCTCAGCAGTGAACCCTGTTCTCAGAGAAGGAAACTCTGATAGAAGAGTTGCTGGACCAGTTAAAGAGTATGCTCAAAATAATCCTCATAGAATGGGAGCTTGGTCAAAAGATTCAAAGTCTCATGTTTCTAATATGTCTGAAAAAGACTTCTTTGGTTCTGAGAAGTCTCACACTCTTGATTCAGCAACAGATGTTAAGATTCAATTTGTATCATTAAATGATGAAGTAACAGTACTAAAAGAAAAGACAGCTCTTCTAGCTGGTGAAGTTATTGATTGTTCAGTAATGAATAAGAATGCTCTTAGATCTTTTCTAGCTGAGCAAGTAAAAGACGCTAAAGAAAAAGGCGTTTTATTTTCAGTACACTTAAAAGCAACAATGATGAAAGTATCAGATCCAATTATTTTTGGACATGTTGTAAGTGTTTTCTTTAATGATGTTTTCACAAAGTATGAAACAGAATTTAAATCAATTGGAGTTAATCCAAACCTAGGTCTTGGTGATCTATATAATAAACTTGGAAACCTTCCTGCAGATAAGAAAGCTGAGATTGAAGTTGCTCTTAAGACTGCACTAGATAATGGTCCAAGAATGGCAATGGTTGATTCTGATAAAGGGATCACAAACCTTCACGTCTCTAGTGATGTAATTATTGATGCTTCTATGCCTGCTGCGATTAGAACTTCAGGACAAATGTGGGGACCAGACGGTAAGGCCGCAGACACTAAGTTTGTTATTCCTGATCGCTGTTATGCTGGAATCTATGCTGAAACAGTTAACTTCTGTAGAGAGAATGGAGCATTTGATCCAAAGACAATGGGGAATGTTTCTAACGTAGGTCTTATGGCCAAGAAAGCTGAAGAGTATGGATCACACGATAAGACTTTTGAAATTGTTGGTAATGGAAAAGTTCAGGTTGTTGATGCTGCTGGAAATACATTAATGGAACAAGAAGTTGAAGCTGGTGATATTTTTAGAATGTGCCAGACAAAAGATGTTGCAGTTAAAGACTGGGTTAAGCTTGGTGTTAATAGAGCTAAAGCAACTGGGCAGCCAGCAGTATTCTGGCTTGATGAGAAAAGAGCTCACGATGCTAGTCTAATTAAGAAAGTTAATACTTACTTAAAAGATCACGATACTACTGGACTTGAAATTAAGATTTTATCTCCAGAAGATGCAATTAAGTTTACTCTTGATAGAGTTAAAAAAGGTGAAGATACAATCTCTGTAACTGGAAATGTTTTAAGAGATTATTTAACTGACCTTTTCCCAATTCTTGAATTAGGGACAAGTGCTAAAATGCTTTCAATTGTTCCTCTACTTGCTGGTGGAGGATTATTTGAAACAGGTGCAGGTGGATCAGCTCCAAAGCACGTTCAACAATTTGTAGAAGAAAATCATCTACGTTGGGATTCTTTAGGTGAGTTCTTAGCTCTTGGTGTTTCAATTGAAGATCTTGCAGAGAAAAACAAGAATGAAAAAGCAAAAGTATTAGCAACAGCACTTGATGCAGCTAATAGTAAATTTCTTAGAAACGATAAGTCTCCTTCAAGAAAAGTTGGTGAATTAGACAATAGAGGAAGTCATTTCTACCTTGCTATGTACTGGGCAGAAGCTCTTGCAAACCAAGATGAAAATGAAGAGCTAAAGAAGCACTTTACTCCTATTTCAGCTAAGTTTACTGAGCATGAAGCAGTTATTGTTAAAGAATTAAACGATGCTCAAGGTGTGAAAATTGATATGGGTGGTTACTACCATGCTGACGCAACTAAAGTTGCTATGGCAATGAGACCAAGTGAGACATTGAATACAATTCTTTCTTCAATTTAATTTAAATAAATAAACTAAAGGGCCTTTTGCTAGATAACTAGTAGAAGGCCTTTTTTCGTAGAGGGATATATGATTAAAATTTCTGATAACTTTGATAGTGGTAATATTAGAGTCGTTGACTGCTCTAACGCTGAAGATATTCGACTTGAAATTAAGCATGATAATGAATCTGAATTTTTTCAGTGGTTTCACTTTAGAGTTCAAGCTCCAAAAGATACTAAGTTAAAGCTTCAAATTACAAATGCTGGAAAAAGTGCTTATACCCCTGGTTGGGAAGGTTATAAGGCCTGTGCAAGCTATGACCGTGAAGATTGGTTTAGAGTTGATGAGACAAGCTTTGATGGTGAAGTTTTAACTATTGATTTTCAAAATGATTTTAATACAGTGTATTTTGCTTACTTTGCACCTTACTCTCACGAGAGACATTTAGATCTTCTATCACTATCACAATTAGATTCTAGGTGTGAGTTAGAGTCATTAGGTGAAACTCTTGATGGAAGAGATATTAGTTTATTAAAGATAGGAAATGGGCCAAAGAAAGTTTGGATGACTGCAAGACAGCACCCTGGTGAATCAATGGCAGAGTGGTTTGTTGAAGGATTCCTAGAGAGATTATTTGATAGTGCTGATAGTCTTTCGACAAAACTTTTAGAAAAAGCAACATTCTATGTTGTTCCCAATATGAATCCTGATGGATCTTCTAGAGGTCATCTTAGAACAAATGCAGCGGGAGTTAATCTAAATAGAGAATGGCAAACTCCAAGCGTTGAAAAATCACCAGAAGTTTTCTTTGTAAGAGCTAAGATGGACGAAGTTGGCGTTGATATGTTCTTAGATATTCACGGTGATGAAAACTTACCCTATAACTTTGTTGCTGGGAGTGAAGGTAACCTTTCTTATACTAAAGAAATAGAAGAGCTTGAAAATACTTTTAAAGATGCTTACTTAAATGCGTGTCCTGACTTTCAAACAAAATTTGGATATGACATTGATGCTAAAGGTGAGGGGAATATGACTGTTGCCACAAATGCAATTGGAGATAGGTTCAACTGCTTGGCCTATACTTTAGAGATGCCTTTTAAAGACAATGCTGACCTTCCTTGCTCAATCTATGGTTGGTCTCCAAGGAGATCTCAAAACCTTGGTCGAGATATCTTAAATCCAATTTATGCAGTCTTAAATAGCCTTTAAGTAGCTGAATATATAGACACTTTATCACCTTTGCTAAAGTGTCTAAATTTCTATAACGACCTATAATCTTTACAAGTCGCGCCTTATTCATAGGGACAGTGTCTATACTGCTCCTATGAAATATTTTTTAATTTATCTAAGTTTTATTACAAGTTCTCTCGCTTCACTAACTGCTGCTGATTGTGGCGATGATCAGTTTTCTCTTTCTAAGGCCTATGTCACTAAAGAGAACGCTATTAGTTGCCAAAAGATACATTACTTTCAATCTACAGTTGAAGATATCTCTGAGCTTTTTAATGATGCTCCACCAGTTAGACTACTTATTTCTCCTAAGTCATCAAATGCTTCATTTGATTACGGAGAGACTGTCTATATACCACTTCAAATGACCTTTCCTGGAAAGTATGGAAGTGTGAATTATGGGGATCCTACTCAAACAGAGTATATTCTAGCTCACGAGTATGGACACGCTGTCTTCACAAAGCTTTTAAGTCGAAATAATTTTTATAAAGATATCTACGCTGTAGATAAAGAATTTTCACAATTAGAATTTGAGAGCAAGTTTAAGTCAGACCTTGACGAAGAAACTCTTCAAAGAATTAACGAGCTCAGAGATAAGAAGAATGATTATAATAAAGTACGTAAACTCTTAACTGATTATAGTGAGTTCTTTGCAGATGTTATCGCGGTTTATTACTCAAATAATAAAGAAACAATGCTTAACGCACTCTACTTTGATGCAATGTCTGATCAGTCATATAACTTAGTCCTTGCTAGAAGTTTTTCTGAGAGAAGAGTTGATATAAGCGATAGAATTTATACTGAAGAGCATGCCTCTTTGGTTCTTGCTCGACACTTTGTTGGAGCTAACCTCTGGCCTAAGACAAAAGAGCAGAAAGTAGATTATTTACAATCTATTTTCAATGTAATTGAAGAAGAAATTCTTGAGAGATTAGAGCGAAAAGAATACAGATTAAGCGCAAAGAAGATGAACAATTCTCTTATTAAAAGACTTAAGTCAATTATGAGCTTATAAAAAAATAAGAGTATGCTAGTATAAATAAAAAAATAAACAGTTCTAAAGGAATATAAATAATGAGTGAATCAATCAAAGATGTAGTAAGTGCACAAATTATCGCGGCGATGAAAGCAAAAGAT
Organism: Halobacteriovorax sp.; assembly: GCF_041587335.1. GTDB lineage: Bacteria > Bdellovibrionota > Bacteriovoracia > Bacteriovoracales > Bacteriovoracaceae > Halobacteriovorax. Next base: position 16,058 of record NZ_JBFGYP010000003.1, read on the forward strand.
AAGGTTCGTCTAAACGCGCTAAGATACTTAAAGAAATTATTTATTGAAAATGAAACTGCTAAGAAACCTGTAGCAGAAATGGATATTGTTATTTCATATGCAAAGAAAATGAAAGACTCTATGAGCATGTACCCTGAGGGGAGTGATCAACGCAATGATCTTGAAGCTGAAGTAAAAGTTTTAAGTGAGTTTCTTCCAAAGCAACTTACTAAAGAAGAAGTTCAAGCGATGATTGATGAGGCAAAGAGTACTCAGGATAACCCAAATATGGGAAGCCTAATGGGAGCAGTTTCATCTAAAACGAAAGGACGTTTTAATGGAAAAGAGCTTTCTCAAATGGTTCAGGCTTCCTTAAAGTAATTACTTCTGTGAATCATAGATGACTTTAAAGTCACTAGTTCTATAGAAGTCATTAGGTGATATGCCCTCTAAGTCTTGTGGAGGGCCATTTCTAAAGTGACTCGCCCAATAATCCCAATTTCTTGTGAAGTCCATTGGCGCGGATGTTAAATCTTTAAATTTCATAAATCTATCCATAAATTTGAATAAAAACTCTGAGCAATAAAGTGTCTGATCATCCCATCTATAGTCACTGTCAAATGGAGTCATATAGTATTCACTCTTATATACATCCCAGTGATACTTCTTGAAGCTTTCTGTATTTACTGTAGGGCGAACTACAACATACTTATCAGTGTATTTTAAAAACTTTTTTACTGGCATGTGATGAACAAACCCTAGGGACTGTGCCGCAAATAACTCTTTCCCATCAGAAATAATAACACCTGAATGAGAAAATCTTCCTTTGCTTTCATCTTCAATAATTTCGCAGCTTCTACAATCAAGGTCTAGAAGAATGACATCTCCTACTTGAAAATCATTAAAGGCCTGAGACTGAATTGAAAGAAATAATAATATTACTGATGAGATAAATTTCACGATTACTCCGCTATAACTTCTGATAAATGATACATGGCGATTGCACCACATGTTCCAACATTGAGTGAGTTCTTCTTTCCACCTAGATCAATTTTTAAGATCTGGTCTGCACGTCTAAGTACACTCTGGTTTAAACCATATTTCTCGTTACCAAGAACAACGGCACATTGGCCTATTTTTTGTATTTTTGAAAGTGAGTTTGCATTTTGTTCAGTCTCAAATGCCAAGATTTCAACACCTTGCTCTTTGAGTGAATCAATACACTCTAGAGAAGACTCCCAGTACTTCCAATTAATCCACTTATCTGTACCTAGGGCAGACTTTGCAGTTTTAGAATTCTCTGGAGTAGGGGTGTAGCCACATAAGTGTATTTCTTTAATTCCTATCGCTTCGGCCGTTCTAAATAAACTACCAACATTGAATGAGCTTCTTAGATTATCTAATACGAGGTGGATAGGGCTTGGATTTTCGTTAACTTTTGCAAAGTCATCAATCGTAGAAATAATAAAGTCGCTATCTTTTAAATCTTTCTGATCTAGTCTTTCAAGCTTCATAAGAAGAATTTGAAGTGACTCTGGGTCTTCTGGGTATATCTCTAGTAGCTCCTGAGCCAGAGTAGACAATAATTTATCTTCATGTGAAGTTAAAGTATTGAGATTACCTTTTAGAATATTTAATGCGTCAACTCGTATAGACTCTCTGTCCCAGTGATCTTCAACCTGTCTGAAGGCCCTCCACAGAGTATTTACGCACTGCTTGTAGGTGAATGATAGAAATGACTTATTAGGTATTTTTACTGCCATGATTTTCTCACTGTGTTAATGGCAGAAGTTATAGCAATATTCCCTCAATTTTGCTAAATTTTCTTCTGATTATTTATATTTGGAGCTACTTAATGCAAAAGAAGAAATTTCTTATCACTGCGGCACTACCTTATGCCAATGGACCTATACATTTTGGACACATGGCCGGAGCTTATTTAGCTTCAGATGTTTACAATAGACACAGAAAACTACAGGGTCATAAGACCTTATTTATAAGTGGATCTGATGAGCATGGTGTTGCCATTATGCTTAATGCTAAAAAAGTTGGTCAAGACTACCAAGAATATGTGAATCAGTGGCATAAAGAGCATGGAGAGTTATTTAAAGACTTTGGAGTAGACTTCGATTTCTTTGGACAGACTTCTGCTGATTACCACAGAGAAGAAGTGATCAAGTGGTTTAAAAATCTTCATGAAAAAGGTTATATAGAGCCCAAAGACTCTCAACAACTTTATTGTAATGATTGTAACAATCATCTACCTGACAGATTTGTAGAGGGAACTTGTTACAAGTGTGATTATGAGCATGCAAGAGGGGATGAGTGTCCTAATTGTGGTGAATTTATAGACCCAGTAAAACTTACTAAAACAGAATGTAAAATTTGTGGAAGTAATAATATTTCTGAAGTTACAGTGACTCAATATTATATTTGTCTGTCTAAGTATCATACTGAATATAGAAAATGGTTAGGAACAAAGAGTGATACGTGGAGAAAGACTGTTTATCCTTACGTTGATAGCTTAACGAAAGAGAATCTTCACGATAGAGCAATCACTAGAGATATTGATTGGGGTATTGATGTTCCACTTCCAAATACTGAAGGAAAAAAGCTATATGTTTGGTTTGATGCTCCTATTGGATATGTATCAAATACAAAGAGGTTCTTAGAAGATACTGGCTCTAAAGAGGATTACCTTAAAGATTGGTGGAATAGTGATGATGTAGAGCTCACTCACTTCATTGGTAAGGATAATATTATTTTTCATACTGTTATTTTTCCAACAATGAGTATGGCTTCTGGAATATGTAAGCCTGCGGATCAAGTTCCTGCTAATCAATTTTTAAACCTAGAAGGTAAGCAATTCTCTAAATCAACTGGACACTACGTAGATGCGGCTAAGGCCGTTTCTAAGTTTGGGCAAAATGCTCTGAGATATTACCTACTTTCAATTCTTCCTGAGCAAACGGACTCAAGCTTTAGTTGGGAGCAGCTACAAGCGAAAGTAAATAATGAGCTAGCAAATAATATTGGTAACTTCTTAAATAGATGCCTTAAGTTCACTCAAAAGAATTGGAACGAGGGAATGCCTGCTGAATACTACAAGGGATTCACTGGTTCAGAAGCTGCTACAAAATTATCAGCAGATATAAAAGAGCTCAATGAGCTGATTGATGGATACTCTGTTAAAAAGGGGATTGAGAAGGTTATGTTCATTGGTCAAAGTGCTAATAACTTCTTCTCTGACAATGCTCCTTGGGCGCAGATTAAAGAAGATAAGGATCTTGCAGGCCAAACTCTTGCATATTCTTCTATCTATGCAATGTGCCTTGGTGTGATTATGAAGCCATTTCTTCCTGAGCTCTCTGCAAGTATTTTAAACCACTATAAAGATATCTTAAGTGAAGAGCAGCAAATGAGAATCTACAGCGGAGATATCTCTGTTATTGATGATGTATTCAAAAATGGTCATCACCTTACAGAAGAAGTCGTCGCACTCGTTCCAAAAATTGATAAAGAGCTAATCGAAGAAGAACTAGCTGAACTTGAGGCGAAGAAGTAGTATGGCCGGATCTCCAAAATTTCCAAGCACTGATTGGGCATGGCAAATATCATCTAAGCCTAGTGAAACAGCAAAAATTATTCATCCAAGTGGATTTGTTTTTGTATCACCAGTTAAGTTGAATCGTAAGGATAGACTAGAAGGACATGAAGACTTTCTTTATAAGTTAACTGAGAAAGATAGCTTTCTTTTGAGTTACACTATTGATTACTTTAGAAGTAAATCTAGAATTAAAGGCCTTTCTGAACATGAGGCGATGATTTTATCAGCAAACCTTGTATGTTCATATAGATTTAGAACACCTCTTGGCACAGAGCTTTTTACTGATCAAAATGCAAGTGATGATGACTGGAGAAAGTTTGGTGAACACCTAGTTGTTGTAGATGAAAAAGAATATGAAGTCTTTGTTATCGGACATAATAAGGGAACTCTTATTGCAGTTACTTTAGATAAGGTTGGAGATAAAATATCTAATCTAGAACTATTAGAGTTACCTAGAAGTTATTTTAAAAGAAACTTCTAAACAGTACTTTAAATAAATAAGTAATAAGGCCTTCATTTCTGAAGGCCTTTTTATTTTCTATTTTGAAAAATATCCAATTAAAGTTTCAACACCTTGACCACTTCCACCTTTTTGAACAAGACTTGGTTTTGAACCATTAGTCCAAGAGAAGATATCTAAATGTGCCCACTTTGTTTTACCTACAAACTTCTCTAGGAATAAAGCTGCAGTAATAGCTCCACCGTGACCACTCGCTGAGTTCACCATATCGGCATAATCAGAACTTAGTCCTACAAAGTAAGGGTTATAAAGAGGCATCCTCCAGATAAGATCTCCCATTTGTGAAGATGAAGTCTGTAGTCTGTTAGCAAGTTCATCATCATTAGAGAATAAACTCGCAATATCTTGCCCAAGGGCCACTTTTCCTGCACCTGTTAAAGTTGCAACATCAATAATAGTCTCTGGCTTAAGATCAAGTGCTAAGTCGATAGCGTCAGCAAGAGCAAGTCTTCCTTCAGCATCAGTATTATGTATTTCTACTGTTAGTCCATTTCTTGCTTTAAAGATATCACTTGGTCTAGACGCATGTTCACTGATTGCGTTCTCTGCTAGAGAAAGGTAGATATCTACATTTTTCTTAATTCCTGAAGTTTCAAGCCATCTTGAAAAACCAACAAGACATGCAGATCCACCCATATCTTTTTTCATATATCTCATCCCAGCAGCTCCCTTCATATCAAGTCCACCAGAGTCGAATGTAATCCCTTTACCAACTAATGCTACAGATTTCTTAGGAGCACCTTTTGGTCTATATTGAAGATGAACTATTCTAGGCTTGTTATTTGAAGACATACCAACTGAAAGAAGTAGGTTGCAATTTTCTTTTTGAAGTTTTTTCTCATCAAGAACTTTTACCTTAATAGTTTTACTAGTTTTAAAAAGGTCTTTTACGCTATTAGCATAGCTAACAGGATTCAATTCATTTGGTGGAAGGTTTACTAAGTGTCTGGCCTGATTTACTGCAAGAGCAATAGACTTTGCTTTAGTGATCATGCCTGCTGCCAGCTTCTTTCCATCTCTAGTAAATTTAAAAGAACCTGTAAGCTCTTTTTTGTCATAGCGGTAAAGGGCTAATTCAAGACCTACAATTGATCCCAGTACTTCTTCATCGCTAACACCGCTAAAGTGTAAGTTAATCTCTTTGGATCTATCAGCAAGAATAGTAGTAAAAAGTGACCCTATTTGTTCTCTCGAGGCTGCGTATGGACTCATCTCTAGAAGCCCACTATGAGAGTTTGATGTTTTTGTTATTATTTTCTCTAAGTAAATTGGTCCTGACTTTCCTGAAAGAGAAGTTCTACTCGCATTCTTTAGTGTAGACTTTTGCCAAGTTGGTAATTGTTCAGAAATTAGAGAGTGAACACTTTTTTCACTTTCATTACTAAATATGTAGATGTCGGTTTTAGAGGCATTTAATCCTTTTGCCGTACTTTTTCCATTTAGACTTGAGTTAACTTTGAATTGCATAATGACTCCAGTAATTTGATTTATTTATATCCTTTATACTAAATATTTAAGAAAGTGTTAAGCTGAGTTCATATTTTCTAAGCATTTAGAGAAATAATATTTCGACAATGGTACTTATGACATAATAGTGTATAGCAACACAGAAAAGAGTAGGAGACTATGGGAAATCAATTACATTCAAAAGAATTTAAGAATAATTTTGTTAATATTTTTAATGGAATTGATAAAGTCAGTAGAGATCCTAAGCAAACACCCGGAGTTCTCTATACTAGGGCCATGCCAAGTCCTGTTTCTGCACCAAAGCTTGTTTCTTACTCTGTGGAGTTAGGAGAGATTCTTGGTCTTGACAGTAGATTAGATAGTAAGAGTGTTGAGATTTTATCAGGCAATAGAGTGGTAAACTCTATGATTCCCTATGCTGCTTGTTATGGTGGTTATCAATTTGGACATTGGGCAAATCAGTTAGGTGATGGGCGGGCGATCACTCTTGGAGAAATTGAAAAAGATAATCATATATTTGAAGTTCAGTTAAAAGGATCAGGTAGAACTGCTTATTCAAGGCGTGGTGATGGAAGAGCTGTTCTTAGATCGTCTGTTCGTGAGTACCTTATGAGTGAGGCAATGTACTATTTGGGAGTTCCTACTACTCGAGCTTTATCACTTGTAGATACAGGAGATAAAGTACTAAGAGATATGTTCTATGATGGTAATGCTGATTATGAAAACGGAGCAATTGTAGCAAGGGTTGCTCCAAGCTTTCTTCGTTTTGGAAACTTTCAAATTCTTTTTGCTAGAGGTGAAGAGGATAATCTAAGAAAGTTATTGGATTGGACAGTAGAAAAGTTTTATCCTGATATTACTAGTTCTGGAGATAATAGGGTCGTTGATTTTTTCAGAAATGTCTCAAAGAGAACTTCTGGAATGATTGCAGAGTGGATGAGAGTAGGCTTTGTACATGGTGTAATGAATACTGATAATATGTCAGCTCTAGGTTTAACTATAGACTATGGCCCATTTTCTTTTCTTGATAACTTTGATCCAACCTTTACTCCTAATACAACAGACTTGCCAGGTAGAAGATATGCTTTTGCAAGCCAGCCTTCAATTGCATTTTGGAATCTTCAAAGATTCTCGGAAAGTCTTATGCCTTTGATGAATGATCAAAAGCTTCTAGAAGATGAAGTTGAAAATTTTAAATCCTATTACCAACACGATTATTTCAAGATGATGTCATCTAAGTTTGGTCTGAGTCACTTAGATACTGAGGACAGAAGAGAGTTCTTAATTGCTGTGGAGAATTGTCTCTATGAGTTAGAAGTCGATATGACGCTCTTTTATCAATTCCTAATTGATATTGATCGAAGTGGGGAGAGTAAGGACTCAACAATTAAACATTTTAAAGACTGTTTCTATATCGATCTTACTGAATCACAAGAGAGACAGTTTTATAATATGATTAAGGTGTACAAAGAATTACTCTCTAGTGACTCGTTAAGTGATGACGAGTCCATCGAGTTGATGAGAAAGGCAAATCCTCGCTTTATTTTACGAAACTACCTTCTTCACGAAGCTAGTGAGAAGTTAGAGAAAGGAGACTCTTCTCTCTTTGATGAACTCTTTTTGGCTCTTAAAGATCCTTATTCAAAGATTGGAGATAAGTTCTTTGTTAAAAGACCTAAGTGGGCTGCGCAGAAGGCGGGATGTTCAATGTTAAGCTGTAGTTCATAGAGTAAATAGTTCAAAAGTCAGTGTATTTTTGATGAGCTGTGATAAGACTAGTGAATGAACAAATTCCTTTTTTTAATTATTCTAATTTTCAGCTCTTCTTGGGCCTTTGCTGAGTCCTGTGAGACGATGGATAACGACTGTGAGTACTATTCATGTGTTGAAGAGCAGAGGCACTGTGGGAAAAAGGGCTATCTTCTTGGGTTTGGAAAAAAGTACTGTCTAAAGTTCTCAGAGCAAGATTATCGGTTCTCTAAGAAAGGTAGAAAGTGGCTAAACGATGTTAGAGAGTGTCTTATTGATAACTTAGATAAGTCTGAAGCAGTAAGTTGTAAAGAGTTTAAGCGTGAACAATTTAGGGCGCATGTGCCTTGTTATGTAAATACTGGTTACTGTGAGTTGAGCCGTAGAGACCGATTTGCTGTTAAGAAAGTAATCTATAAGTCTCTATGGAGACCATCTCTTATCTGGTCAGGAATGCGAGTTGTTCTAAACTGTAGATTTTAAATTATAGAAATCTTTTCTTCGTTTCATTGTCAAGAAAGAGACATTCAGTATTTCCTTTAAAGAACCTATGTCTATTATTTGCTATTAACTTATATACACAGTCTCTTATAAAGAGTGGAATGACTCTAAGGTAGTAGGTCATCGATAGGGGCCATTTCATCTCTTTTAGAATAAGTAGTGCGGCTTCTGATCTATAGTGCTCTTTTCCATTTTGAAGATAGATAACTGTGTCGGTAGATAAATTTTTGATATTCTCTTTTGCTATATCAGAGTCTAGTGGGCAAAAATATAAGATACTAGATTTTTCATATTTAAGAATAAGTTTAACAAAGCTGTTGCAAAGACCACAGTCTCCATCATAGAAAACAATATTCATTTCTTTTATGTTGTAACTCATTGTAAATCTATTCCTGGCCAACCTAATCCTAACATTACTTTACTAGGGATATTTCTATTCCTCTCTTATAATAGCATAGGAGAGAATATGAAAATAGAAACAAAACGTCTAAATATAAGATTAGCAGAGATTAGTGATGCTAGCTCTATAATCCATTTTTACAAAAGAAATCATGACCACCTCTCTCCTTGGTCTCCAAAGCAGCCAAATAACTTTATGGACACTGAGTTTTGGTCTGAAAGAATCTCAAAATATAAGCTTGAATATAGTAAGCAACAATCCTTAAAGGCTTGTTTATTCACTAAGAGTGGAGAGCTCATTGGAAGATGTAATTTTACTAATGTTGAAAGAGGATCTTTTCAAAACTGCAGGCTAGGCTATAAATTAGATCATGAGTATGAAGGCAAGGGTTATATGTCTGAGGCCTTAGATGCTCTAATACAAGTCATTTTCAATGAATTCAAGATACATCGTATTGAAGCTAATGTGATTCCATCCAATACTAAAAGCCGCAAGCTATTAGAGAGGCTAGGGTTTGAAGAGCACGGAATAGCAAAGAGCTATTTAAAGATAGATGGTAAGTGGCAAGATCATGTTCTTACTAGCTTATTGTCTAAATGACTCTAGAATCATGAACTTCTTATTCTGGTTAATGACAGTGCAATTTCCAAAGATCTTTTTTAGCTTTAAGTCATAGCGTAAGTGTCCATTGCCAATAACTATCATTTTTCCTCCTCGCTGAAGCTTCTTCTTAGCATCATTAAACATTTGCCAAGCAATGAAGTCTCCAATAGTCGTTCCTTGGTGAAATGGAGGGTTACAAAGGACTAGATCAATTTGGGGAAGGTCACTCTGTTCGTAGCAGTTAGTCCAAAAGTAATCAGCGCTATCTTCAAATGAGTTATTATAGTTTTCTTTTGAACTTTTGATAGCCATATAAGAATCATCTACAAATACTATCTTTGCATCTGGATTTTTCTTCTTGGCATTTAGACCGACGATCCCATTGGCACAGCCTAGGTCTAAAATTTTAGTGAAATTTCCTGATGGTATATTCTCAAGGAAGAATCTCGTTCCAATATCAAGTTTCTCTCTCGAGAAGAGGTTACTTTCATTTACTAGCGGAGTACTCCACTCGTCAATCTTTAGTGAAATGGGATAGGGACTAACTGCAGGACCCTTAGTGAAGCTCGCGTAGATTAGTCTGGCCTTCTTTTTTCCTAATGAAGTTGAGGTTTCACCTATGTACTTATTGATTAAATCAAAATGACCTGAGGACATATGCTTAATCATTCCTGAGAAAATGATGGGAGTATCTTTGTCTAAGAAGTTCGATAATTCTATAAGTATATCTTCCATAAATGAAAGATTCTTAGGAAGTTTAAGAATGACTAATTCGTAGTTACCTGCAATTCTTTTTAAATCAGAGCGTAGAGATATTCTCTGCTCAATATTTGAAGCTATTGCCTTTGTTGAAACAAATGAGTCTGAGTAGGTTGTGACGTCTCTAGCTTGAAGTCCATATGAAAGTGCTCCAAAGCTATCATTTAGAATAAGAACCTTTTGGAGATTTAAATACTTTGGTGTGTCGACCTCTGAGAGGACGAGTTCATCGGAAGCATCCCATGCTTGAAGGGGGTTATTCTTTATCGTTGGGTATCTCTTTAAGTTCTTTAATGTATTCATTAAGAACTTCTAGCATAACTCTATAATTTAAGCTATTTACTCTATTTAACTTGTATTTATTTCAAAGTTTAGTGGGGATTAGTTGATAATCGAACTCTAGGCCGATAACTACTTGAAAGTAAATATTAGAGGATACAATGGCAAAGAAAGTTAAGAGAAGTTATTCTGAAGATGTCACATTAACAGAATATAGAGATCACACTAAAGCATTTAACTGGTTTCCAGGTCACATGGCAAAGGCCATGAGGCAAGTTGGTGATAAGTTAAAAATGGTGGATATTATTCTTGAGCTTAGGGATGCTAGAATTCCTCTACTTTCAGGAAATGAAGACCTAAAGAAATTAGTCGGTAATAAGTGTCGACTAGTTGTTTTAAATAAAGTGAATTTATCAGATCCTAGTAAACTTGAAGAGTGGAAGAAGTGGTTTGAAGAAAATGAGAAGAATTATATCTTCATCAATGCACTTGACCGTAATGCAGTAAAGCTTATTACAGATAAAGCGCGAGAGATTGTGATTGCTAATAGAATTGCATCTGGTGGGTCTGGGGATAAGATCAGGAAGTTTAGAATGATGATGGTAGGACTTCCAAATACTGGTAAGTCTACTTTGATAAATTCCCTGCGTGGAAAAAAATCAGCAAAGTGTGGTGATAAGCCAGGTCTAACTCAACAACAGCAATGGATAAAAATTGATGCGGATATGGAGCTATTAGATACTCCTGGAATTATGCCTCGTCGAATCGATACACGGCAAGAGGGAATGTGGTTATGTGCTACTCATGCCATTAGAGACTCTATTTTAGGGCAAGAAGAAGTTTGTTGTTTTGTGGTCGAGTATCTATTGAAGAATTTTCCAGAAATATTATCAGAGCGCTATTCTATAGATGAGCTTGCTTCAACTACTGGTGAAGTTCTAGAGCAGATTTCATTTACTAGAGGATTTATCAAGAAGAAGGGTGTTGCTGACTTCGATAGAACTTTTGCAACAGTTCTTTCTGACTTTAGAAAGGGTGAATTAGGACTAGTTACCTTCGAGAACGCTCCTATGCTATAATTTCTCTATTAAATGGAGAAAATTATGGATCAAAACTTTTGGCGTAAATGTATCGTTTGTAAAAACGAAATCAACTTTTCAACTAAATACTATAAATGTTCAGTCTCTTCATGTGACAAGAAGCGAGCTCCTGCACAGTTCTGTTCTGTTGATTGCTGGGGTCTACATAGCTCAACTCTAAACCACAAAAGTGCATGGGCTGAAGAATATCATTCACCTTCAAAAGCCGAGTGGGAGAGTGCCCCTAAAGTTAGAATCGTTGGATCAAAGCCTTCTACAACGACTGTAAGCTCTAGCGAAGGAGTTCCAGAAGATATTCTAGTAGTTGTTTCAAAACTTAAGGCCTACGTGAAAGCAAGTGCTGATTTAAATACATCTGGTGATGTTAGTGAAGCTCTTTCTCATATAATTAGAAGAGAATGTGATAGAGCAATAGTAAATGCTAAGGCCGATGGAAGAAAGACATTGATGGGTAAAGACTTTTAGGCCTCTACACTCATCATTTGCTTATATATTTGAAGTCCAACCCACGCGTCACAAGCAGCGTAGTGGATTTGGGCCTCAGTAAGTGTTGGTTGTTCCCAGTTTGTAATCTTTGCTCTTTTAGAAAGTCGGTAGTTTAGGAAGATGGCGCAAAGAGCTCTGAGTCCAAAGTTCTTAACGTTTAGCTTCTTAGCAAAATCTTGTAGTTCACAAAAACTTTCTTCTTTGAAAGGTGAAAGCTTTTGAAGCGATTTGATATCATCCCTAACGGCTACTCCGGCCTTCACTATATTAGAATCAGCAAGTAGTTCTGCTAGCTCTTTTGGAAATGTCATTTGATTGAGACGAAATAAGTAGGCATCGTTATCTGTAGATAGTTGTAGAAGGGCAACATCGTAGTTCTCACCCTTTTTAAAACTCGGTCTAGTTTCTGTGTCAAAACCTAGAATTTTCTCTTTAGAAAGCTCCTTTGCAATTCTAATGGCTTCAGCTTCATCTGTTACAAGATGGATATTCCCCTTGAACTTGAGCATTTCTAATTTATTTATTTCATCTTTTTCTATACTGTTTTTAAATTTCATTGGACTAATTTAACACGTATGAGAGCATAGTTCTATTCATTAAATAGAAGGGGGATGAATGAAAGTCTTGGTCACTGGTTTTGAACCTTTTGGGAGTATAAGTACTAACTGTACTGAGCTTGTTCTACAAGAGCTTAAAGCAAACCCTAAGATTGATACACTTCTACTTCCCGTTGAAAATAATAAGTGCTTTTCTTACCTGCAAAAGAAAATGACAGAGGTCGAGTATGACTATGTCATCCTTCTTGGGCAGGCTTCTAAGAGAAGTCGCATTTCTATAGAGAGAGTGGCCTTAAATTTATATGACTTTCCTATTGAAGATAACTTAGGCAAACAGATCATTGATCAGAGAATTATTGAGAATGAGGAGAATGCACTCTTTTCAACTCTTCCTATTAAGAAGATATTAAAGGATTTAGGAGAGCGTGGAATAGAAGCTGAAATTTCTAACTCTGCAGGCACTTATATTTGTAATGAACTCTTTTTTAAAGGCCTTAATTCAACAAAAAATATTAAAACTCATCTCGGATTTATACATTTGCCTTTAGTTTCAGAGCAGAATTGTATTAATTTCACTACTGTTTGGAATTTGTCACACCTTTGCCTAGCAGTTGATGTAATCATCGGTGCTTGCTCTAACTCACTAGAATAATTATAAAAAAAAATAGATAGTCAATAGTTTTTATGTTGTTGGAATGACTTTTTGCGTTGCGTTTTCAGTTTACGGTAAATATTGTTTTTTTATCATTGCTTTATATACCGGATGATACTATAAATATGAATATTGAAAAGTTGCTATATTTCATAGCAACGCGAATACGTTTAAGGATATTTTTTATGGAAACAGGTAAAGTTAAGTTTTTTGATCAAGAAAAAGGTTTTGGATTCATTACTCCAGATAACGGTGGAAAGGACATTTTTGTTCACATCACTGGTATTCAAAGTGGTCCTCTTAATGAGGGTGACTCAGTTGAATTTGAAGTAGGTGAAGGCCTTAAAGGACCTTGTGCAGTAAACGTATCTCGCAAGTAATACTTTATTTTTAATGATTAAATAGAAGGGAGATCAACTTGATCTCCTTTTTTTTTGCAAATTTTTCTCTGGTAAATAATGACTCAATTCAAAGACCTCAACTTAAGCCAATCTCTTTTAGAAACATTGAAAGAAAAAGGCTACGATACTCCTACGGATATTCAAAGAGAAGCAATTCCACCTATCTTAAAGAAGAGAGACCTTTTGGGGATCGCTCAAACGGGAACTGGTAAAACAGCTGCGTTTAGTATTCCTATTATTGAGAATTTAGTCGAGAGTGACGTCAAGCTTATGAGTAAGAGGGTTCGTGCCCTTATTTTAACTCCTACGCGAGAACTCGCTAACCAGATAAATGATAATGTTGAAGTTTATTCAAAGAAAACAAAGTTAAAGTCCACTGTTGTATTTGGGGGCGTTGGTCCACTTAGTCAGGTCAGAAGACTTTCAACTGGTGTTGATATTTTAATTGCGACTCCAGGTCGACTCTTAGACCTTATGACAAAAGGTCATGTAAAGTTAGATCAACTTGAAATCTTTGTTTTAGATGAAGCTGATAGAATGTTAGATATGGGTTTCATTCGAGATATTGAAAGAGTTATAGCTAAGTTACCTAAGAAGAGGCAATCATTGTTTTTCTCTGCAACTATGCCAAAAGATATTTCAAATCTTGCTGGAACAATTCTTAGAGATCCTATTACTGTTGAGGTTACACCTGCTTCTACTCCTGTTGAAGTCATTGAGCAGAGGGCCTATCACTTAGATAGATCTAATAAACCTTTACTGTTAATAGATATACTTAAAAGTCATGAGTCAGAAAGTGTTTTAGTTTTTACTAAAACTAAGTACGGAGCAGATAGAGTTGCTAAGCATTTAGATCGTGCAGGTTTTCAATGTGCCTCTATTCATAGCAATAGATCACAAGGTGCAAGAGAAAAAGCTCTTAAGGCCTTTAGAGATAGAGAGATTAAAGTTCTCGTTGCAACAGATATTGCAGCAAGGGGAATTGATGTTGATAGTGTTAGTCACGTTATAAACTATGACGTTCCTTTAGATGCTGAAAGTTATGTTCACCGTATAGGTAGAACTGCAAGAGCAGGTCGAGAGGGAAGTGCAATGATGTTTTGTGACCCAAGTGAGATGAAATACTTTAAAGCTGTTGAAAAGCTTGTTGGTTATAAAATTCAAGAAGTTAAAGATCATCCTTTCTTTGGAGCTCCTCCTAGAGTTGCCCCAGTTAATAATCCGGCTAAGAAATTACAAAATCCTAATTTAAAAAAGAAATCTAAAGGAAAGCCTAAGCAAAACAATTCTAAGAAGAAGGTTGTTAAGCCTAGTACACCTAATAAGAGAAGGTTTGCAGGTAAGAAAAAAGCTCCGGCCAAGTCTTAGTTTAAATAGGAGAGTCTTACTTAGAGACTCTCAATTATCTTTTATAATTTCCAAAAGCTAGCTTAAGAGCGTCTACAGCTCTATCTAAAATATCAGGATTGAACATCTTTCCTCGGTCATATTCAATTTTCTTTATCGCCGCTCGTACTTTTTGACTTTCACTCATGTTTGCATTTTCATCACATGTATTATCGTAGTGATTTGCAAGAGCTACAATTTGAGACAACTCATAGATATCTTTTCCTGCTAGGCCTTTAGGAAAGCCTTTGCCATTATATTGCTCATGGTGCTGTTCAATAATTACTGCAACAGGGTCTTTTATAGATGGAATTGATCTAGCTGACTTTGCTCCTTTGATAGGATGAAATTCAATTGCTTGCTGATAAAGGCTTCCACTAGGGTTATCTAGAACCTTCGAAGGGATTTTTGCTTTACCATAATCGTGAAGTAGTGCTCCTAGGTATATATTCTCTAGGACAAGTTGATGACCATGACCGAGGCTCATTGCTAAATAGATAGAGAGGTTTGCTACATTTACACTGTGATCAGCAAGTGAGCGGTTATGCTTAACAAGCTTAGCAAGTATTGATGAGCTCTCCTTCATTTGCTTGGCCTTATTAATAAAATTCTCTGTAACATTTTGAAGGTGTTCAACTACTGCTGAGTTTATTTCTCTGTCTGCAAAAACTTCATAGACTGTTTCTTTAATCTCTTCTCTTGTCTCAACTAATTCTCTATTTTCTTCACCAACTTCGGCGACTAGCTCATTGATGGAGTCTTCTTTTGAAGTCTTCATCCACTCTATAAAACTTGGGATATCACCAATGAGTATATAAACTTCTTTTAAGTCTTTGTTTAAAAATTCATCGTATCTCTGTTTGCCTATTTGTTCTCCAGCATTTTTATACTTTAAATATTTTTCATTAATTAAGAGGTATATATCTGCGCACAATTCCTGATTGGGAATTATTTTTGATAAGGGGACTGGTGCGTGAGTAGGCTCTGAACTATTATTCAAATATTCCTCTCTTCCTAGAATTACTAATGAGTAGCTCTAAGAATATTATAGCTCAAGAGAATATATTTATCTATAGCTGAGGGTTATTCTCTATTTTATTAGGTGCTTAGGGTGGCGATCGGGATGAATAATTCTCTTATATGAATCCATTTCTGGATTGAAAATGAAGTTTAATAATACCTTAGTCCATGAATTATAAGACTTTAGTGTGTCGTAATACTCAGGAGCTAGTTTCTTTAGTTTTGGTAGTCTACTCCATGGAATATGCATGAAGTCATGATGCTCGTTATGAAATCCCATATTGAAAGTTAACTTATTTAAAACTCCATAGTAGGAGTAAGTCTCTTGTCCCTCTTTTGTTATATAATGCTCTTGAATCCATCTTCCACCAAGAGGGTGAAGCCCAAGTGCAAAGAGAGTTGAGAGTGCCAAATAGGCAAGTGCAGCTGGGCCTAGATATTTATAAATAAGAAAATTTACGATAAGGATGACAACCGTATTAATCGCTGTCCATCTATCTAATGGTTTATAGTACTTTACTTTTAGTGGGCGAAGAGCTTGTGAAAGAGAAAAGAGCATCAACCACATTGCTTTTAAAAATGAGTTATTTCCAACTATATTTGCTTCTGTTCGGCTTGTGATATCTGGGTCATAAGAATACTCACCAAGATGTTTATGATGGATCATATGATACTTTCTAAAACCCATGGCCGAAGGAAGGACTAGTGGAAGGTCACAAATAATCCCCATAACTTTATTGTAAAATGTCTTTTTAAAGACTGTGTTGTGACAGCATTCATGAATCATCACATACAGTGCATGATTGGCCACAGCGCCAATTGTGTAGCTCAGAATAAGTATTACCCACCATGGCTGAGAAGGGACTATGTAAGCGATAATGTACTGAAGCACAATAATAAGAACTATATAAAGGGCCGAGAATGGATTAGTGCCATAAAGCTCTTTAACTCTAGGGTATTTTTCTAGAATCTCTGCTCTACGTTTAACATGGCAGTTTACATCATTAACGAGAATATAGTCATTTGGCTTTGTCATAGCGCCGAATCTAGTATTTATGCTAGGGCGAGTCAATCTAGTGTTTTGTCTATGTAAGATTTATTGTATTTGTAAGGAATTTATGGACATTCATATTTTTTAAATATACCCTTGGGGGTATATGGAGGTTACAATGAAGAAGTTAGGTTTTTTAGTTGAAGGAATGAAGTGTGGAGCATGTAAGGGAAAGATTGAAAAGTCTCTTCTCGCTCAAGAGAATATTTCTAAAGTTGATATAGATCTAAATGAGAAGTCAGTAGTACTAGAGTGTAGTGAAGAAACGTCTACAGTCGAAATTAAGAACTCAATTGAAGAATTGGGATTCACAATACCTAAGTCGTTAAGAGTATAAAGTGAAACTAAATGTAAAAATTAAAGGAATGAGTTGCGCGAGTTGTGTTTCTTCAATTGAAAACGAAGTCTCTAAGCTCTATGGAGTAACAAAGGTATCGGTAAACTTGGCAACAGAAGGTGCTAGCTTTCACATTTTAAACGAGGACATTCAAAGATCTGTCACTGATAAAATTAAAGAATTAGGCTATGAAGTGTCTCCTGAAGATAGTGAAAATAGTGAGAGTGATAAAGGTATTAAGTTATTTTGGATTTCATTTATTTTATCTATCTTTTTATTTTCTCTCGAGATGGGACCTTTGAAGAGTGTCTTTTCTATTAAAATTAACTATATCTTACAATTTATATTGGCATTTCCAATATGGATTTTCATTGGTCGAAAGTTTCAAAGTGCCCTATTAGTATTCTTTAGAACTGGAAGATCTAATATGAATACTCTAATAGGTCTAGGAACTAGCTCTGCATTTCTATACTCAACATTTATTACATTCTTTAACGACCAGTCTATTTCATGGGGATTAACTCAAAAAGTATACTTTGAAGCAGTAGGGTTTATTATCTCATTTGTATTTCTTGGAAATTACTTTGAGGAAAAAGCTAAGAAAAAATCTAAGGATGCTCTAAACTCTCTACTTCAGTTAAGTGCTAAGAAAGCTCTTGTTTTAAAGGGTGAGGAATATAAAGAAGTTGATATTAGCGAAGTCTCTCTTGGAGATGTCATTCGTGTTCTTCCTGGTGGAAAGTTCCCAGTAGATGGAAAAGTTATGAAAGGAAGTAGCGCTGTCGATGAGTCAATGCTTTCAGGTGAACCTCTTCCTGTCATAAAGAATGCTGGGGATAAAGTCTTCGGAGGTACTATTAATGGAGATAGCTTTATTGAGTTTAATGCTACAAAAGTAGGAAGTGATACATTTCTCTCGCATATTGTCGCTTTTGTAGAGAGTGCCCAGAATAATAAACCTGAAATACAGAGATACGCTGATCGAATAAGCTCATACTTCACACCGGCCGTTCTCATATTTGCTCTCTTAACTCTCACTTTTTGGTTAGTCTTTGGAAAAGAGAACCTATGGGGGAATGCTGTCTCTAACTTTATTGCTGTACTTGTTATTGCTTGCCCATGTGCTTTAGGGTTAGCAACTCCTACTGCTGTTGTCGTTGCAACAGGAAGAGCATCTTTAAAAGGACAGCTCATTGGGGGAGGAGAGGTCCTAGAGAAAGCATGTAATATTGATGCGATTGTATTTGATAAAACAGGAACTCTTACTGAAGGTAAGCCTCAAGTTATAAATTATTCATTACTCAATGGAAATGACTACGACTCTGTTTTAGCAGATGTCGCCTCTATTGAGAGACTGTCCGAGCATCCTCTTGCTAAAGCTGTTATTAACTATTCAATTGAAAATGGTTTAGAATTAAGTGAGCCCGACTTCTTTGAGATACACAAAGGAATGGGGATTGAAGCAGATATCTCAGGTTCTAGTTATGTAATTGGTAATAAGAAGATATTAGATAAATTTAATGTTGATCTCATTGATCACGGTTCTGCTTTCGTTGGTAGTTATATCTATATTGCAAAGAATGGAATATATATTGGAAAATTAATTGTAGGGGATAAAATTAAATCTAATGGTAAAAGCATGATTCAAAACCTTAGGGCGAGAGGAATTGAGACATGGCTGATCACTGGTGATAATGAAGTCGTCGGCAATGCTGTTAGAGAAGAGCTAGGACTTGATCATATTAGAGCAAATACTTTACCAATTGAGAAAGCTAAGATCATTGAAGAAATCCAAAAGAGTAATTTACGAGTGGCAATGGTGGGAGATGGTATAAATGATGCGCCAGCACTGGCAAAAGCTGATCTCTCGATTGCTATGGGGACAGGGACAGATATTGCAATATCAACTTCTGATGTAACAATTGTAAACGGTGATATTGAAAAAGTTATTTCTTTCTTAGATCTTGCAGAAGGAACTATGAATGTCATTAAGCAAAATCTCTTCTTGTCATTAATATATAACTCTCTCCTTATACCTGTGGCGGCAGGAGTCTTAGTTATCTTTGATGGGCCTATGATGCCTCCTGTTTTAGCAAGTGTTGCTATGGGGCTTAGTTCTATTTCTGTAGTATTAAACAGTCTTCGAATAAGGACTTTAGTATGAAAATGAATGAAGAGGGACATAAGAAACTAAAGAATCGAGTTAGCCGGGTAGAAGGGCAAATTAAGGCCATTTCAACAATGATTGATAGTGAGAAGTACTGTATTGATATCCTTACTCAAACTAAGGCCATTCGAAGTGCTATAAAGTCATTGGAGTTAGAGATACTTGAGAATCATCTAAATACTTGTGTTAAGGACGCTATCTCTACTGGTGATAAAACTAAGAGTGATGAAAAAATTGAAGAAATAATGTTATTATTAAAGAAAACCTCAAAACTATAAGAGTAAATTATGAATTTAAAAACAATATTAGGGTTTGGTGTCGCTGGTAACTTTGCAGGACATTTAGAGCAGGCAAATGAAGCAAGTGATTTTAAAAATATTGCAGTTACTGAAGAGATTCAACCAAAAGCGATCTTTCCTTTCTACCTAAGTAAAAAAGAAGATTCATTTCTATCAATATATCCAATATCTTCTGAATTTATAAAAATGCCACAAACTGAATACGATGTTCAGATTGAGCCAGAAGTTGGTATTTTTTGTGATGTCGTCTATCAAGATGGAAAGATAAAGACACTAACTCCAACTAAGTTTGCGGCCTATAATGATTGCTCTATAAGACGTCCTGGGGCAAAAAAAATTAGTGAAAAGAAGAATTGGGGGGAATGCTCAAAAGGTATTTCTGAGTCAGTTATAGATATTGATACATTCTCTCTTGGAGGAATTCTAGATCATTATAAAATAGCCAGTTTTCACATTAAAAATGATGTTGTTAATGTCTATGGTGAAGATAGTGATGTTCTAAGTTATTCATATTTTCATGAGAAATTATTAAATTGGTGTATTGATAAATTCAATAATCAAGTCGATGTTGGGCCAGCTGAAAATATTGGATCTTATATTTCTGAGTGTGGAATGCCTCAGCACTTTTTTATTGGAATAGGAGCAACTCGTTATACAGAGTATGGGGAGAGTAACTTCTTATCAGTCGGAGATACTAGTGTTGTCGTTCTCTATGATAAGAGAAAGCATTCTTTTGAAGAGATTAAGCTAAAGGTTGAAAAGAGAGATTTCTCTGGAGAATCTCTCTCGTTTCTAGTTCAAAAAGTTATATGACTTTTATAATGAGTATTGCACTCATTACAATTACTACTAGCCATGAAAGAGCAAAAGAGAACATTCTTGCAGGTAGCTTATTTGATGTAATGTGAATGAGAGTATGCACTAATCTAAAAATAAGAAATGCCCACGAAAGTCCTATCATCAACTCATTCACGTTCCCTGTTACGTAGGTTATAAGACAGAGAATGTAGAAAATTGGTGGGGCCTCTTGAAGATTTGCAAAGTTTCTTTGAGCTTGAACTGTTTTCGCAGACTCTTTTTGATCCGTGTCATGTGTTTTAAAATGGGAAGGCTTTATCTTGCCACTTTTAATATACTTTATTCTCCTGCTGAACATAGTAATAAGGACTAGGAAAGTAGTTATAATAAGTATAAGGCAAGGTACAAAAATTAATTGTTGATTAAGCATATTTTCCCTTTGGATTGTGTATAATAATCACATAATAAAAGCATTTTATAATTAGTAGGTCAAAGAATGAAAATTAATGAAAGAATTTCTAAGGACTCAGAATTTCTTATGACGCTTAAGCTGAGCGAGCTTCGCCTCTTAAAAGATGGTGATGTTGACTGGTTTGTCCTTATTCCATTAATTGAAAACATGATTGAGTGGTCAGATCTATCTGAAGAGCAACAAGTTGAGCTAACTAAAGAAATTAGCTTACTCACAAAGCTTTTAAAAGAAATGGGATACGATAAAGTTAATATTGGTAGTTTAGGAAATATTGTTCCTCAGCTTCATATTCACGTCATAGGACGTAAAAAGACTGATAGAGCATGGCCTGGTCCAATTTGGGGAACAGAATGCTCAAATGAATTTGAGCACACTAAAGTAGACTTTTGGACTAGTAGAATTAGTAAAGCGCTATAAGCGTATCAACTATTGCTCTACCTTGATCTTCTAGGTGTTGTAGAGTTCTATTTCTAGTTAGGGGAATGTCTCGAATTGATTCATGAGTCAGAGAGTTGATATTAAAGTCTCTCACTAAAAGTATTCTAGACATTTTTTTGTGACCATTAGATACATTGTACTGTCCTGCCTGCCATTGATCTCTTTCTGACAAACTAGAAATAAATTCTTGCTGTAAGTTAAAAAAATCTTTTCCTGCAAAACTCTTTGAAACTCTATAGATAAAATCTTCAGTAAAAGATCCATGCATATCTAGCGCTATAATTGGCTTTGTTTTAGAAAGTAAGACTTTATTTAAGTGATTTTGAATGGTCTTGATTTCATCATAGGACTTTGATGGTGTTGACCCCCAGCTTCTATTTAGGTCTCTACCTTTTTTATTATATCTTCTCTTTGCCTGTGCTCCGTCAGGATTTATCATAGGGTAGAGTACTATTTGAAATTTATCGTTAAATTTCTTACTGGCAAGTGCCTTCTTTAAAAACCCTTCAACAATCCAATTTGCGGTGCCTTCGTCTCCATGGTGACGTGCAAACATCAAGATCACTTGCTTAGAACGATCAAGAGTCTTTGGGAAGATAGAATAGAGGTTTCTATTTTCTAAACTCTTTCCAATAACTTCTGTCTTGTAATCTAATTGCTCTAGACTTGGGCCTATTTCACTTAAAAACTCTATAACCCTTTGGTACTGATAGTATTTAATATATCTATCGTCATAATCTTTCTTTATATGAGGTTGTGTTTCTTGGATTCGGTAGCTCTTATGGGGGTGTATATTCTTTAAATAACTTACCTCTTCAAATGTGCCATTTTCTTTTTGATAAAAAGTCGTTTTCTCATTTAAAGTGTGAAGTTGAGAAAGTAGGGTATGGCCTTGAATATCATATTCATGTACGCATACGGCATTGGAATTAAATACAATTAACAAACTAAGTAGAATTTTTTTCATGAATTGATTATGAGGCATTTTATAAAATTGCTCAAAGGATGTAAGAGGATATGAGAATATAAAGCTCCCAAGAAGGGAGCTTTTAAATATTTTAAGACAAGCTTAAGTAATCATCGTAGCTAATATATTTATCTTCAACGATTTTTCCATCAATATCGATAATTCTATTGGCAACAGTTTGAATAAACTCATGGTCATGAGATGTGAAGAGAGTTGTTCCTTGGAACTTAATAAGCCCTTCATTCACAGCAGTAATACTTTCAAGGTCAAGGTGGTTAGTTGGACCATCTAAGATAAGTACATTGGCTCCAGAGAGCATCATCTTAGAGAGCATGCAACGAACCTTTTCCCCACCCGAGAGAACATTTGTTTTCTTAAGGGCCTCTTCTCCTGAGAAGAGCATTTTTCCTAAGAATCCTCTAATGAATGATTCATCTTTTTCTTCTGAGTATTGTCTTAGCCAATCAGTAATAGAGTATTTTCCATCCATAAAGTAGCTTGAGTTATCATTAGGGAAGTATGCTCTTGAAGTTGTAACTCCCCATTCAAAGCTTCCTGAATCAGGCTCTATTTCTCCCATTAAAATTTGGAATAAAGTAGTTTTAGCAACATCATTTCCAAGGAAAACAATCTTGTCTCCTTTATTAATAGTAAAAGAAATATTATCTAGAAGCTTAACCCCTTCAATTGTCTTACTTATTCCATCAACTCTAAGTAGCTCTTTTCCAGCTTCTCTCTTTGGTTGAAAGTGTACATATGGGTACTTTCTAGTTGAGATTGGTAGGTCTTCAATTTTAAGCTTCTCAAGTTGCTTTTGTCTTGAAGTTGCTTGCTTTGACTTAGATGCATTTGCAGAGAATCTTTGAATGAAGTTCTTAAGCTCTGAAGCTTTATCTTCTGACTTTCTTCTTTGATCACTTCTTAGTTGAAGAGCTAGTTCAGAAGCTTTTCTCCAAAAGTCGTAGTTACCTGTATAAACAGTAATCTTGCTGAAATCGATATCAGCAATATGAGTACATACTTTATTTAAAAAGTATCTATCGTGAGAAACAACAATAACTGTATTTTGAAAATCCATTAAAAAGTTTTCAAGCCATTGAATCGCTTTAATATCAAGGTGGTTGGTAGGCTCATCTAAAAGAAGAATATCTGGATCACCAATTAGAGCTTGAGCAAGTAGTACCTTAACTTTCTCAGAACCTGTTAAGTCCTTCATCATTTTGTCGTGGTAGTCTGTTCCAATACCTAGACCTGAGAGAAGAGTTGCTGCTTCCGATTCTGCTTCCCAGCCATTAAGTTCCGCAAATTCTGCTTCAAGCTCAGCGGCCTTAATTCCGTCAGCATCTGAGAAATCTTCTTTCATGTAGATTTCATCTTTTTCTGTCATAATTGCATATAGCTTTTGGTTACCCATAAGTACTGTTTTAAGAACTGGGTATTCATCATAAGCAAAGTGATCCTGCTTTAGAACTGAAAGTCTATCACCTGGCTTTGTTTCAACTACGCCTGTTTGGGCCTCAATATCACCTGATAATATTTTTAAGAAAGTAGACTTACCAGCGCCATTTGCGCCAATTAATCCGTAACAATTTCCAGGAATAAACTTAATATTTACTTCATCAAATAACTTTCTGCCACCAAAGGCTAAACTAACATTATTAGCGCTAATCATCTCAAACTTTCCTATTTTATAATTTCATATCTACTTATCATATTGCTTTGCAGTAGTCACATACTTATCTAAATCTTTATACCTACAATATTTAAAAATATGCTATAGTTTTTTATGGAATTTAAATTAAAAGTATTTGCTTTATTGTACTTCTGTCTTAATTGTACGCTGAAAGCACAAGTTAATATTGATATTGGTGCGAGTAGGGAAGAGATCGATATTGCAGTTACTTACATTAGTGAGTTGAAGGCAATATATAGGAGAGTTGGTGTAAATGCTTCTATTGTAACGATCCCTAATACCAGAGCAGATCAGTTTCTCAAAAAGTCTAATGTAGACGCTATTGCAATCAAAACATCAAATTATAAAGCAACCCATGCCGACCTTATTCGAATAAATGTCCCTATTTATGAAAATGTTCACTTTAGGCTCTATGCTCTTAAGTCGGAACTTCCAAGAATAAAGAAATTAGCTCGTCCTTACACTATCACTTCGCATGGCTGCCTGGGCTGTAGTGAGTATATAGAGAAATATAAATTGAGCATTACCAATTATCAAAGAGACCTAAAGTCTTGTTTTAATGTTCTTCTTAGAAATAGGGCCGATCTCGCTTTATTGCCAGATGCAGTAATTGGAAAAGATCATCTGGAAGATGTTGTTGCTTTTGATAATAGAGTTTTGACGACAACATACTATCACTATATTCATAAGAGGATTGCTCACCTTAAGTCAAAGATTGAAGCAGAGTTTAGGAAGTCTGTAGCTAGCGGAGCTTTTATTCCTAAAAAACTGGTAAAAGAAAATTGATTCTCCTCTCTATGAGTAGGTAGACCTTAAATAATTTCAGTACTATGACTACTTGTTTTAAAATATAAATTATTTATTTGTTCTTGTAATAAATAACAATTATTATTAGATATGAGTAAATTCATATCTATATTATTTATTTTGGCCTTTCTCTTTCCTACTAACTCTTTCTCGAAAGAGAAAGTGAGAATTGCTTTTACAGACTTAGTCCACGCAACTGCTCACTTCTACATAGATGAAATTGTACAGATTTATAAGAATATTGGAACCGAGCCGGTAGTATCTATTTATCCTGACCAACGAGTTACCTACTTGTTTGAATTAGGTAAAATAGATGCACTGGGGGAAGAGGTCGGAATTTATGAATCACAGAACCCCTCTGCAGTAAAAATAAATGTGCCTATTCTAGAGTCCTTACCATTTATGCAATATACTTTAAAAGATAGAAAGAAGTCTGTGAAAAAGTTGAAGAGCCCATTTGTGCTGGCAACGATTAACTGTCTTGGCTGTAAAGAGTTTGCACGAATACATGGTATTGAAATAAGCGCCTATGTGACAAACTTAGAGTCAGGCTTGAAGATGTTACAAATGGGAAGGGCAGACACTATCATTTCTGCTTCTATATTGATGAAGAAGATAGTGAATTCTGATAAGTTTGTTACTTTAAGTAACTTAAAATTTACACCTAAGATTTATCACTTTATAAGCAAAGAAAAGATTCACTTGAAAGAAAAGCTTACTAGTGAAATATTAAAATCAAAGAGACGCGGAGTTTTTGATGTTAATAAACTTCGCTACAAGAAGTAAATATGCGAAGAGACAGGTTTATATATATGAATAAATTACTACTGATTGTAACTTTAAATCTCACTTTGTTTGTATCTACTTCATTATCTAAAGAAGTAGTGTCAATCGTCTTTAGTGAAAGAGTGAATAACATTGCTTACTCCTATATAGATAAAGTAAAAGAAATATATAGGAACGTTGGTGTAGAGCCTCTTATAAAAATCTATCCCGAATCTCGCTCTGTGTACCTTTTTAATAATTCAAAAGTTGATTCTTTAGGTATCAAGATTGAAGAGTTCGAAACGAAAAACACCAATGCAATAAAAGTTAACTTTCCAATATACAAAGACTTTAAGTTTAAGGCCTTTGTTTTAAAAGAAGATTTAAAACGAGTTCAGGATTTAAAGAATCCCTTTGTCGTAACTTCTTCTGCATGCCTAGGGTGTTTAGAATATTCAAAGCTGCATAATTTAAAAATTTCTTCTTATTTTAAAAAATTGGGAACAGGAGTAAAGTTACTAAAACTTAGAAGAGCTGATATAATTATTGCTTCAGAATTTACTATCAAAAGTTATTCAAATAAATTTTTTGTTCCTCTTAACTCTAATGAGTTTACGACTAATCTTTATCACTTCATTAGTAAGAAGAAGTCACACTTAAAAGGTAAGCTTGAAGAAGAATTTAGACTGGCTTTTTCTAAAAGTACTTCTGTACCAAATAAGTAAGGCTAAATTATATATAAAAGCACCTTCTGAGCGAAGATGCTTCATTGATTAATTATATATTTATTTCTAATGAGATAGGGCAGTGGTCACTACCTAGAATATCTGTGTGATGTTGACAGTTTTCAACTTTGTTTAGAAGACTATTCGTAGACCAGAAGTAATCGATTCTCCAGCCAATATTTCTTTCTCTACAATTAGATCTATAAGTCCACCAAGTGTAATGTCCATTCTCTTCTGGAGTGAAGTGTCTGAATAGATCAACGAAACCAACTTCTTGGAAGTGATCCATCCAATCTCTTTCAATTTCTAAAAAACCTGTAGACTTCTTATTTGTTTTTGGGTTTGCTAAATCTATCGGGTGGTGAGCAGTATTGTAATCACCAGTAATAACTATTTCTTTCTTTGTTTTCTTGTGGAGAGAAAGAGCTTTCTCTTCAATTGCCTCACAGTAACTCATCTTATAAGGAACTCTTGCGTGATCTCTTTGACCATTTGGAAAGTAGCAGTTAAAGAGAATAATATTATCAAACTCAGTAATTATAGTTCTACCTTCACAGTCGAATTCTTCAATTCCAAGTCCTATAGTGTGCTTATGGTTTATCCCACTTTTAACCCATGTTGATACGCCAGAGTATCCTTTCTTAACTGCTGGAGCATAGAGAGCAGTGTGCTCTTTTGGGTGGACTAGCTGCTCGCTGAGCTGCTCTGGAAGTGCTTTAGTTTCTTGGTAGCAATAAACATCTGCAAGTTCATTTAAATACCATTCGTATAGGCCCTTCTTTTCGCAAGCTCTAATTCCTGCTACGTTCCATGAGTATATCTTCATATGATTTCCTTTTTATGTGAGGGGGCTAATTTATCAAAGAAGTGACTACTTTTGGAGTAATATTTCAAATGTTGGCTAAGAAATTGAATGTTTCCAAGTGTCCGTATCTATTGAGTTTTAAGAGATACTAATGCCTATAGAGTAAAGTAGTGCATAATCTCGTAATGAAAAAAGCCAAACATCAAATAATTCAGTTTAGTAGAAATTATGAATCGTATAGCTATAGACTAACCACTAAAGTCGTCGCAAAAATGTTACATGGCCTTTTTCTTTTTAAGAAAAGAAAGTGTGAAATTTTGGCGGGAGCAACGACATTCTTTGCTCTACTTAGCTTTTGTCCAGCGATGCTGTTATTTATCTCTTTAATTGGTTTTCTAACAGGCGATGTTGCAGGAGCCAAGAGTATTGTCTTAAATACAGTTAATGAGAATATTCCAAGCTTAGCTCCATGGATCTTAAAAAGTATTTCAGCAATTGTTGATCAACAACTTCATACAACGAAGTCATCAAATATCTTTAATATATTATTTCTTGGGTACTCTTTAGTTGGTCTAATCTCTGCGTTAATGTATGGAATTAGAACAATTGCTGGTTCAAGAGCGAGTGGGGGGTATCTTGTAGAGGATGCGAAATCTTTTCTAATAGGAACTTTTATGGCAGGTTTCTTTGGTTTTCTTTTTATAAGCTCTAATGAGGTTTTATTCAAAGCAGTTTTCTTTTCAGGTAGTAGTGAACTCCCTAGTATTGCTCGCACAATTTTTAATTTTCAAATATTACCAATTATTTCGTCGGTCATATTCTTTACAGCTTTTTATAAATTTAGCTCAGGTAAGAAAATATCTTTAGCTAATGCTCTTTTAGGTGCTTGCTCATTTGTTGCTCTATTTATTTTAGGAAAATCAGGTCACTGGATTTATGTTCAAACATCAAAGCAAGATCTTGCTCATAATTATGGGAATTTTTCAAGTATGGTTATGGCCGTAGTTTGGATATATTACTTAGTATGTTCATTTTTTTACGGGGCAAGTCTATCTAATATAGAAAAGGAGAATGTTTTCTCTATTGTAGAGACAAAGGAAGTAGCTAATGAAGGTCCAGATGGACCTCCTGCTATTCCTGATGAAGAAGAGCTCTTTAAGACTGTCTCTTAAAGTAAATCTCTAAGTAGTATTGATGGAATCGCAATTAAGTTCATCATAAGTTTACTCAACTTCGTAGGATTACCATATACATCTACTTCTAGCTCATTACCATCTACTGCTTGGTGATCCCCAACGATTTTAAATCCTGCTTTAGATCTTTGAGATATATTGTCTAGAACTTCATTTGTAAGTTCTTGATTACCCTTACAAAAAAGGGCCATCTCAGAATTATAGTAGTTAGATCTATTGTCTACATTATAAGTTCCAATCATGACTTCATCTTGATCGTAAACCTGAGTTTTAGAATGTGTTCCCCATTTGGCGTGCTTAACACCTTCTGAGATTGTTTTATGCTCAGGAACCCATTTTCCATTATGAATATATGGTGTTACTCCAGCAGCTTGCCACTTAAATACATCAGTATAGAAATTTGCAGCAACATACACAGCGTCAGTAGATCCTAAACTATTAGTATAAATCTTTATATCAATTCCCTTATCGAGAAGGTCATACATTAAGTTTCGAGTGAGCTTGTTATTAATAAAGTAGGGTGATGAAATAACTAAATCATCTGTTATATTTTCAATTTTGGTATTAAGTACGCTTCGTAGAACACGGTACTTCTCTCCATAGTTTTCTTTCATTCTTTGAGAGAATCTAGCCCCTGGCAAGTCTGAAGCGAAAGTAGTCTCTGGGCAATCATATGTTTTCTTACTATTTAATATCGGTCTAGAAATTTCTTCGACCTTATTTTTGATCTCGATATCTTTAGGTGTTTCAGTTAAGAAAATATTGGCATTCTCTTTTGCTTTCTTAAAAGATTTAAGTTCACTTTCATAATTTCTAATAACTGCGCTACGTCTTCCTTTTTTGTAGAGTTTAAGAAGTTTCTTAGAAGGAAGGGTAGGCTCTTTAGGCCTTTCCGTAATTTTATGTTTGAAGTATGCATCAAATGATTCTCTCATTGTTTTTACAATACTTCCTTTTACGTAGATATCTCTATCTAAGAAATTGAAGTGCTCTGATAAATCAAAGTAGTCATCTCCAATATTTCTACCACCAGTTATGGCCTCTTTATCGTCAACAACAAATAGTTTTCTATGAGATCTAAATTGAGTTGTTGAAATCTCAAGTAGGCTAGCATCATTATAAAATCTTAAGTCTACGTTATACTTCTCTAATGCTTCTGATATATGATTATCTAATGCAAATATAGGCATGGATTTATCAACAAGTATCCTAATTTTTACGCCTCTTTTTGCAGCTTCTATTAAAGCATGGGTAAGAATTCTACCTGCTTGATCTTGGTTATAAATAAAGTACTCAACCTCAATGGATTTCTTTGCACGCTTAATCATATCAAGTCGCATTTGTAAGGCAGCTATTCCACTATTTAGAATAATCATCTCATTTTTAACTGACTCTTGTGCATTGTCTTGGACCTTAAAGAAAGGTGCCTCAAGATATGCCCCATGGGACGCTTGAGTAAAGATCGCTAAAGAGAGAGCGAGTAGTGCCGTCTTCATAAATAGATTTCCTGATTAGAGTTATGAAGAAAGTTTATAGTATTTCTTAGAATTTATTGGGGCTTTTGAAATTTCTTCAAGAGGTGTAATATCTTTTTACACCCTCTTTGTGTAATGATATCAGTTAGTTGGAGTGCTTCTAGTCTTTGTTTACGATAAGTCCGAGCTCTTTAATTGATGAAATGATTTCATCAATATGTTTGTGACCTTTTGTTTCAAGTGCAAAGTGGACAGCTGTTTGACCTAAGTTTGCATTGGAAAATGTTCTATTATGATGAATATCAACAATATTTGCACCGTGGTCAGAAACAATTTTAGATAGATCTGAAATAATTCCAGGAGTGTCAGGAACCATAATTTTCAGAGTGATAAGTCTTCCGTCTTCAGATAGACCTCTTTCAATAACTCTTGAAAGGAAGTTCACATCAATATTACCACCCGATATTATAACTCCAACTTTCTTACCTTCAATATTTGAAATCTTTCCATGTGATAGTGCTGCAAAGGCCGCAGCGCCAGCTCCCTCTACTAGAATTTTTTCTACTTCAAGAAGCATCATTATAGATTGTGCCATTTCTGGTTCACTCACTGTGACGACTTCATCAACAAATTTCGAAACAATTTCAAAAGTATTCTCTTTCACTGTTGTAACAGCGATTCCATCAGCTATAGTTTTCGCCTTTGCCACTTCTACAATTTTCTTCGCTTCTAGAGATGATTTCATGGCCGTCATTTGTTCGGCCTCTACTCCAATAATCCTTATGTTAGGATTTAACTCTTTGAGAGCAACTGAAACTCCTGAGATTAACCCTCCACCACCTATTGGAGCAATAAGTACATCTAGGTCCGGTAGTGCATCATGAATTTCAAGTCCAATAGTTCCCTGTCCTGCAATTATGTCTTCATCATTGAATGGGTGAATGAAAGTGTAACCTTTATCTTTTTGTATCTCTTGCGCTTTTTGGTAGGCATCATCATAGAAGTTTCCATGAAGAATTACTTTGGCTCCAAATTTCTTGGTTCCTTGTATCTTTGATAAAGGGGTAGTTTCAGGCATTACTATAGTAGCATCGATTCCAAGCTTCTTAGCTGCAAGAGCAACTCCTTGAGCATGGTTACCTGCAGAAGAAGCAATAACACCTTTAGCTTTCTCTTCATCTGTTAAATTTGCTAAACGATTTAAGGCGCCTCTTACTTTATAGGCACCAGTAAGTTGAAGATTTTCTAACTTTAAAAAGACTTGGCAATTTGTGTGCTCACTTAAAGTTGTAGAGTAAGTACAGGGAGTTTTAATTACCTGGTGACCAATCTTCTCTTGAGCTTTTTCAATATCTTTTATCGTTATCATAATTTCCTCACTAAAAGCTTATATTAGTCTATTTTTTTAGGAGTGCAAATAGGTTATACTTACTTAAAAACAACACATTAGGATAATATACATGGCAAAATTAAAGCATAAATTTGGTATGACGTACTATGAAAAGAAAGGAAAGAAGGGGGCAACTCCAATTGTTTGTCTTCACGGTGGTCCTGGTGGAATGTCTAAGAAGATGACTCCACTTTTTGAGCTTTCAGATGAAAGACAAGTTTTTCTTTACGATCAGATTGGTGGAGGAAGAAGTTCTGCTATCACTGAAAAGCAGTGTACGATTGAAACTTTCGTAGAAGAATTAGATATTCTAGTTAAACATTGGAAGTTAGACGAGTTCTATCTTATGGGTGGATCTTGGGGGACAACCCTTGCTCTTGAGTATTACTTACGTAAAGGAAAGAAAGTGAAAGGCCTAATCTTTCAGTCTCCAATGTTTAGTGCTAGAGACTGGCAAGAAGATGCCAATGTTCTTATTGAAAAATTACCTGCTAAATATAGAAAAATAATTAACTATTGCCATGAAATAGGGGCGACTGATTCTAAGGTCTATAAAGAAGCAATTATTGAGTATTACTCAAGACACGTTTTTAGAAATAAGCAGAAGTTATTAGAAAATGCAAAGAAGAAGAATACAAATACTCATGGAGAAAAAGTTTATGAGTATATGTGGGGGCCAAGTGAGTTTATGGCTACAGGTACTTTAAGTAAGTACAATAGAGTAAAAGATCTTAAAAAGATCAAAGTTCCAACTCTCTTTATATGTGGTCAATATGATGAAGCAACTCCTGTCACAGCAAGTAGATATGTTGAAAAAATTAAGGATTCAAAACTTAAGGTGATAAAGGGAGCGTCCCATTCCATTTTAAGTGAAAAACCAAAAGATATGCTTAAGGTGATGAGAGACTTTCTAAAATAAAAAAGAGACCCATACGGGTCTCTCTTTTTTGGAGGTTATGGGTGTCTTATCTTCTAACAGGCCTAGTTGGGCGGGTAGGACGTGTTGGTCTTGTTGGTTGCGTTTGTGCTGACTTCTTATTTGCTGTAGAAATCTGTAATTGACCTCTACTACCAAAGAGATTTGTTGAAACAGCAGAGACTTCTATAAATTGAACTTCTTTCGCAAGTTCTTTATTAAATTTAAATGAAGCTGGACCTTTTAACTTTCCTTCTAGCTCATCAAGAAATACTACTTGGCCATCTGTAAATTTAACTTTTACGCTTTTAACTTTTACACTTCCTTTAGCTGTTAATTGAATTGCTTTAAAGTTCTTTCCTACATTTATTTTTTTAGTATCTCCAATGACTTTATCAACTTTGAAGCTTTTAACCATTTTAAAAGATAGTGCACTAACATTTGAGTACTTATATGAAGGAGTAAGTTTAGTTACTGCCTTGAGTGAATCTAGTTTTACATTTCCTTTAACTTGTAATTTCCAAGGAGTGTTGTCTGCTTGGCGATGTGATGAAGTATGTAAAGATATAGTATGAAATCCATCATAATCACTTTTAAATTGCTCTGGAGTTCCTGGTATATTTTCAGGATAGCTCTCTGAGAATCCTATCGCTAAGTTAGCATCAGCATTACCTTGTTTAGACTTTGCCGAGATAACTACTTTTTCTAACTTAAATCCATCAAGGATACTTCTTCCAAACTTTCCTTTAACCATCCTCTTTATATGGTAAGTCTCCTGACCTTGAGAGTGTTGGCTTGATAAATCAACTTTTAATTTTTGTGTAATAGCTAAAACTTGTGGCGATGTTAACGTAACTGTTGTTGCTAGTAGGCATAAAGTCTTCTTCATTTTCTTCTCTCTCCCTCAACAGAATAGTCTCAATAATAGTTTTCTATTACTGGTTTACTCACACTATTCCTTAGTATTTTTAACGATACTTTAATCTAAGCAATGTTGATGCCAAGTTTTCTGGAAGAACTTTCTAATGTTTTGGTGTCACTATGGGGTGGATGTAAGAGGATGTTATAAGCATTTTGAGACCAGTTGCAAGCTGGCCCTACTTCTCTTTGAACTCTGCTTCAAACACACCAGGTTCTACTTCTTTGTTAGATCTTTCTTGAAAGGAAGTGTGTTCAGGCTGAGATTCTGTTGATGAATAGCTAAAGCCACCACCAGATCCAAAGCTGGCAAATTTGATATTTCCACTCTTTATGGCCTTCTCAAAGTAGTCCTTTAGGAAGATTATGAGAATGTGTCTAGTTCCAGGAAAGACCATAGATAGACCTATGATGTCAGTTAGAAAACCAGGTGTTAGCAATAGGAGTCCTCCTCCAAAAACGAGAAGTCCATGCATGAGTTGAGTTGTTGGAAGTGCCCCTCTATTTAGGTCATTCTGTATGCTTCCTAGGATCGCCAGGCCTTGGGACTTGGCAAGGCTTGCTCCAACCACACCAGTTAGAATAACAACTGCGAGAGTGTTTAAACCACCGATTTGTGCACCTATAGAAAATAGTAAGTAAATCTCTATCGCTGGAATAACAGTGAATAAGAGAACTAGAATTGGAAACATATTTACTCCTTACTATAATTTATAGCAAAAAATAGTGAAGAACCCTATCATTCTATTGTAAAATTACTGTAAATTAACCTAATTTTGAGGATCTAAATGAATAAAGATGATTATGAATTAGTCTATGTAAGTGATGGTTCAGGCAAGAATCAATTAGATAAAGTTAAAGGTAAGAAGAAAGAGAAGCTTCCAGAGATTGACCCTGCGACAACAGTTCTAAAGATGAGAATAGAAAAAAAGGGGAGAGGTGGAAAGTCTGTAACAGTATTCTATGAGTATCCAAATAATCCTCCATATTTTAAGAGGCTTATGAAGGAACTTAAGAATTACTGTGCCACTGGTGGAAGTTATAAAGACGAGACTTTTGAAATTCAAGGGGACCATAGAGAGAAGCTTAGAAGCTACCTTGAAAAGAAAGGATTCCAAGTTAAAGGGTAAAAAAAAAGCCACCTCACGGGTGGCCTTTCTTATATAAAATTTAAAAAATTAATTTAAACTTAGTTCTACTTTTTTAAATCTTCCTTCACCTTTTGAATTCGACTTAAATTTAGGATCTTCACTAATATATTGGTGAACAATTCTTCTTTCAGCAGGGTTCATAGATTTTAAAAGAAGTGCCTTCTTTGACTCTAGAACTTTCTTTTTCATTTCATCAACATGAGAGATGATTGCTTTCTCATTATTTTGAACTTTAGACTTACTATCTTTGTAGTTGTCTTCATTGAAGCACCTTAGAGTAAGTTTAATTTCATTTTTCATATGAACTTTTCTTAGTAAGAATTGCTTAATGATTGTTTCAAATGAAATTAATAGCTCTGCTTTATTTCTAAGTAGAAGCCCTAAGTCATTCCCAGTAAAAGTTACTTTTAGATGGTTATCTTTGAATGATGCTTTAACGTAAAGATCAAGTTGAGCTTTTCTCAATATTCCAATTAAGAATGGAGTTAAAACTTTCTTAAAGATTGGCTTTAGAGAGTGTTTGTAAGTTACTTTTCTTGGACCAAAGAAGAAGAACATCTTTCTTCCCTGTTCTTTAACTTCTGTGTTTAGTAAATGGTCATCTCTAACATCAAAGTATTTAAGAGCAGCTTTAACTGACTCTTTCTTAGATGTAGCACTGTGTATAAAGAACCTTCTATCGTTCTTAAAGATTTTTCCGATAAATGGAACAGTACTTGTTCTTGGCTTAACTTCTTTTGCGTTTGTCGTCTTAGTATTTTCTTTTGCGTTTCTAGCAGGCTTCTTCTTGTCCCTATCTCTTGATGGCTTCTCAACAACTTGAAGAGTTTTTCCATCTAAGTAAGGTTTGCTGCAGATGTCTGTTGCGAAGTCTTCATCTGTAAGATCCATTTTTGGAATACTGTCTCCAATAAATTCAGAAATTGGGTCTAAGTTTTCACAGTCTTCAAATGAGCAAAAACTTATTGCTAATCCCTTCTTTCCAGCTCTACCTGTACGTCCAATTCTATGAACGTAGCTTGCTGCTTCGTTAGGAAGGTCAAAGTTAATAACTAAATTTACATCTTTGATATCTAGTCCTCTTGCTGCAACGTCTGTACAAACAAGAATTGTAGTTTCTTTAGACCTAAAGTCTTCCATTAGCTTTGTTCTTTTATTCTGAGGCATACGTCCTGAAATAGGCTTGGCCTTAAATTTCATTTTCATTAACCATTCTGCAACAAGGTGTGTTTGAAATTGAGTGTTACAGAATACGATTACATAAGCATCTTCCACTGTACGTAATTGCCTTACTAATAAAGGCATTTTTTCATTCTTATCAATCATTGCTATTTTATGATCAATATTGTCAACGAGCATGGACTCTTCGTTTAGTTTAATTTCTTCTGGTTGAGAACCAAATTTAAACGCAGTATTTAAAACGTCCATATTTGTAGTCGCAGAAACCATAATTAATTGTCTTGATTTTGGAATTCCATTAAGAACAAATTCTATATCTTTTTTAAATCCCATATCAAAAAGTCTATCGGCTTCGTCGAATACTACAGCCAGGCAGTTTCCTAGGTCGATTTGTTTTTGTTGTGTTAAGTCTTTAAGTCTTCCCGGAGTCGCAACTAGTACGTGAACTCCATCTTTAAGTTCCTCAATTTGCTTTTCTATCTTTTCTCCACCAATAATACAGGCAGATTTAACTCCTAATTCCTTACCAACCTGCTGGAAGAACTTATTCGTTTGCTGAGCGAGCTCTCTTGTAGGACTTAGTATAACTATCTGTTGACTAGGGTTATCTAGTGCTTTTTCCTCAAGTAAGATCTCTAAAATAGGTATTGCGAATGCACCTGTTTTACCACTACCTGTCTCTGCTAAAGCAAAGATATCTTTTTTCTCTAAAATTGATTTGATTGTAAGGTCTTGGATTTCGCTCGCTTGTTTAAAGCCGTGAGCGTTAAGGGCCGTGATTAGTTCTGGTTGAAGATTGTATTCAACAAATTCTCTAGTTGTTTTCATGTATTAGACTTTCCTTGTAATTACTATAGTGTTCTACTAAAAAAAACACGAACTTACCAATTTAATTCATATCTGTAGGGAGAGAAGAACATACCTAAGTTATTGATTCTTTTTGTTTTATGTCTCTTTGCGTAACGCTTAAAATGATTTTTTGAAAGAATTTCTACGATTTTTCAAAAATGTTGCGGGGCATACCTTACTAAATAATTACTTGTTAGCTATAATTATTTAAGAATTGTTTAAGAAACTAAACTTATCTCTACCAAATTCTTAAATACTTCCAAAGTTTGATATCATTAAATATTAACCTTTTCCTAAATTCGAGAGTATATGAGAAATGATTTTAATTTATGGGGTTTTCTACAATCTGAGCAAGTTGAAAGTGAGTTCTTAGAAAGTAGATGGAACGAAAATAAAAAATATACTTTTTTAACCTATTTTCTTTGTTGTTTCTTTTTCTTACTAGCAGGTCTCTTTGGCGACTTACAGAGAGTTTTTCATATAGGTAGTTATCAAAAGCTAATGGTTTTAAGAGTACTTTTAGCTACTATCTCTGTCGTTTTTTATTTCTTATTTAGAAAAGCAGAAAGTAGGCCGCGATATATTGAATATTGGTTAGATGCTATGAAGTACCTCTCCACGGCCATTATAGTGCTCCTAACTTACTGGACAAAAGGAAGTAGTTTAACATTACTTCCAGGTATTATGATGATGGTTATTGGATTTTATATGGTTTTACCAGGTCGAGTTCTCTCTACTAATATCTGTGCCATTGCTCTCTTGTTAACTTTTACTTTTCTTCAGGATGCTTCTTTGACTTACGGAGTTCAAGTTCATCGCTATATGATTTTTATGCTCTTTGCTATTGAAGTTCTCTTATGCACATTTAAAGCTAAGCATGATAAATGGGAGAGGACAGAGTACCTCTCTAAGAAAGAGTTAGATGTTTTAAACAAAACTAAAGACAAGTTAATGGCGACGATTGGACATGATATACGTAGCCCTCTGGCAATAATTCTCTCAAGAGCAGAAATTAGTATAATGTGTATTGAAGAAGATAATATTGATGAGGCCATCAATTCTCAAAATATAATTATCAAATCAATTTCAAAATTAGATCGTATGCTGAGTGACATTGTTGAGTGGGCACTTTCTGATTTAAAAGAAGGTAAAGATACTAGAGAAGTTTGCTGTATTAAAAATACTGTGGAGAATGCAATAGACTTTGTTCAAGAGCAGGCGAAAGAAAAGAAAGTAGATATTGTTAAAGATATTGAAGCCATTCCTTATTTTCACGAATCAAGAATGCTTACAACTTGTTTTAGAAATATTATTTCAAACGCAATTAAGTACAATCCTTTTAATTCAAAAATTATTGTTAAAGGAAAAGTTGAAGAGAATAGCTACCGCATAGAATTTCATGACGAAGGCCCTGGGATGAGCGATGAGCTTGTAGAGAACATAAAGAGGGGGATCAATAGTTCTTCTTTGGTTGGTTCTGAAGGGGAAAGAGGGACCGGGCTAGGTTTGAAGCTTGTAAAAAATGTTATAGAAAGGCATAAAGGTGAAATAGATATTGTATCTTGTGAAGAGGGGGGAACTATTTTTACTCTCATTCTTCCTATTACAAACGGAGATTATTTTGCATAAATCACTTGCTAGATATAGAGCGAGACATATTTTATTAGAAGACATCGATGATGCAGAGTATGTATTAGAGAAACTTGCTACGGGGGAAGACTTCGCTGAGCTTGCCAAAGATTTATCTGAGTGTAATACCTCAGCAAAGGGTGGCGACTTAGGACTATTTGTCTCAGGACAAGTTACACCAGAAGTTGAAAGAGCAATCTATCATTTAGAAATTAATCAAATAAGTGAACCAATTCAATCTGAATATGGTTTTCATATAATTCAGAGGCTTCCACTCTAATCCTTTTCAAATTACGACGTTTATTAGTAGAATGGCTAAATGTATAAGTTAAGGCCCTACCAGGAAGAAGCTGTTAATGCGACAGTTGATCATTTTAAGAAAAGAAAAGACCCTGCTGTTATTGTACTTCCAACAGGTGCTGGGAAAAGTCTTGTCATTGCTGAACTCGCAAGGATTGCAAAGGGGAGAGTACTCTGCCTTGCTCATGTTAAAGAACTAGTTGAACAAAATCATGATAAGTTTGAAAGCTATGATTTGAAAGCAGGGATATTCTCTGCGGGACTCAATAGGAAAGATAGTTCTGAAAAAGTTATCTTTGGGTCAATTCAGTCTGTCGCTAGAGCTGATAAGAGCTTCTTTAAAGACTTTTCATTACTCGTTATTGACGAATGTCATCGTGTCTCTCTAGAAGGAGAGACTCAATACCACCATGTTATTAATTTACTCAAAGAAAATAATCCCGAAATTTGTATCTTAGGATTAACAGCAACTCCCTATCGGTTGGGTCTAGGTTGGATTTATAACTTTCACTACAAAGGCTCTATAAAGGCTGATGAAGATAGGTTTTTCAAAAAGTGTATTTTTGAACTACCACTTAGCTTTATGATTAAGAATAAGTATTTAACACCTCCAATTGTGATAGATTCTCCTGTTGCTTGCTATGATTTCTCTAGTCTTGTCGCCAGTAGAGGAGGAGTATTTTCAATTGGCGCAATTGAAGATCTACTAAGTGATCAAAAAAGAGTAACTCCAGGAATTATTGGACATATTATTGAACAGGCAAATGAGAGAAGAGGAGTTATGATTTTCACTTCTTCTGTCCGCCACGCTAGAGAGATTCTAGGTCATCTTCCAAGAGATATTTCAGAAATTGTAACAGGCGAAACTGTTGACTTTGAAAGAGATCAAATAATATCAGACTTTAAAAAAGAAAAAATTAAGTTTCTAGTAAATGTCTCTGTGCTCACAACTGGCTTTGATGCCCCACACGTAGATCTAATCGCTCTTTTAAGGCCAACAGAATCAATAAGTCTATACCAACAAATTATAGGAAGAGGATTACGTTTATTTGAAGGGAAAGAAGATTGTTTAATATTAGATTATACTGGGCAAGGACATGACTTATTCTCTCCAGAAGTCGGTAATGAGAAGAGTGAATCTGATAGTGAAGCTGTATTAATACCTTGTCCTGATTGTGGACATCAAAACACCTTTTGGGGAAAAACTACTGAAGAGGGGCACGTGCTGGAACACTTTGGTAGAAAGTGTCAGGGAGCTTATGAAGATCCTGAAACATTTGAACTTTCCCCTTGTGGCTTTCTCTTTAGATTTAAAATATGTGAAAGCTGTGGACTAGAAAATGATATCTCTGCAAGAGAGTGCAGCGGTTGTCGAGAGGTTTTAATTGATCCGGACGCTAAACTCAGAGAGGCCATGCAGCTTAAAGATGCTCATGTCTTAAGATGCGATAGTATGAACTTTGAAGTGGATCAAGATAAAAAAGGAAGAGAGAGACTTACTGTTAAGTATTACGACTATGATGGAGAGTCATTGAATGAATACTTTTATCTGGCCAGGGAAGATCAAAGAGGGGCATTCTTTCATAACTTTGTTAGGCCTCACCTTAAAAATTCAGGACAGAAATTTGAAATTATTTCTCCTGAACAAGTTGTTATGATTTCACCATTATTTAGAATGCCAAAGTTTGTAATTGCAAGAAAGGTAAAGCATTTTTGGAAAATTCGAGAGAAAGTTTTTTAACGCTTTCTCTCGTAAGGACAAAAGTTTTTTCTCTGACTGTATTGTTCTGGGTATGTCTTACAACTCGAAGGTCGCTTATCATAAACAGTACATTTTCTAGTCTTTGAATCTAAGAAAATACAATCTCTGTTTGCCATTCTTTGCAGAGTAAAGATTGTATTTCTAATATTGAAGTGTTCGATATAGCCTTCTTTCTTCAATCTCTTAGCAATATTTTTTGGTTTTTCTACTTCGGCTTCAAATGAGTCCACAAGTTCAAGTCTAACCAAGTCTTCGAGAGTCACATCACAAGACATTTGACAGCACTTAGCTGTGCACTGACTGCAAAGATCTTCTCGAAAATTTGTCCAAGTTGAAGGTGAATTTATATCGACAAATCTCACTTATTCGTCAGCAAGTGTATATGCATTAAGAACCTTACAGTTTGAAGGATCTAATACTACTACTTCAGAAAACCAACCTGAGTGGTAACTTCCTGTATTGTAATAAAGTACAGTTTCAATTGGGTAAGCGTTTAAGAACTCACCACGTTCAGTCGTTAGAGCTGCTCCGGCAGTTAATACTCTAGGACTACTCATATCGAGTCTTCTGTCACTTCTGTTTCCGTACTCAATTAGGTAGTCTGCTGCAGCGTCAAAGCAGCTAGCTTGAGCGTTAAGTGAGACAAGGATGAATAGAGATGCAAGCATTTTCATAGTTACTCCTAGAAGTTAGATGGATTTTCGCGTAATATAGTATATCCATCTATAGAGGTCAAAGAACTGAAGAAGAGATACGAGAACCATGAATAAAATACTCCTTTATTTTAAATTACAATATAAGTTGTTTTTCATTTTAATTTGTTTAACAACGGTCCCATTATTACTGGTTTATCTCTATTCACCATATGAATGGAAGAATTTATATTGGCTGTTTATTACTTTCATCGTCGCTTTGAAGATAATTTTCTATAAAGAAGGCCCATATAAAAAGAAAATAACTCCAGGCGTTAGGGATGCTTTAACTTCTGAGATTGGAAGAGTTCCCTCCAAGATGGAAGTTGTAAATAGAGTAGAAGATATGATCAATGCTAGAGATGCTATGCTTTTATCTAGTGGAGTGATGATCATTATTTTAACTGTATTATTCGGTAAAATTTAAAGGTAGTAGAAATGGATAAGAAAGCATTAGTCGCAAATTTATTAGAACAGTTAAATACTGAGCTTGATAAGGCCAAGGCGGCCTATAAGACTGCCAAGAGTACAACTCAAGATCCAGACTTTAAGTCTGAAAGTAAGTGGGATACTAGGAGTATTGAAGCTGGCTACCTTGCTGGCGCTCAGAAAGTTCGTGTTGATGAGCTGGAGATGGATGTAAATGCGATAGAGGAGCTTGCTACTGGTGCTTTGGATAAGAAGCCTAGTGTTGGAATAGGTTCTTTAGTAGAGATTAAGCATAACGAGACAACTCGAAAGTATTTTATTGCTCCTGCTGCTGGTGGGTATATGGTCAATCTTGATGGGGATGTGGCCCTTGTTATCTCTGTATTCTCACCCATAGGAAATGAAGTTCTTGATCTCACTGATGGAGATATTTTTGAAGTTGAAACTGCTGGTAAAACTAGAGAATACGAAGTGATCTCATATAATTAGTAGTAGAAGTTAATACTTAATCCAAAAATAGTTGATGTCTCTGCTACTTCATAGTTTGGCACATTTCTACTCTGTGCTTCATTTGAGTTATTCCAAGATGATTTTGTATATTTGATAAATAAGCCAGGCTTTATCATATTACTCCAATGATAGAGAATTCCTGAGTAGATACCATGTTTATAAATCATCTTTTCATGAAAGTTCATTGGAAAATAGGCTTCATATTGTAAGTATAAATTAATGAATGGAGATCCATTTTTTAGGAATAGGTGAGTTATGCCGGGGCGAAGTGTGATGACTGTGTTGTCATTGAATAAGTTTCTCTCAAGCTTTGCTCTAAGCTCTATTATATTATCTTTAAAAATTGTTCGATAACTTAAGTCGGTACCAAAGGTATTTTCTCCTCTGTCGGAGGAGTTGAACCATAGCCACGTATGATCAACTTTGATCCAGTCGTTTTCATGTCTTAGGCCATAAGATCTTTTAAAGTATGCAGATGCTTTTATATTTTGATGTAGTCTATATCTTGCGCCTAGTTTGAAATCTTTTCTTGTCGTCAATTCATTTTCTTTTTCTATATTTATTTCAAGGAGTGACTTTATCTTTGGAGTGAATTTATGAAAATTCCTAAGCGATAGACCTAGCCCTGTTGTTGATTCATCTTGTGGTGAGTTGGAGGCGAGTATACTTCCATTGATTAATGAAAAAAGAGCAAGTATCTTAATCATAGTCTTGATCCAATAAATCTGTATAAGCATCTTCAATATTTACTTTATTTTCTAGCTGTCCTTTACTTGAGTCTAAATTCCAATTTAGTTTACTTGTCCATGCTAGTGGTTTTGGTGTGGATACACTTTTCTTATCTTTTACTTGAACGCCTTCTCCGGCCTTTACATCAACACTTTCTTTACTATCTTTAGGCGAGACTCTTACTAGGCCTTCATTCACGCACATCCAAGTATCTTCAGCTCCACCTTTTCCGTAACTAATAAAGAACTCAGTTCCTCTTACTCCAAAAGAAGCATTCTTTGTTTTTACAATGAATTTATCTTTAGAAAGCATTTTCTTTTTTAAAACATTAAAAAAAGAACTCCCTTTAAATATACCTACTCTAGTAGGACTATTCTTTGAAACTGAAACTACTATTTTTGAACTTTTATTTAACTTAACTTTTGATCCATCAACTAATGAGAGAACGGCCAAGGCGTTTGATCCTGTTTCAATTATACTCTTATTTATAAAGCGCTGACCCTTTGTAGCCTGGAGTTGTTTATCTCCTTGCTTTATTTTTACAACACCTTTAACAAAAATTATTTCACCAACTTCTTTAGCGCTTAGAGATAGTGTTAGTGTA
The DNA here is from genome assembly GCF_041587335.1 of Halobacteriovorax sp. GTDB lineage: Bacteria > Bdellovibrionota > Bacteriovoracia > Bacteriovoracales > Bacteriovoracaceae > Halobacteriovorax. Next base: position 58,574 of record NZ_JBFGYP010000003.1, read on the forward strand.
AAAGCTAAGATTAGTTTAAGCATTTTAAGATCCTTATTTTTCAAGCTCTTCTTTTATACTTTGAAGCTTGTCGCTCCTCTTTTCTATTATATCTGTCACAAAGTTTTGTAACGCCTCTTTTAAGTAAGGCTCAAAGTCTTTATCGTTACAATCTGTCGCGCTAAAGAGTTCCATATAGAGTTTATGAGTTTTCTTAGAAACAGAGAGAGTAATTGTGTTTGGATTTAACTGGTCTTCGAGTGCCTCACGAATTACACCGCTTAGTTTTAATCCTCTTTCCATAATACTTTCATAGTACTCATTTGGAATATGGACATTAACTCTTTTCATTTCAGACATTGGATCTCCTGAGTATGATTTTAATTATTTTACTCAGCTCTGATTATAACATACTGAAATTTATATGCACGACTCTAGAAGTGGGCAGTTTTTTAGAATTTGTAGTATGTCAAAAATACCTAAAAATACTCATAACTACTCAGAAATACTCATTTTGAGTAAAAAGTGTGTATTTTTACTCAGTCTTACTCCGATATGAGTCATTATGTGTTTAGAGAAGATAAGCAACGAGAGGTGTTGAATATGAGTGATTTAATCGAAGACATTATTTTGACTGAGAACTGCTTAACCAAAGCACGTGAGGCCGGAATAAGTATCAGGAAGATTTTTGAAGCGATTACTTATGGAACACCTTGGGTTACTGACCTAGGAGGTTTAAGCTTTTACTATGGTTCGATAGAAGTTCTAACTTGTGCTAATTTCGAATATGCCATTACTGTTATTGATCATGGGCAAGATACCACCCACCAGATTGCCCTAGAGGATTTTGATTTTATTGTCCCCCAAAATAAAGAACACTTAGTAGCTGTTGAACGTATGTTGAGTTAAGAGTGTAAGAGTCTCGCTAAGAATAATGGACTTTTCTTAGCGAGATCTTTATTTAAAGTAAGTTTTCGTCTACTAGATTTGGAATTGTAACATTTAAAAGTGGCTCTCTTTCCATGGCCCTTTTTATCGCAAAAGTTGCTCCTTCATTTCTGGCCCAACTTCTTCTGTTAATTCCGTTATTCACATCCCAAAAAAGCATTGATCTAATTCGCTTGTCGCATTCTTCTGATCCATCAATAACCATTCCGAAGCCACCGTTTACAACTTCACCCCAGCCAACGCCACCGCCGTTGTGGAGAGATACCCAAGTGGCCCCTCTAAATGAATCGCCAACAAAGTTTTGTACGGCCATGTCTGCTGTGAAGCTTGAACCATCATAGATATTTGATGTTTCTCTATATGGAGAGTCTGTTCCTGAGACATCGTGATGGTCTCTACCAAGTACAATTGGAGCTTTAATTATTCCATCTTTTATTGCTTTATTAAATGCAAGGGCAATGTCAATTCTTCCATCACTATCTGCATAGAGAATTCTGGCCTTTGAACCAACGACAAGATTATTTTCTCTTGCACCTTCTATCCACGTTATGTTGTCTTGCATCTGTTGTTGAATTTCTTTAGGAGATTCTTTCATCAGATTTTTTAGTACATCACAGGCAATTTGATCTGTTTTATCTAAGTCATCTTGATTTGAACTTGTACACACCCATCTAAAAGGACCAAATCCATA
>NZ_JBFGYP010000004.1:0-60080 GCF_041587335.1 Halobacteriovorax sp.
GAAATCTGTGCCCGTGCTGGAGTTCGCCCCACTCGTAGAAATAAGTCTCTATCTCTAGAAGAAATTAAACGCATGCATCAAGCTACGGCGATAGTAATTGATGGAGCAACCGAGACGGGAGGAACAACCTTCCAAGGTGGCTACGCAGACACTACTGGCTCAAAAGGAAATGGAGTGGGACATTTAGTGGTCTTCTATCAAAAGACTTGTCAGCTATGCCAAAAAACACCTGTTAAAAAGATGTATCTGGCACAACGTGGAACATACTATTGTCCAAAATGCCAGAAGTAGAGAGTTACTCTTAGTAGAGACTCTCCCCAAAATCCAAGAGTAAAAGATAGAGTCTAAGATCAAACTCCACTTGGTAGTTATCTTCTTGCATACGGGTACATAAGTTATAGAAGGCCTTACTGTGATCTTTCTCTTTAAAGTGAGCGAGTTCATGAACAACAAGCATTGTTAACATATCTTCAGGATCTTCTTTAAGTACTGAAGAAACTCTGATCTCATGCTTACTCTTTAGTTTTCCACCATGACTTCTCGAAGTAAAAGAATGGTTTCCTAAAGAATTTTGTATATTTTTTTTCGTAGATGACCTTACTTAAAGGAGGAGCCTTTTTTATAAGCTCTACTTTTAAATTATTTGTAAACTCAAATAGAAGCTTGTCTAACCTTATAGAGTGACAATTTGGGTACTTATTTAGCAAGTAGCTCTTTAGGATATTAGAATCAACAAGCAGGTTAACCTTAGAAATAATTTCCTCAAAATAGTCTTTGAAGTACTTTAAACTGGTCAAATAGACTCCGTTAAACGAACTACTCAGCAATAGTAAAGTAATGTTCCATTACACTTGAAAGACCATTTTTTCCAATGGACTTATAAGTGCTCACTTTAACTTTATACTTACTACCTGGTGAGAATTCGTTTTTAAAAACACTAACACCACCGATTGTGACAGATATAATATCTTCATTTTGAATGACAGCTAAATACTTAGAAGAAGCTCCTCCTACAATCACATATCTATCGATAAATGGATGATACCTATAAAGTGTAAATGAAAAACTATTCTCAAACTTAGAACTTAAAAATAAGGGATCCTTAAAAGATAGTGCTGTTTCAACACCAACCCCAATAGGCCCTAAAAACTTAGTGTTGAAAATATCTTTTTTAAAAAAGATATTTTTAATAAAGAGCTTACTATTTTTAAATTCAAAATCAATAAGTGCAGCAATCTTCTGATTATCTTTATAAAGAGATAACTTTGGTTCCCTACTATAGTTAAGATCATACTTCACAGATAAAGAAAGTCCCTCTAAGTTCATATCAAGAACAGAAGGAGATAGCTCAACATCTATACTTTCATATATTGTTCTATCAAATAATCGATACTCATCTCTTATATCTGATTCATTATGAAATAATTCTCTCGCTCCAGTCTCTTGTATCCATGAATGTCCAGAAAAAGTAAGGCTGATTCCACTTGTATTTAACAGACTTATTTCATTTAGCTTAATCTCTTTTTCAAGCTGTGAACTTCTTAGAATGAGATAAATATGGCCGTACTGTCCTCTTTGCCCATCTCTTGCTCTAGAATAAGCAGGAAAGTCATCACAGTTATAGAAACTACCATTTCTGCCAGCAGTTCCACCAAGGCCTCCACTCATATCTAATTCTACGTTTTGTAAGTGAAGTAGATTAGAGAAATATATAATAGCATCTTCTCCTGAGTACCCGTCACCACCATCTTCACCAAGTTCACAGCGTCCACCATTGCGGCCATCTCTTCCGGCATAACCAGATAGATCAAGAGTGAGACCTGATTCATCTACAATAACTTCTTTACTCAAAACATTTGAGAATGAAAGGTTAACTAATAGTAGTAGTAAAATATTTAAGATAGATTTCATTTTAAGCTCCGATTTGTTTACTCATGAGTACAAACATTGTTATTCTCTGAAAAGAGATTTCTTTAGAAGCTAGTTGGTGTTCTCGTAATATTAATAAGATAAAATAATATTTAGTTCAAATATCTACCACTGGTGTCACTTTGGACCTAATATTTATTAGGTAATTACTTTAACTTTGCACATTTAAAACGGTGATCGTTACCATAAGTAAACTCAAGAGTTTCTTTCTGTTGCTGTGTATAGGTTTTAGGAATGGGAACATAGGTTGGAATAATACATCTCCATTTTACATCCTCTTCGACTTCTACAGAGTAATTCGAATAACTTATTCTAGAGCTGCTTGAAGCTTGAACTCTATTATTACCCCTAACTTCACTTCTAAGACTGGACACTAATTGTGAAAAATATGAGTTATATCCTTCTTTGTTTTTACAATAATAATAAGGCTTTTGAATATCATAAGTATAAGAGTAGATAGTAAAAAGTAATGAATCTCTAGAAGAGTTTCTAAAAGAAACCTCTACTGACTCATCAGCATTTCGACATTGCTCTAAGATACTTTCTTTAACTACCTTTTGAATAGTCCATGTGCAGTCAGCATTAACTCTCTCAGCCAATCTAGACAGTATCGGATTAACATCATCTAGAACACAAAATTGTCTAGCAGATACAGGGTTAACAGCTACAGTAAGTAGAGTCAGTAATAATAATTTTTCCATAAGTAACCATACCGCACCGAATCACAAACATCTATAACAATTTGTATTTATGAATTTCTTACACTCTAGACTAGATTAGAAATTAGAAAATCAATTATTTAAAGATCGTCTTCTTAGTTATTACCCATCTCGTAAAGGTATTTATTCAAGGCCCCTAGTTTTTGACCTCTATTGGTGTTAGGTTATGCGAAATGATTACAAAGGAACGCATTATGAGAAACAAAACAGATTCTAGAAACACTAGAAACAGACCAAACACATTTACTAAAGCAGGTGTTAAGCCAGCAGGTTTTAACAAGCCATCCACTAGTCGTGGTCCAAAGGCAACTTTTCACATCACAGAAGATATTGCTAAGCCAGTCGTTTACATTGGAAATATGAGCTACAAGAGAAATGACTTTGGTATTTTAAAGTTATTTAAGCCATTTGGTTACGTAGTGAATGTAAACCTTATTCAAGATGAAAAGCTTGAGAGAAGTAAGGGAATTGCATTTGTAGAAATGCAAACAATTAAGGCCGCTAAAGACGCTGTTAAAGCTCTTAACGGAACTGTAGTTGATGGAAGAACAGTTAAGGTAAGTATCGCTGAGGATAGAATTCACCCTGAGCACATTAAGGCCAAGCCAGCTGCTGAAGAGCTTTCTAAGGAAGAAGTTAAGATCAACCTTAAAAAGAAAAAACAAAACAGCAAAGAAGGGCTTCACAACCTCTTTAATCACCAAAGAAGAAAATAGTTTATTGCTTACTTCGAGTCGCTCTACTATAGTTAGCGGGGTAACTCGAGGTATTTATGATTCTTTCAAATATAATTTACATAATCGCAAAAGCATTCAGCTTAACATTTAGATATAAATTCATTGGTCTAGACAATATAAAAAAAGCACAGGGCCTTAGTAAGAATGGAAATTACCTTCTAGGTATTTGGCACCAAAATCTCTTACACGGAATTCTTGCTCAAGAGGGAAACCCACATGTTGTTATTGTCTCTAAGTCTAAGGATGCTGATCCAGTGGCCTATACTTGTAGAAAAATTGGAACTATCGTTGTTAGAGGAAGTTCTAGAAACGCTGCAGGTGTCGATAAGGGCGGCAAGGAAGCTAAAATAGAGATGATCGAAAAGCTACAAGAAGGGTTTCCTGGAGCGGTGACAGTAGATGGTCCAAAGGGACCTGCTAAGAAAGTTAAACCTGGTATTGTTGATATGGCGCTTAAGTCAGGGACTACAATTATCCCCTACCTTCCAATACCTAAGTCTTATTGGAGCTTTAATAGCTGGGATAAATTTAGGCTTCCAAAACCATTCACTAAAGTCGTAGTTCTTTATGGAGAGCCTATTATGATTAGAGAAGTTAGTGAGTTTTCAATGTATCAGAGTCAACTAGAGCAATCTCTAAACGACCTTGAAGAAAAGGCCGTAGAGTCTTTTAAAACTTGGAATCAATTGAGTAAGAAAAATTGGCATCAGAATAAGTAATTGATTGAAGTGTAAACCGTATCATTTGCTCTATACGCACTCCAATATGAAGAGTTCTCAGGAGATTTGATAAGCTCTGCTCCAACTCTTAAGCTAAAAGAATTTGAGATAATGTAATCCCCCTCAATTCTAATAATCTGATCTTCTCTCTTTAAGTCATAGCGGTAATCAATGAGAGTAAATAAGCTCTCTGTCCACATAACTCTTCCCATCAGCCCTACTGTACTCTTCCACTTCACGGTTTCAGAGAAGAAGTCATCACTTCCTCGTGTATTATCACTCATAAGGTGAATATAATTAAGCGAAAGAATATAATTTGTTCTATCAACGCTAGCTGAAACAGAGAGGTAGCTCTCTCTATCGTAGTTTGGCTTAATGGTGAAGTATTCTGATTCAAAAATTCTATCATCATCTTCGAGTTGAAGTGGATTTAGCACCTCAAAGTCATCACCAAGATTGGCGTTAGGATCATTTACATCAAATGATACAACTCCTAGAACATCACCAAAGTACTGCTTACCTTGGATTCCATACATTAAATGGTGATTTACAATTGGATTAGCAACAGCAATCACCTTACTTCCGTCAGTACTAAGAGATGCTTCTGCGTTAGTTCGAAGATTGTTCTCTGGCTTATATATAGCGTAAGAAGATATAGCTCCACTCTTCCACTTATAGGCGGCGTTGATTCCTAAACTCTTCTTTAAGACAACATCTCCAATGGAGGGCATATTAATTCTATATTCAATAGGAACGGCGGTTCCTAATATTATTGTACTTTCAGGAGGTCTTCTAATCCATTCAGAATTACTATTTACCTTACCGTCTTCAATACTGATCCCAGGGTTTAAAACAGGAATATGAAAGTAAGAGAAGAAAATACCTAAATCAATATTATCAGTAGCGGATTTTGTATAGTGAAGACCAGTTAAACCTTCTTGCTTAGATGAGAGTAAGGTAAAGCCTTGCCTACCGTTTAAATTACCAACCAGCCAATATTTTTCATTTAATGACCAGTTAACGACCTTACGTCCAAAGGTCCACGTTGAGTCATCAGTATCAGAAGAATAGTAGAGTTCAGGTAGTGAATAATTGAGAGACTCAGGTCCATTAAAGAAATATCGTAGATTTGCCTCACCATAGACTTCAGTATCACGGGCCTTATCTTTATATATGGAAGAAAGTGTGACCCAATCAACGGCGTCTGTTTTATTCTGTGGTGAATTAAGGCGAAGTAGCTTTTCGTATGATAATCCTCCCTCAAATCCGGCCATCGACTGAAATGAAGCAAGAAATAAAACTGCTAATATATTGATTTTACGGTAAAACACTCGTAATTTCTCCTCTTTTTTCTAAATATCTCAAATATCTTAAAATAAGACCAGAAAGCATGACGCACCATGTAAATATCACGTGAAATGGCCCTAGACCTAGTAATATGCTCAATTATCATCTAAATTTTAAGTATAAATTTACTTTAACAAAGATATTATGAAGAGTTTGAAAATACTACTACTCACATTAATTTTTTCTATAGTGTCATCGTGTGGCTTTCTAAACGATGAACCTGTAAAAGATCAGGAAATCTTTGTCTCAGCAGAACTGAACTCAGGTTGTGATTTAGATCCTGATAAGTTTGGTGATATCCTAGAAATCAATATTGAGGCACAAATTCGTTGCCTCGAAAATAACTTTATTCAATTTAGCCGCTACGTAAGATCAAATGATAGAACGACAATCTCAGAGGGTGAACTATCTGACTTTGTAAGAAGATTCTTTAAAGAAAACACTGATACAGTTATTCAGGGTCTAAAGTTAATCTTTGAATTGAATATGTTACTGCTTCGTGATGAGGCGACATCAATTAATAGAGATAATATCACACCTCTCTTTAAGCTACTGGTAACAGTTAATAAAGAAGCTATCGTTATCACCAAGATATTGCGTGATATGGAAAAAGAGAAAGATGGATCGAAAGTATTTCTTAAAAGAGAAGAGCTTAAGGCCTCTCTAAATCGTTTTGCAGATACATCACTTCAAATTATAAGTAAGCCAGGAACTCTAACTAAGAAAGTTGATTTAAAGAAGTTTCTTTTAGATTTAAACACTAGGTTAAATTTAGGTTCTGATGTTATTGATGAGAAATTGGCCAACGCAATCCTATTTATTAAAAAGTTATTCTTTGGTGGTTCAAAGCAGATACTAACTTCTACTGAGATAGAAAAAGCAATTACGAAGTTACCTAAGCTAATCCTTATGGCCACAGACTTTGCACTTATTAAGAATTACCACTTTGAAGAAGATACTAAGCACTACGACTTTCAATCAGATATCTTAAAAAGATTCAGACATTCTATTTTTACTTTTGAGCCTGAAGTTGAAATCTTCAATATAGAAGATCTTTATACACTATTTGATAGAATCACACCGACTGGTGATGAAGATGATGACGAAGACCAATTTAATATAAGAGATTATGAAAAAATCTTTAACAGTTTAAAGAAAGATTTAATTGGTGGAGACTCAAAAGTATTTAACTATAAAGAATTCAACTACCTTTTAAACTACATCGATATTTCTTTAGACGGACTAAATGTTTTTGCAAAACATAATGCAGTTACAAAGAAAATTGATGAAAAGACACTAGATGAAAAACTTCTTCTAAAGAAAGAGTTTGTTTCACACATTGGTGTTATTTCTAATAGGATTAAACAGCAACTTGATGAGCATGGTGGAATCCCTAAGAATGCTGATATCTTAAACTTCACGAAAACTTTAACTCAAGAAATAGACTCAATTGATTTTGAGGTTCAATTCATAGACGCAATTTTTGGAATAAAGATTGCTCTAGCAGGCGGGAAAAAGAATTTATTAACAAATGATGAGATGTACTTAGTTTTAGATAAACTTCAAAACCTGGCATCATTCTATTTTGACATGAGTTTCATTAATAGCTCATACGAAACAAATAGCTCTAAGAAGTGGAGCTTCCTTACTCATGCACTTAATCAAGTTTTTCCTCTCTTAGTTGAAGATGAAAGTGTTGAAGCACTTGAGATAAACGATGTATCAATTATCCTAGAAGAACTATTCCAAGTAGATGAGTCACACACACCGATAGTGACTAATGGTCCTAAACTTACTTCTGAAGATATTGAAACATTCACTCAAGCAATTAAAGATCATGTTTTAACGACAACTCCTGAAAGTATAAATGTGCAAGAAATTAAGTCAGCGCTAAAGCTTACTCAATTAGGTATGTCAGTTCTTGAATTTGCTAAATTCTTTGATGAAAAATCTCAACTAGCAAAAGAAGATCCCGACTCTATTGATCTATTCACTAATGAAGTAGAGGCCAAGGCCAAAGAGTTAGAAATAATAATTGAAAGAGATCTACCTAATCTTGTAGGAATAAATAAAGAATTAGACTACCTAGTAATTGCTGAGAGTATTTCAATACTTTTTGAAGGCGAAAATGAGCTATCAGAAACAGTAAATAAAATATCGGCACTGAAAACTATCATATTAGGTGGAAAAAGAAGCACCATCACATTCTCTGAATTATTAGAAGCTTCTCCAAAAATTAGTTCATATGCTAAATCTCTTTTTAGACTTATGAACAAAGACTTTTCAAATGATGCTGATAATGAAAACTACTTCTCTTTTCTTCTAAATACTTTTAACGATGTTAAGAAGAACTTAATCATTGATAAGAGTTTAGAATATTTCAATGCGACAGAACTGCTATCAGCAGTGGACTATCTTCTAAACTTAAATGTTGAAGAGAGCGAAAGAGTAAACTACACAAAGTTCACTCCTAGTGTCGTAAGCTTTAAAGGAAGAGTAATTCATCAATTAAAAGACCCTACTCTAGATCCAAATGACTTTTCTGATATTCATGAGTTTAAAGCTAGTCATATCTCTGAGATATTAGAGTATATTCAAGGTGGTCTTGAAGTTACTTACTTCAATGAAAGAACATATATAAAGTTTGATACAGAACTACAAAATAGAAAACCTATCTCTTGGCTAAACATTGCAAAGATTAAAAGATACCCAGGAATAAGAAGAAAGAATATTCCAGCTCTTAGAAGAGACTTCTTAGATAGTGTTTCAAAGTATAGACACTATACACATAAAATCGAGAAGCTAGACGCAGATGGAACCCCTGTGACTCGATTCGTTCAATACTTAGGATCTGAGTATAGAAGAACAAAGTTTGGACATATCTTAACGTCTGTTATTAAGCACGTATTTAGAATTGTGTTAGAAGGATATACAATTAAGCAAGATGAGCTAGATGTTGTAGATATTCCTAGAATTAATATGCTCTTTACTGACTTTAAGCCGGTTCTTGAAGAGTTTGGTCTGTGGACAAGTAACTTTGAAACATTTGGTGAAAATGTTATCTTACTCTCAGATCTATTTCAAAACACTTCAAATGGAGACAATGCTCTAGGCCTAGACGAGGGTGTAGAGTTTGTAACAATCGTTCTCATAGCTTCTTCCTTAACAGATGAGGTCATGCACGAGATGAAAGATTTTTGTGAAAATCGTGGAACACAAGAAGCTCCGGCCTTTGATACTTCATGCTATAGAGGGAACCTATTTGAGATTTGGTTAAACAAGCTTGGATATGGAGAGATGTTTCCAAAGTTAAATACTTACTTTGAAACAGAAGATAGAGAGTCAACTATTGACTACATCCATAAGACAGAAGGTTTCGCGAGAGATACTTCTGATGAGAATATTCCAATGGCGAAGCGTGACTTTACACTTCTTATTGGAGCAATGTTAAATATAGAATCGACATTTGTCAGATTTGATAAAAATGGTGACAACGTTATAGATACAGATGAGTTAGATGAGGCATTCCTTATCTACGAAGTATCAATTCAGAAGATGGCAGATCTTAAAGGTTGGAAAAAGACCTTAACTAAGACTGTTTTCTATTACATGGTAAAATATATGAAAATACCTTCGACTGGAGAAGTCTTGAAGTACCATTTTCAACTACACTTTAACCCTCTGTATACAGAAAATATAAAAGCAAAAAGACTGAATATTGGTGCATTACTCTATAACTTGTTACAGTATAGACAGTAGAAACCTTAAAGGGGGCACTAATGAACAACGAAGTTCAAATTAGTCAATCTGTTGCCGTACTAGTTGACGGTAACAACATTGAAAGAAGTATTCATTCAGAATCTTCAAAACAATCAACAATGCTAAATTTTGATACACTCATTCCTAGACTCTTAGTTAATAGAGGTCTTAATAGACTAATATACTTTAGAGAGGGAAAGAATATTTCTTCAAAGTTAGCAGAGAGATTACACGATAAATATCACGGCTCAGTTAGACCTTGTCACAAGAGTGCTGATATTCCTCTCTCAATTAAAGCAACTCAACTAGCTCAAAAAGTGGATACTATTATCATTATGTCAGGAGACTCTGACTATATTGAACTAGTGAGCCACTTGAAGTCTGAGGGTGTAAGAGTTGAGATTGCGGCAATTGAATCGACAACTCATCACCTTCTAATTGAAGAAGCTGATTACTTTCACCCAATTACAAGTGATGATTGGTTTACTTTAAAGTCTCCTAGCAATAAGAGACCAAGTAAAGCTCAAGTCAAGAAATCAACAAAGAAGAAAGTTACAAAGAAGACAAACTAAGCAGACCTAAACCTGCTAGAAAAAGGGAGTGGTGAATTTCACCACTTCTTACTTTAGAGTGGGCCTCTTCTAGAGAGAGAGTAAGTATATCTATCTCCTCTAAGGCATCTAAATTTTGTTCTGAAACCTTTAGACAGTCTCTCGCAACATAGTAATCACAGTAATTATTCATAAAGGCCGGATTGGCCGATACACGACCGATATGGGTCCAGTTATCTGAAGAATGACCCGTTTCTTCAAGCAGCTCTCTCTTGGCCGCAACTAGGTGATCCTCACCTTTTTCAACAACTCCAGCTACTGCTTCAATAGTGATGTCATCAATTCCATGTCTATATTGTTTAACTAAGATAAGCTGATTAGAGCTATCAAAAGCAAAGACATTGATCCAGTTTCGACACTCAAGTACATCAAACTGTCCCTTGAGCTCACCACTTTCTCTTTCCGCTTTAAAGTAATTAAAAACGAAGGTATTTAATATATTTGTATAACTATTGGTTTTCCATTTTCTGATCATCTAAAACTCTATTAAAAGATAAGATTCAGAACTACCTGCTTCTTCCTCTAATTTACGATTAAAGCTATCTTTAACTTTCATATACTCAATCATTTTTTCTTTACCAATTATTTTTGAAAGATTTTCTTCGTAAACTTTAACAAGCTTCTCATTAAACATCTCTTCATCTGCTGATGGTGAGTACGAGTAATTAGGTCCATACTTGGCCTCCATCATTTCATGGAAAGCCTCATACCTTCTCTCTCTCTCTTTTTCATAACCATTTTTTAATTTATTATATTCTCTTAGAAATTTATCAGAATTAGAGCTCTTAACTAAGAAGAGATTTTCCATATTCTTATTCCACTCATCTTCTACTTTTTCTAGGTATTGATCAAACTGAGCAGTCTCAAACTCTTCTTCTGCTTTAGCATCAAAGGATTCATCTTCTGTGTTTATTTTAATTTCACTTTTTTTCTTTGGAACACTAGTGTCTTGAACTATATTTGACTCAGTGACAACAACTTCAGTCTCTTTAGATAGAAAGTAAATAACACTTAAAACCAGTGCAACAGCTAAGATAGTGATTGAGAACTTTTTCATTTATATTTTAAATCCTTCAAAGATAACGCCATGACCTGACTTAATAAGTTCAGAAGCAGTTTCTTTATTTTTAATTGTCCAGTATAGGATAGGCCTATCGTTATAAATCTTTAGCATCGACTTCTGCATCCAAATATTCACTCCATATTCGATTGAAAAGAAGTCAGGCCTTAGATAAGGAGTTAAAAGCATATACTTTAAAAATATTTTTTTTACAAAAGGGAGTTTAGACTTACTAAAAGAGCCCACGAGTAAACCAATCTTAAAATCAGGTCTCACCTTAGAGATATACTTTAAAGATAGTGGATTGAAAGACTGAAGAGCGAACTCACCTTTATAATCATCAAGGATTCTCACAAGCTCATTTTCAAGTAATCCTACCTTAGATTCATTTTTTATCTCAATTAATAAAGGAACTCGACCTGCAACAAAGTCTAAAACTGTCTTAAGCGAAGGTATTTTAAAATTAGAACCTTTTAGAGCGAGCTCTTCTAGCTCACTTAAATCTGTATCGCTAATTTTATAGTTTTGATCCATTAAGCGAGAAGTCTCAAGGTCGTGAAAAACAACAACTTTACCGTCTTTAGTTAAACGAACATCTAGTTCAATTACGTAGCTAGAATCAATAGCACTCTTAAAAGCGCCAAGGCTATTTTCAGGTATTTCAATATCGTGTAGCCCTCTGTGAGCTATGGGAGTCTTACTTAACCAATTCATGATCTGTACTTTCGAAGATTTTATCTGCGGATTGAGTGACGAAGCCCTGGAAGAGCTCACCATTAGAAAGCTTATAGCGAAGAGCAAATTCATAATAGCACGTAGGCACTGACATGATCTTATCTGTAAATTCAATTTCCACCTTACTGGCCATAGTACTTGTTTGCTCCAAATATTCATGGGGACTTCCTTTGATTATACCTCCAGATTGGTTAAGAGGTATATTTTTTTGAAGAAGAAGTTTATTTAGCTCTTCAAGATTCTTAAATGACTTAAGCTTATTAACAGAAATAGTAAAGTGATTTGCTCTAAGGCCTAAAGCACACAGCCATGCTGCATACTCAGAGTCACTAGCGAGCTCTTCATATTCCTTAGTTGATACCTTAAAGATGTCTTTTTTCTCTAGAAGTTCATTAAGAGAAATCCCTTTTACTCTTTCAATCTCTCGCTCAACGATAGAAATACATTCCTTACTAAGCTCTTTATAACGTAGCTCACTTATAAATATTTTTGGGTAATCTGAATTATTAATATTTTCAAGGTGGATAGCATTTAACTTCTTTGCTTCAAATTTATATTCACCGCGCTTTTCATAGCCAAATGGTTTAAAGAAATTCTCAAAAATTGTTATATCTATACTAGGATGAGCAAATGTTCTAAACGCAATATGATCATTTGATATCTGCTCTCCTCTATCGCTTAGCATACTATGAATCTCATGAGCTATGGGAGTAAGCTTAGTGTAATCACTCCAAAGGTCTTCAAGTAATTCATCTAAATTCATACAAACCTCTTTGCTGAGATAAACTCAGGAATGGTCCTATTAAATAGTAGATCAACTAAACATTTTCCACTATTAAAGGCGAGTCCCATTCCGTGAGCAGTAAAGCCACCAATAAAATAAATCTGAGGATCAGAAGGAATCGATCCAACCATAGGTTGTCCGTCTGCAGAAAATCCCATAATTCCAGACCATCTATGAGTAATCTTCTTTCCCTTCGCCGAAGGAATATGGGTATTTAAGAAGTCTACCAGGGCCTCTTGAATGATATCTGTAATCTCATCACTATAGCCAACCTCTGTATCTCTCTTTAGTTGTCTAAATCCACCAATGATCACCTCTCCAGTGGGAGTTTGCCTAAAGTAGTCTAGAACAAAGTTAGCGTAACAAGGGCCTTCTAAGAATTTTGGTAATGATTCTGTAGATAGAACCTGACCTCTAGTGGGATAAATCTTATCACTAAAGTATGGATGCAATTGAGATGAGTAGCCATTTGTTGCCATAATAAGAATAGGAGCATCAAATTTTCCAGACTTAGTATGCACTCTTTTAAGCTCCCCAGCTTGCTCTATATTGAATACTTCACTATTTTCAAAGAGACTAAAGTATTTACTACTTTTAAATGTACTAAGAATCTCTTCTAACAAAAGAACAGGATGAACAGAGGCATCATCTTTATACTTGATACCTCCAACAAAACCAAAGACATTCAAGCGTTTTTCAATATCTTCTTTTTCTAAGACTTCTACATTTATTCCAAGTTCACTCATTAGTTCAAATGACTTCTTTAACTCAGTAAACTCTTCTTCAGTGGAAGCAAGGGAGAAGCTTCCCTTTTTTTCAAATTGATTTTTTTCATTATTTTCTTTGATGATATTTTCTTCTAGAAGCTTTAAATTCTCTTCTGAGAACTTCCAAATTTCAAGCGCCTTATCCGTACCATGAGTTTCGACGAGACGGTTGAAATGCTCCACTGAGCCACAGGTAATAAAACCAGCATTTCTTCCAGTTGCCCCACTAGCAAGCTCACCTTTTTCTAACAACGCGACTCTAAGCCCTTGGTTCTCTTTTATTAACCAATAGGCAGTAGAGATACCAGCGATTCCCCCGCCAATGATTACAATGTCAAACTCTTGAACTTCTAAGTCTTTAGTCTTAGATTTATCCTGCCAAAGCGAAACGCTCATATATTACCCCATATACTATAAGATTAGCATATGAGGCTTTCCCATGAAAGTGTAGTTAGATATATTTAATCATTTCAACAGCAGTGCAAAGACACTTAGAAGGGCCGCACTTAGTGCAGTGATAATCTATTTCTGACCAAAACTCTTTATGTGTTTTAACAGCGCTAAAGCCCATGCTCAATAAGTAGCGCTGCGAACTATTTGAGGGAGATTCAAGCCAAGAGTGGCATATAACAGCTTTAGCACCTGCTTTTTTTAATTGCTCAATGGATAAATTTGAAAGTGACCTGCCCACTCCCTGCTTTTGAAACTCATCACTAACAAAGAGGCTTTTAAAGTATCCCACTTCTTTAGGATCAACATTCCAAAGATCAGTAGATAAACCTCTCATAGAGTTAACCCACTCTCCAGGTGCGAGAGAAAGCCTTATCCCTGCAAGCTCACCATCATGAGACTCTGCCTTATAAGACGAATTTATCTCTTTAGTTCTACCAAGAAAAATTAACTCCTCTAACTCTTCTGCTGAGAAGTAATTCTTTCCAATCCACTTATCTGTAAAGTTCAAAATGTTTTCAATATCTGATAACTCAATTTCCTTAAAGATAATGCTCATAGAACTACAGTGTTTTTAAAAAGTTGATTAAGTCCTTCTTTTCTAAAAGAGAGTACTTCTCATTGCCCTGCTTATCTAAGAACATCTTTGTATGTCCCGTATTTCTAAGCCCTCGTTTAGAAGTATCGAAGATAGCGTCCTTATCTTTTAACCACTCTTTTGGAATATTCTTACCAACTGGGTATCCAACACACTCAGAGTCAAAGTCAGTTTCTTTATTGATAGCTGGACCCTGAATAAACTTCTTTGGTCTATCCTCTGCCTTAGTTAAAAGGGCGCAAAGAGATGGAATAGAGTTATTATGAAAGTAAGGGTACCTTGCCCAGATACCAACAAGAGGTGGTGGTACATAACCTTCTTGAGGTTCAACTTTTGTTTGCATCCATTTGGAAATTTTCAACTCATTTAGTCTCTTAGAGAAGAACTTCATCCCTTGATATCTCTGTGGGTCAGTTCCCACATTTTTAACTGGAGTCTTTTCGTGATAATTAACCTTTAGCGTCTCTAGAACTTCAACTTCACTTAACTCAGCAGCATTCTCAAGACTCCATGCCTTCTCATAGCTACCGTGACATTTAGCACAGCTATTCTCAAAGATCTTCTCCCCCCTCTTTGCAGAAGAGATATCTATTGTCGATGCATCAAAAAAGTCTGTCCACCTAGGCGCCTTAGTTGAGAAGGCAGCTGCTGTAAGTTCTTTTATTTTTTGAGTGTTATTTTGCATCCATTTTTCAAGCTCTTTTAAGTCAGTCCCACGTCCAAGTTCATTCCAAAGAAAGTTTGTAAATATTGGATTACCTTCAACAATTGAACCGTCGGATAGCCACCTCGTCTTATACTTTAAATTCCACCAAACCGCTGGTTTAGAATCTGCAACAAAATGATTTAGAGGATTTTGTCTTGGAAACTTCTCTAGAAATTTATTCTTAGTAGCGTACTCATCGTTATTTCTTCTAGCTAAGCTCAGCGCAACCTGCGGAAGCGAGGTATCAAGTCCTAAAACTTGTGGAACAACCGCGCCAATTGCATTTAGATTATACTTTGTTCTTCTAAACTGCTGTCTCTCTTCGTCAGATGCTCTCGTTCCAATTTGAAAAAGCTTGCTCGGAATAAAAGGAACTGTTTTCTTGGCCATATGAAAGAAGCTATTTGCTCTTACTCTCTTATTTGTTAGCCCCATGACACTCTTTCCAAAAAGACTCGAAGTATGACAAGTGGCACAGCTAAATGTTAGGCCCTTTCCCTTCTTTGTATTCATTATAGTTGCGCCCATAGGAAAGTCAGGCTTCTCTCCACCAGGATAAGGAATCTGGTAAATACCACTCTCAACTTCGTTATCATTATATGGGTTCAACCCTACCCAGTCATACATCTCTTGAACTGAGTTAAAGCCCACTCTTTTCTTAGCAATTTTTGAAACAAGCCTACGGAGTGGATTTTTTTCATCCGCTTCTAAAAAATCTTGAAGAGGATCAAGGGGAACAAGTAGACCCGTAACAGTCACAGGATACTGTAGAGCGTGAAGATATCCATTGTGCTTTAACTTAGCTAACTCAACTGCATCAACATCATAGATATTTTCTCGAGTTTCACCTTTTGGTAATTTGTACCCCTTACTCCAATCAGCAGTGTCCCAATCTGAATTGTCGGCCAGAGAGGCATGAAGGGAAACAATAACTAAAACGATAGAATATAATACAATTTTCACAAAAGGCTCCTTATCTCAAAGGATTACATCAAATAAAATACGCTTTGACCAAGGTTATGAAAAAAAGAAATGTCAACACCTCTTAAGGTGGGATAAGTAACCTATTGTTTTCTTAATACATCTTAAGATATACTTAAATGGAAGTTAATTTAGGTTAAGTGTACAATATGGGTCATATGTCCCCTGTGAGGAAATATTATGAAAGTTATATTACTGGCTTCTTTATTCATATTCTCCCTGTCAACAACTGCTAAGACATATAGAGTCGCGGCCCTATACTGGTCTATGGACATAGAGGGTCAAGTATCAATGAGAAAAGGTCTTGAACAAAGGGCCAAAGAAATAACAAAGAACACTAAGTATAATATTGTCATTGATGCCTACGTTGCAGGAAATGGTAGAGAGGGAGCAAAGAGACAAATAGAGCAATTCTATAAGGTACTCGAAGATAGAAAAGCAGTAGATCTGATTATAGTTCAGCCTACAGATAACTCCGCACTTATTGGGCCTCTTCAGATGGCAAATAAATTAAAAATCCCTGTCATTGCCTACGACCAATATATTCTAGGTGGAGACCTTACAAGTTTTATCACATCAAATAATTACCAAGCAGGGAGACTGAATGGTCAATATATTGAATCTCTTTATAGTAATGACATAGAAATAAAGATTATCATTGTCGAGTACCCAAGAGTAACCAGTACTATTGAAAGAGTTGAAGGTTTTATTGATACTTTAAAGAAGGCCAAGCAAAAGTATAAAATTATCGGAACATATAATGCTGTTGAACCCTCTAGCGGAAGAATTGTTGGAGACCAAATCCTAAAAGACTTCCCTAAAAAAGGTAGTGTTGATGTTATTTTCACTATAAATGATGGCGGTGGACTTCCTATTGTTCAAGCACTAAAAAAAGCAAAGAGAGATGAGATAAAAGTGGCCACAATTGACGGTGACCCTAACTCAATTAAAAATATAAAAGATGGAAATATAACGGTTATCAATAGTGCACAATTTTGCGCAGAAATAGGCAGACAAAGTATGCAGGCGGGCTTTGATTTCTTAAAAGGAAATAAAATCTCTAAGAGATTACTCATCCCTACCTTCCCTGTAACAAAACTTACTCTGAACTCTTTCACTGGAATGGATGGTACTCTTCCTAAGCAAGTAGAACTTCCATGGAGTGATTCTAGCTGGGATAATAAAGTAAAGAGAATAGAATGATGATTCCAAGACTGGTACTTCTTCTCACTTTGGTTACTTTTTCTATGAACCTTAAAGCGGAGAAAATTTACAAAATAGCAATTTCTTCATCCTGTCCCTACTACTGCACAAATGGAGACAAGCAGGGCTATATAGTAGAACTTCTAAATAAGTTTTTTAAAAAGCATAGTATAAAAGTGAAGTATGAAACGACTCCTTATGCTCGTTTAGAAGATTCACTAAAAAGAGGAACTAAAGACCTTGCTCTATTTACATCTTTTGACCTAAGAGACTTTTCTGACTTAATGATCTACGACGTAACCTTAGGAGTGAGTTCTGCAGGTATTATCTCTCGAGTAGGCACAAACCCTGTAATCTTAGATATTATTGATCTAAAAGATAAAAGTATTTTTCTCGTCCCAGGAAGTAAGGCAAGTGAAAACCTTTACGGCGAAGTGAGAAAGATAAATACAAACAAATCAATTCTTCAATTAATAACTGGCTCTAGAATTCATAATAGACTTATTGATTTAATCGCTTTAGGAAGAGCTGATTATGCCATTGAAGATTATAATGTTCTTAAATATTTTTACTCAAAAACAGAATTTCAGGACAAAGTCCTATTAACTCCAAGTTCTATTTTTGGCTATAGCCCATTAAAGTTTGTTAGTCGCAAAGGCCTTCCTATTGAGAAAACGGTTCAGGATAACCTGAAGGAATTCATTGAAGACTACAGAAAGTCTGGAAAGCTAAATATACTTCTAAAAAAATACAATATTATAGACTGGAATATTGTACTCACTAGATAACTAGAAGCTTCATCTCTGTCATATCTTCAATTGCGTACTTAATTCCTTCACGTCCAAGGCCAGAGTCTTTAACTCCCCCATAAGGCATTTGATCAACTCTAAAGCCAGGTATAGAGTTAATGATCAGGCCACCAACTTCAACTCTAGAGAAGCATTTTTTTATGAAATCTAATCTATTTGTAAATATTCCGGCCTGTAGTCCAAAGCTCGAGTCATTAACTAAATCTATAACCTCATCATCGCTAGAGAAAGGCTTGAGTAAAACAACCGGTCCAAAGACCTCGTCACTATTTATTAGATCATCTCTTTTGTAGTCCTCAATGATAGTTGGAGAAATTATATGTGAGTTCCCCTCATGTAAATCTCCACCACAAAGTATCTTTGCACCATTTTCTTTTGCCTTATTAATCCAGTCCAAAATTCTATCTACGTGAACTTTATCTATAATAGGACCTACGATAGTATCTTTATCATTAGGTGTCCCACAGACTAGTTTTTCAGCCTCTGAAATTAAAAGCTTTTTAAATTCATCATAAATAGATTCAGCAATAAAAACTTTTTGAGTAGATATACATATTTGACCAGAGTATAAGAATGCTCCAAGAGCTACACTTTTTGAAGCCTGAACTAAATCGCAAGTTTCATCTATAACTGCTGATGCATTACCACCAAGTTCTAGAATTACTTTCTTCTTTCCTGCAATACTTTTAAGTAGCCAACCAATCTTTGGGCTACCAGTAAAGCTTAAGAGCTTGATTCTCTCCTCTCTAACGAGTTGTTCACTTA
Organism: Halobacteriovorax sp.; assembly: GCF_041587335.1. Lineage (GTDB taxonomy): Bacteria > Bdellovibrionota > Bacteriovoracia > Bacteriovoracales > Bacteriovoracaceae > Halobacteriovorax. The sequence goes on from NZ_JBFGYP010000004.1 coordinate 18,680, forward strand.
ATTCATTATCACAAATGACTACATTCAATAGACCGTCAGGGAAGCCGGCCTCCTTTGCAAACTCAGCAAGAAGTAAACTTGAGAGAGGCGTATATGGAGAAGGTTTTAAAATAACAGAGCAACCTGCAGCAAAAGCAGGAGCAATTTTATGAAGGGCTAGGTTTAGAGGAAAGTTAAAAGGTGAAATAGCAAGTATAGGTCCTACAGGAAATTTGGATGTAAAGGCCTTTCGCCCAGCAGAGTTTCCAAAGTCCATTGGGATGACCTCTCCTCCAATTCTTCTACATTCCTCTAAGGCCAAGACTAGAGTATCAACACATCTAGAAAACTCTCCCTTAGCATAAGACAGGGGCTTGCCAGCTTCACTAACAATGAGGTTAACCAATCTATCTTCATTTGATTTAAAAATATTAATAAATTTTTCAATTAGCTCATGTCTCTGACCAGCAGAAAAAGAAGAATATTCACTAAATGCTTTTCTAGAGCTAACGATAGCATCTTCAATATCACCCTTATTAGCTAAGGAGACTGAAGCTATTTCTTTTAGTGAGAATTTATCATTTACGATTAATTTTTCAGACGTAGAAGAAGAATACTTCCCATCTATAAATGAACTCTTATTTGTCATAGCTACTCCAATTTAATTTATTATAAATTGAATAGCTATGATTCGGCTAGAAACTCTTAGTTACAAAGTTTCCCCTATTTTGATTGAGATGCTTTAGAAAACCCAAATTTTCTAAAAGAAACTTTTGCTCTCCTAGCATAAAGAGCTGGATATCATGCAATGGGCAAACTTTAATAACTGCAGTCTGTCCTTTAAACACACGATAAAGCTTTGAAGCTGAGATACGAAGTCTCTCACCATTTCTAAAAGCTGCATCTAACCCTTCGGCCTTACATACATCACACATTCTTAAAGCCCCCTCTTGATTAATATTCTCTACTCTTATATCTTATCGCCAATGCGCATTATTCTCTAAAGAAAAATTAAGAAAAAAATTTAGTTCTGAATATATTCAAATAGTTATAAATCGAGATTCTTAACTTAAACACTCGGCTTAAATTAAACAAATTTAGAAATAATATAAAATCAATTAGTTAGAGTGCCAACAAATCGAACACCATGTATTTAACTTCTTTATCGCAGCATGCACTATCTAGGACTTAACAGTTTACTAAAAAACGACTACCCTTTACTCACTAAAAACAAATCCTTACACGTCGGAGATATAAGTAATGAAACCTCTTAATCTAGAGAATAAATTGGCCAATACACCAAGCAACGGTCCTAAATATTCAACAACAGTAAAGTCAATTGATGGAACAGATATGACTCTTGCTTGCCCAAAGGTAACCAGAGGCCTTGTAGCACTAATGAATCAACACGCTGTTATCGGTGGAGCTGCTTGTCACTGGGGTGGTCCAGCAGCTTTTGCAGAAATGTCATCTTCTTTACATGCCATCATGTTTAAAGACACTTCAAAGAATTGGTTCGATACATTTAACTTTGTAAACGATGCTGGTCACGCAGAAAACGGAATCTATGCTCTTAGAGCAAATTATGGATTTGATAATTTAACTTTTGAAGACCTTAGAAAGTTTAGATCTGTAGAAAGTAAGCTAACAGGACATGGTGAAGCTCACCTTAACCCTGAAGGTGTATTTCTTTCAAATGGTCCACTAGGATCAGGAGTTCCTCAAGCACAGGGACTTGCACTGGCCGATAAACTTATTGGTAACGACAGAACGACTCTATGCCTTCTAAGTGATGGTGGAAGTATGGAAGGCGAAACAAAAGAAAGTTTTGCAGCAATACCTGGGCTAGCATCAAAAGGTAAACTTAATCCTTTTGTATTAGTAATCTCTGATAATAATACAAAGCTATCTGGAAGAATTGAAGAAGACTCTTTTTCAATGGAGCCAACTTTTGACTCACTAGCAACTCTTGGTTGGAATGTAATAAGAGAAGAGCATGGAAATGACCTTCAAAAAGTACATAACACTCTAGAAGGTGCAATTGAAGAAGCAAAGAAAGACCCTAAAAAACCAGTCTGTGTCATTGTTAAGACAGTAAAGGGATTTGGAGTAAAATCTACTGAAGAAAGTGCTTCAGGTGGACATGGATACCCTCTCAAGGCCTATGATGACAAGCTTGTTCCATTCTTAGATGAAATCTTTGAAGACAACACTCCCGCAGAACTAACAGAGTGGGCCGAAGGAATTTTAGAAAGTAAGCCAGCTCCTAAAGAGAGTGCAACTACATCAACAGTAAAAAAAGAAAAAGTTCAGCCAGGTTTTGCAAGAGCAGCAATTGAAGCAGTAAAGAATGGTCTACCAGTATTTTCTGTATCTTCAGACTTACAAGGTTCTACTGGAATAAAAGATTTTCAAAAAGCTTACCCAGACCACTTTGTAGACGTAGGTATTGCTGAATCAAATATGATAAATACAGCAGTAGGACTATCTAAGCAGGGACTTATTCCTGTTGTAGATACTTTTGCACAATTTGCTATCACAAAAGGTAACCTTCCATTAATTATGTCTTCACTATCACAGGCACCAATTATTGGTCTGTTTAGTCATGCAGGATTTCAAGATGCAGCAGATGGTGCTTCTCACCAAGCTACAACTTACCTTGCTGCAACTTCTTCAATTCCACATGTAACAACAGTAGTTTGTTCTTGTTCAAGTGAAGCACAAAGCTATATGACTTCAGCAATTGAAAATATTAAAAAAGAAAGAGAAGCCGGAAGAGTAGCTGACTCAGTTCTATTCTACTTTGGTAGAGAGAATCACCCAGAATATTATAATGATTCCCTTACTTATGAATGGGGAAAAGCTCAAGTTCTTCAAGAAGGAACCGATGTTACGATTGTAACAAATGGTCCACTAGTACAGAAGGCGCTAAATGCCGCTGCTGAACTGGCAAAACAAGGTAAGAGTGCAACTGTGATCAATAGTCCTTTTGCAAATAAAGTAGACTTAGATACTTTAAAGACTGCGTTAGCAAAAACTAACGGAAAGTTAATTACGGTTGAAGATCATCAATTAATTGGTGGAATGGGATCAATGATTGTTCATGAACTAGCAATGAATGGTGTTGATTTTAAAGTTAAGTCTCTTGCTAACCGTGGTAAGTTTGGTCAATCGGCTTATATGGCCGATGAGCTTTATGCCCTTCACGGTCTTTCAGAAAATCACATTATTGAAGCTTGTCTTTCAATATAAAATACAGGGCCCTTCGGGGCCTTTGTTACTTTCTAAACTCTCTTCTTAGCTTTATGAGAGGCAGTAGAAAAATAAAGAATGAAAGAATAAATATATACCCAAAGATAGTTAAGCTAAACTCATAGCCTTTATTATCGATCAGCCAACCTAGAATAGGTCCTAACACAATAAATACTACTCTCATTCCAAGACCAACAATACTATTAACAGTGGCCCTCATCTCTGATCCTACTCTCGCGTTGAGAGCATCCTTTAATATAACTTGAGTGAACCCTCTACATATTTGAAATGTGAAACAAAAAGAAACACCTAGAATACCTCCAGCTTTTCCCATTCCAATAAAGCCAATTACAGGTAGGGCGCCAATCATAAGAAGTAGTGTCACACTTCCTAACTTTTTTTCAAAATCATGAGCAAATCTAGCAATAACACCCACAAGAAAATTAGTTAAACACCAAAGATAGCCAAAGTATTTGTAATCAATACCAAGAGTGTGCCAGTAATCTTGAAAAGTCCAAACAGCTAAGAGAGTTGAAGCACTATAGATGATATTATTTAGAACTATGAACTTGAGTAATAAACCACTCTTAAATAGTTTTGTAGTTATATCAGTCCAGTTTTCTCTATGGCTTACTCTACTCATTTTTTCTCTAGGAGGCTCAGTGACAGTAAGAGATATAAAGAATGGTATCCAACAAATAAATGCCTGAACTTTCACAGGAGTGTCGAGACTGCTAACGACCAGGGCCCCACCAACAAGGGCCGCGATGGCCTCTGACGTTTGAGTATAGAATATTTTCTTTCCTACAATCTTAGCTTCGCTTCCTTTTACTATTTTTTCTTTCATAGCATGAAGAGAATCATAAATAATCGAAATATCAGTTCCTGAAAATAAAGAGACCCCAACACCTAGTAAGAATTGAATAAAAATAAGTCCCCAAAAATGATCAAAACTTGGAAGTAGCGAGAACCCTACTCCCTCAAATAAACTGGCAACAATCAATGTATTCTTTCTTCCAATTAGGTCTGCAATATAACCAGATGGAAGTTCAAATATTAATACAATGAGAGAGAAAAATGACTGCAACTCAAAGACTTCCTGCATCGAAAGTCCCTTCGATCTATAATAAGGAACTATAATAGGCAGGATAATTAAAAACATCCATGCACTGTTAAATGCAAAGATTTTTGATATATTTTTCTTAAGAGCTGTGTCCATAACTAATTATGGACTTTAATAAACTTAGTGCCAACCTTTATATATTGGCCATTTCTTTATTATTCACGTCTTTATAATAGCTATCACCATTCTCATAGATATCTAAATCAGGAAGAAGTATTTTTTCAACGGATCCATCATTTTTATTAAATTGTATTTTGACTGAGTTATTCTCATTGATCGCTGGAAAGACTGAATTTATAAACTTCTTAAAAGAATGACACTGAAACTCATCTTTGAATAAAAAGTCTTTAACGTGAATTCCATAAATATTTGTGTATTTGATATAGGAGTGTTTATTTCCAAGAAAAGGATTATCAGAGCAAATGAGTTCCAATCTGCTCCCTTTAAAACTCTTTAAAAGAAAAGTATCAAAATCAAATGGCTCAATATGATTGGATTCAACCCAAAAGGAATTACTCTTTAATTTTTTTAGATCTTGGGCCTTTGCATTTAAAGAAACTAGTAACGTGAAAAGAACAATATACTTCATTAAAAACCTCCGTATTATTTTGTATCTATTAAAGAAATGATATTCAATGGGGCCGTTAAAAACCTGACATAAATTCACAGAGTATTTACATCGGTGACTAATTGGGGCCACTCAGTGCCTAAATGACACGAAAAAGAGCTAAGATGTTTGAAAATATTGGCCTACGTTTTGCTTTAATAGTGTTAGGGACATTTAACCAAGGATGGTTAATGAAGACGAACTGGAAGTTGAAATTAGTTGAGACAATACCTTATCTTGTATTGGCGATAACTTTATTAATTAGTGTGCTTTATGAGAAGACTACAAGTGAAGAAGTTGGCCGCGCTAAACACGGCCAAAAAGAGAGGGTTATTTTAAAATCTGTCGCGAGCTTTGCGCCTGACCATTCGAACAAGAAGTAACTCTAATTCTATTTCCAACCATTCCCTCTCTTAGTGCAGCAGCACTTGAGTAAATAGAGAATGATTCAATGAATGTTGGAATATAAACATTAGAGTTGTTTTGAGCAAATTTTCCGACTTCAAATATATAACCATTAGTGGCCCTTAAAAATCGATACTGATACTTTATAGAGCCAACAGTTTGAACATTAGTTATATTGATATCTTTCAAAACATTGCTACAGATTGACTCAACATGAGGATGAACATCAGTGAGAATATCTTCAGTGAAGCTAGTTCCTCTTGGTCCATCAAAAGTTAAATCACCAACTCTTGGTACTCTTAAATTTACGCTATAGTCATTAGCACTTGAATAATCATCTGTATTGCACGACTTATCAGATAGAGAGAAAATAAAGCTCAATTCTCTATCCCCTCTTTCTTCAAAATATTCTCGTTTATTTTGTAGAGACTGACACATCTCTTTAGCTACAGCAAACTCACCAGTTTCAAGAGCGCGCTCTTTTGCTATTTCTTTACCAAATATAAATCTCTCATCGGAGGACTTCTTATCGTCTTTTTCTTCTTTTTTACATGAGAATGTAAGGAGACAAATAGCAAGAATACTAATTGTTAACTTCATAAACCTTCCTTGGTTAACTATATTTTAATGTAGAGTGAATTCTTTCTTCTCACCCTCAAAAGCACTGTAAAATAATTTTGTATTATCTAGGTTATCTTGTGGATAACTCTCGAGCCAATTTGTGAAATATTCCTTTACTTCATCTAAATCCATGCCTTCTTCGCTAAAGTCTCCAAGGAGTATTATTTCATTATTTTCTTTAACAATCTGCATACGAGGGATCATACTTTGCTCTCTAAAAATTACCCCAATCACATTGTAGGCAAGTTATATTTAATTTTCTCCACATTTCTACTACACTTAGTCTATCCTCTACAACAAATAATGTCTCATACTGAGGCGCAATAAATTCTAAAAAAGTCTCACTCTTTATTTCATGATCATCTCTATGATCTTGTGCCTTGCGCATATAAAGCTCATCATAAGTGATAGAGTGCTTTTTAAGCCAGTCTTCAGTATGACTTCTATAGTCATCGTCTCTTCCGGTAAGGAGAATCACTGAAGCACCTTGCTTTCTCATTCCTAAAATCAGCTCAGCGCACCATTCATTCAAGGTATCACTCAGCATAGCTTTATTAAAACTATCCCAGTCCTTAGGAGACTTTTCAACATGATGAACTCTGTGCTCACAATTCGTGAGAGTTCCATCTAGGTCGACAATAATACATTTCTTTTTAGCAGAGCTCACAGAGGTTTAATCCTATTTCAGCATTTGGTTTTCTTTCAATTTTCATATTATGTACTTGAAGATAAACTTCACATGTTACAGCAACCTCAGCGCTAAAGAGATGCCCTCCAGTAGTAGTATAGTCTTCATTTCCAAGAACTGTATGAAGATGGAAGAATGGCTTCCCATCATTGAAAGTGAAGTTCCCATTGAGAGCGAGAAGTTCTTTTTCATTTTCTATATGAGTCCTATCGTAAGACTTTTCACTACAGTGAAAAAAACCAATTTCAACATTCTTTAAAGCACCAATACCAGAAACCTGTGCACCAAGGAAGCCATCACGTTTTTGTACTTCATAAAGAGATTCAAATAGATCTTCTCCTTTATCGATTACAACAAAAATCAAATTTCCTTCTTTTACATATTTCATTGATTTAATTCCTTTCTAAATATTTGCTCTAATTCTTTAAAGTCAAAACCTTCTGAATCTAGAGGTGGAAGTATTTTAAGTGTTACTTTTCTTTTTGAAAGTCTAAATCCCTTTAAAACTCCCTTTCCTTCAAAAGAGAAAAAAGATCCCCAAAGACCATCTATAACCATTGGAACGACAACAGTTGGTTGCATAGATACTATTTTCTTTATTCCAGGCTGAAACTTTCTTAGCTTTCCATCTCTTGTAATCCACCCTTCAGGAAAGAGTCCGATCACATGGCCATCTTTTAAACCATCTTCAATATGTTTGAAAGCATTATTTAAAAGTTCAGAGCTTTCTCTTCTTGTTGCGATTGGAATAAGGTGGGCCTGCTTTAACCAGAAGGTAAATCCTGTTTTATAGTAATAAGCATGGTCAATAATAAAACGCACAGGACGAGGACATGCGGCCATAACCATTATCCAATCTACAAAACTAACGTGATTGGAAGCAATTACAACTGCGCCAGTTTCTGGAATATTCTCTCTTCCAGTAATTTCTACTTTATAGAAAAACTTTGATAATAACCAAAAGTTAAAACGTAGAGTCACCCCTGTATTCTGAGAATATATATATATTGAATAGAAAATATTTATTATAGCTAAAATCAAAAATATCCAAGGAATGGATACTCCACTTCCAGATAGGCCCATTATAAAAATAGCAGCAGTAACCATAAAGATAGCATTCCAAATATTATTTCCTGCAATAATACGAGAAAGTATATTACGTGGAGTGTAATCTTGTAAGAAAGTGAATTGAGGAATGATAAACATACCTCCAAAAATTGAAACGAGAAATAAATCAATAAGAGATCTTGCTGAATAACTCTGCTCAAAGAACTGAATCACAGTGAAAAGAGGAGCTGTTGAATCAAATTGAAAGTTCATTGCAGAGTAGGACATATCTAAGAGAAAGATACTCATACCAAGAGCTGCTAATGGAACCATTCCCATTTCAGGTCTCTTTTGTGAGAGTTTCTCAGCAAGAAAAGAACCTGTCCCCATCCCTAGAGTGAATGAAGCAAGGAATACGGTCCCTACACTTTCAGAGCTATGAAATATATCCTTACAAAGATTAGGTAGTAGTGAAAGTATCGCAGCACCTAAAAACCAAAACCATGATATTCCCATACAGGTATTAAAGATTAACTTATCTTTTATAGTAAGCTTAATGATTTCAAAGGTTGGCTTAAAGAATGTGTAATCTGGACTGACATCTCGGTCAACAGGATCAACATGCTTCATAAATAGTGATGTGATAATTCCAAGAGCAGAAACAGAAAGAATACCTGCAGAAATTACAAGAGAGTTACTTTCAGTTGTTACCGCCAGTCCACCAATAATTGTCCCTATTAAAATCGCTAAGAATGTACCTCCACCAACAGCAGCATTCCCTGAAACAAGCTCTTCTCTCTTTAAGAGCTGAGGGATAATTCCATACTTAAGAGGACCAAAGAAACTCGATTGAGTTCCCATTAGAAAAAGTGTTGATAGCAGAATATAGAAATTATCAGTATAGAAACCAAGAGCTGCAACGAGCATTATAAGAAACTCAGTGACTTTAGTATATTTAACTAGTGTAGACTTAGATAGCTTGTCAGAAAGTTGCCCCGCAGTTGCCGAAAATAAGAAAAATGGAAGAATAAAGATTCCACCGGCCATAGCAACTAGAGACTGCGCACTGAGTCCCATTAAACTAATACCTTTATAAGCAATAATAATGACTAGAGCATTCTTGAAGAAGTTATCATTTAATGCACCTAGAAACATTGTCCAAAATAGTGGTGAAAACCTTCGATCAGTACTTATTAACTTAAATGACACACATAACTCCTATTAGAATTATTCTAAGGAGTTTGCTTCATAATGTTAATATTTATTTTAATTATTGCCTGCCTTTATTTCGTGTTCTAAAATTAGGAATATGAAATTATACCACTATGTACATTGTCCATTTTGTATTCGTGTTAGGATGGCGCTAGGACTCTTAGATATTGAATTTGAGTCAATAGTCCTTCCATACAACGAAGAAGAAAAACCGAAGTCTTTAACTGGCGTAAAGATGTTGCCTATTTTCACATTTAGTAATGGAGAAAATATAAACGAAAGCTTAGATATCATTGCAAAGCTAGATAAAGGTAATATTCTTAAAAATGAAAACTTAAAAACATCTGAAAGAGATGCGGTAGAAGACTTGCTTTCGAAACTAGGAAGTGATGTACATTCTCTTTGTATGCCATACTGGATATGGACTCCTGAATTTAACAATGAGTCTAGAGCTTATTTTCAAACAAAGAAAGAAGTTAAAAGAGGCCCATTTAATAAACTCATCCAAAACAGAGATCAGTATTTAAAGAGTTTCGAAAATAACTTAGAAAGTTTAATTCCACATATTGATAAATTCTATAAGAGCGAAAGTCTAAGTATCTTCGATATTATGATCGCATCTCATATTTGGGGAATGTATATCTTTCCTGAATATCAATTTCCAAAAACTGTTCACGACTACCTTCAACGTGTAAAAAGAGAGTGTAAATTCGATTATCATATCGACTTTTGGAAAGATTAACTATCTGCTCAATATATACATTCCACCTAAAAAGAAAATGAAGGCGACAACTAGATAACGGCTAGGCCATTTCTTCTCAACGATACACTCTAGTAGACTTGAGAAGATTGTCCCAGTTATTGCAATCCCAGAAAGTGTCGCCAAGTGAGCAGTCTGTATCGCTTTTAAATAAAGGGCAAGACTTAGAAAAGTCCCCATTAGACTTCCAAATATGAGAACACCCTTAACTTTAAACTCCTGCTCTTTCCATTTTTTGAAAAACTTAAATGGTTTCCAATATGAAAGAAGGATAAATGCAAAGATTGCTCCTAAGCAGCGATGAAAGTTTCCCTCCATGGCAGAAAGCTCAGGATTAAAGTCAAAGCTATAACGAGTGATGATAACTCCTACCCCGTCTAGAAAGACACCAATAAATGCAATAGATATCGCCTTTAAATCCCAGGACCCTGACTTTCTAAAAGACTCTAGAGAGAAGGTTGCTAAACAAAGAATACAAAAGAAAATGGCCAAAAACTTTTTTGGATCCATCACCTGATCAAATACAAAATAACTCAGTACTCCAATAAGCAAAGGTTGAAAACCAAAGATCATTAGTGTTCGCCCAGGTCCCATTAAGGAAAAAGACTTCAAAAGGAATATATCTCCAATTCCAAGTCCCATAAAGCCTGAGAAGAAGAATAGTCCAAAGTATTTTGGTTCTATACTATGCCAAGAACCAAAGAGAGAAACAAATATCCCAAAAGCAATGGCACCAACAATCGCCTTAAAGCAATTCATCCAGCTTGATGATATCTGCCTAGAGTAAATAGTGAATATTTGAGAACCAATTGCAAAAGCTAAATTTGCACCGAGTCCATACAGGTAGACATCTTTCATTGTATTATTTATATCACGAGTTTATTTTATACCTAAGAAAAATGTGCTAAATAAAGCTATGAGAAAATTTAATACTGAAAATATCCCAATGCCAAAAATTACTGAGTTCGAACTCCCGACACTTCCTTTAGACGTAGAAATTGGCTGTGGAGTTGGACTACACCCCATTCAATACGCAATAAGTAACCCAAATCGTTACTTAGTAGCAATTGAGCATACAACAGATAAGTTTAAGAAATTTGAAAGACGCTTTACAAAGCACGGAAACCCTCAAAATCTTCTTCCTGTTCATGAAAATGGTATATCTTGGGTTACTCACCTACTTCCAAAAGAATCAGTTTCAAGGTTCTTCTTTTTATTTCCAAACCCTAATCCTAAACCTGGTCAACAAAATAAAAGATTTCATGCCATGCCATTTATGGAGAAAGTGATAGAATGCTTAAGGCCCAATGGTACAATTCATGTGGCAACAAATGAATTATTCTACGCTGAGGAATCTATGGAGTTTATGACCAACGTATGGAATCTTGAATGTGTACATAATACTATAATTGAAAAAGACTCTGAACATATAGGTCGAACGCACTTTGAAAGAAAGTACCTCGAAAGAGGACAAGTTATATATGATCAAATATTTAGAAAAAAGGATTAATTATGACAAAGAAGTATGCAGTAATTTTATCTGGTTGTGGACACTTTGATGGAGCCGAGATCAGGGAGTCAGTTTTAACTTTTCTTGCTCTAGATACTCATGGGGCCGAATATGAAGTATTCGCACCAAATCAAGATCAGTTTCATACTCTCAATCACCTAAGTGGAGATGAGTCTTCGACTAACAGAAACATACTTGAAGAATCTGGAAGAATAGCGAGAGGCAATATTAAACCTCTTAGTGAAATGAACTCAAAAGACTTTTCTGGACTTCTTATCCCAGGAGGATTTGGAGTGGCAAAGAACTTTTGTACTTTTGCCTTTAAGGGATCAGAAGGCGAAGCTTCACCAGCGATTCAAACTACTATAAAAGACTTCTATGACTCTAAAAAGCCTATCGGAGCAATATGTATAGCCCCAGCTCTACTATCTCTTGTTCTTGGAGAAAATGGAATTGAAGTAACAATAGGCAATGATGAAGCTACAGCAAAAGAAGTAGAAAAGACCGGCGCCAAACATATTATTTGTGGAAAGGATGAATTTCACTTAGATCAAAAGAACAAGATCGCAACAACTCCTGCCTATATGTATGATGATAATAAGTTACATCTAGTACAGAAAGGAATTAGTGCAGTCGTTGAAAATGTTATCAATTGGTCTTGAGTCCAAGCTTTACGTATAACGACCTTAATACCCACAAAGGACCTATGAATAGAAATAATAGGTCCTTAAAAAAAGATGGCTTCTTCCCCTCTATTTTATGTCCTATAAATTGTCCTATCCAAGAAACTAAAAATAGTGAAATAAACCCATAGACAATAATTCCACCAAAGTGAGTAACGAGGAAGTTTACAAGAATCAACATTGGAATCATCATTATGAAGGCCCCAATAAAATAGATAAAGCTTCTTAATGTGCTATAAAAAATAAGTGCGATTAAGCAGAGAATCGTTGCCCAATTTAAGTAAGGAATATCCCAAAAAAGAGAGGGAGTTGGAAGAACCCAAAGAATCCCTAGCAGCGAGAACTCTATCGCTGGTACACAAAACTTATGAATTAACTGGTTAACTTCATCCCGATGACTCTCCCCATACTCCTCTAACCAGTCGTCTAAAGTTCTCATAATTTCCCTTTGGCTTTTTCTATTATACTCCACTTTACAACTGTATAGGAATTACACTGTGTCTAAAATTTAGACAATAAAATATCCCCTAAACTACCAGAAAGTGGATAAAAAGTTGGTATATATATTGCTCATTAATAGGTAGATAAATGATGAGGGGAATTTAATGAGAATACTAACACTACTTATTTTTATGCTTACAATGGCAAGCTGTGGAGTACAAGTAAACTCTAACCATGCACAGTATCTAGAGGGAACAAAACAATATGCGGTAAGCGCCAGTGTCTTTGAACCTTATATAACCTCTTTTGAAAAAAATGCTGCTCAAAACCTAAATGAATCAGACTTTGAAGTTGGAGATATCCCTATAAACTTTGGTGATACAACAAACGAAGATTACGATGGTGTATGCAATACATATAGTGATGGGACAAAAGAAATCTTAATAAAGAAATCATGGTGGGAATCAACTGATGACATTCAAAAAGAGATTATGATTTATCATGAATTAGGCCACTGTAGACTTGGTCGTGATCATGATGACGAAAGAAGAGTTGTAGGTACTCATACTTATAAGATGTCAGTAATGAATCCAGTTATCCCTAGCTCTTCAGACTATGTATCTCAAAAGAACGCATATCTAACAGAATTATACTTATACGATAAGTCTGCTCTAACTAGTGGATTTGGAATTTAATCTAAGGGAACTTTAATCAGGTTCTCTCTACATTTTTTAGGAGAGGCCTTCTTATTAAACTTCTCTCCAGAGGTCTCTCGGTCAACAAGATAACAATCTCCTGCATTACTTCCCTTCTCTCTGTAGAAAATATATTTAGTAAATTTTGGTGCACACTTCTTTAGAGGCGCTTCTTTAACAAAACCAATCGTTCCAAGCTTTGCATCAATATCAAAACACTTTCCATTAAGTTTACTAAAGTTATGCCAAAGAGTTCTTACTTCTTTAGGCCTACATAATTCTTTATTTATTGACTTCTCTCTTACTGAATTCCCAATAGTTCTAAGCTCAACACACTTACCACTCCAACCATCTTCTTCAAGAATCCATTTGGGTTTAATATTTGTTTCTTCACACTTACTGATAGAAACTTTACTTATAAATAAGTCTCCACCTGTCTCTTTGTCACTCTCTATACATATAGGTTTTCCAAACTCATTTGCCACAAGGCTATACTGAATATCTTTTACCGCCTCACGGCAGTTTCTTTTAACCACACTTTTTGAAAAGTTCACTCCTGAAGACGGAGTATCTATCAACAAGCACTCCCCAGAATAACTACCAGTGCGCTTGAAGAAATACTTAGTCTTAAAGTCTACACAATTTTTATAATCAACTTTACGAGTTGAAATTCGAGAGTCTGCAGTCTTTCTAACTTCTAAACAGTCTCCACCAATACCACTTTTATCTTTCTTCCACATATGCTTTACAGAAGGATTACTAAAGCAACTAGAACGACTCACTCTCTTAGAGAAAGCTTTCTCTCCTCCGTTTACTGCAACCTCATAACAGTAGCCTTGATCTCCTTCCTTTTTCATATTTAAAACAAAAGTTGTGTCATTAGGTTTACAGTTATTAGTATTCACACTCTCAATATAACCACTAGGTCCTTGAATGCTATCGACAGCGTAACACTTTCCACCCCATCCATTCTCTCTCGAGAGCCAATGATGGTCGACCTTGCTAGGAGCACATAGGCCTTTACTCACCTTTCTCTTTAGGTTTCCATCAATCTCAAAACACTCTCCTGAGATTTCAGAGGTTAACTCCCATGCATAACTAGCGTTTTCTGAGACACACTTACTTACGGCAGTACTTCGAGCAAATTTCTGTCCCTTCGTTTCTTCATCAATTTCAAAGCATTTACCACTAACACCTCTCTCACTAGGCACCCAGTGATAGATTGTCTTATCTGGCCTACATTTACTTTTACTAGTTACGGCCTGAAACGCCTGACCTCCGGTCTCGATGTCGTACTCATAACACTTTCCAGAGAATGGTTTATCTGGGTCAGAGATCCAGCTAAACGCGGTGACTTTCTTATTGATTAGATTTGCTGATGAATTAAGAGCTAGAAAATAAATAGGCCCAAGTATAATAAACTTGGGCCTAGATATTAATTTAGAAAATTGATTAAGCAGCTTCTTGCTCATCAGATTCTACTTCTGCAACAACTTCAGCTGTAACATCAGTTTCCTCTTCAGCAACAACTTCTACTTTTGGAGGATGACAAGAAACAACATTTGATTCTACGTCATGTGCCCACTCAAGTCCTTTAGGACATGGAATGTCTCTAAGAGCAAAGTTATCATGAATAGCTAGTCCTGATACGTCTACAGAAATAAATTCTGGCATATCACCTGGTAGACCTGTTACTTCAACTTCGTGTAATACGTGTTGAACAACTCCACCTTCTTTCTTACCTGCCGCTTCACCTACAAAGTGAATTGGTAGTGTAATTGTAGTTCTTTCTGTTGCAGAAATTTTATGGAAAGATACATGAAGCATTTTATCGCCCATATGATCCCATTGTACATTATCAAGAGAAACTAGGTGCTTCCCTCTTCCTGCTACTTCTACTTCAAATACTTTTCCTGAATGATGTAGGAACTTAGAAATTGCAATTGATGGAACTTTAAAGTTCACCGAATCCATTCCCTTTCCATATACTACACCTGGAACATAACCTTCTTTTCTTAAAGATTTTACAGGTTCTTCTCTCCACTCAGCTTTTAGTAATTCGTACACTCGTACCTCCATGATTGTATTGATCCTAATAAACGGATACATATTGATTATAACTAAAATTAGTTTTTAACGCCACGAGGCAACAGTTGTCCCCTGTGACTTGAATCTCTTCGCCTTAATTGGTAGAAAACTAAATATGAAATTATCCAAAGTCTTCGACAGTACATTTTTGCCTGCTAAATTTAACGGACCTAAACGTTCAACTAAGATTATGATTGTCATGCATGGACTAGGTGATCAAATGTCCTCTTTTAAAGACTTTGCTTTAGAAGTAAATGTGACATGCCTAGACTATCTATTAATCAATGCACCTACTCCCTACTACTTTGGATTCTCTTGGTACGATATCCCTCCAGGAGAGCCTAGAGATGGAATAAAGAGCTCTATCGAAAAGCTCGAGCTACTAATCAATGAACTTAACGAAAATGGCTACCAGGACGAAGATATAATACTCTGTGGCTTCTCACAGGGTGGATGTATATCACTACATAGCTTTCTAGCTTGGAAGCGTACCTTTGCCGGTGTGGTCTGTCTGAGCCCTAGGATCTATCTAGATAAGATGGAAGTTCAAGCTCAAGAAGTTCACTCTAAGACTCCAATATTTATGGCCCATGGTCACTATGATCAAGCGATTGACTTTAATAGTGTTGAATCTCAAATGAAGAGACTGACAGACAGTGGTCTAAATATCTCTTTTCACGAGTACGACATGGGTCATGAAATTGATATAATTGAAATTAGGGATCTAGCAGGCTGGCTAAATAATCAAATCTGAAAGAGTTGGCACTTTTCCAATAAAAATCAACTAAAGACATATCTAAGAGCTGCTAAAGAAAATATTAATTTTCTCACTTAACCCTCTAAAATAATGAGTGATTTAACGAAGTGAAGAAGAATTAAGTACTCTAAAACCATTATCTGCCCGATCATTAAGTACACAATAAACAAGGACACTCAACTTGAGGTTAAGTATGAACAATGGAAATAATTTACCACAAATTCTTCTAGTCGATGACGATAGTGGAATTAGAGGTGTGATTTCAGATTTACTTACTAGTAAAGGTTATAGAGTTGTCCAAGCAGCAGATGGGCTCGAGGCCACACTAAAGATGAAGAATCAGACCTTCAACTTGATCATTACTGATTTAAATATGCCAAAGAAAGACGGTATTAAATTAACAAATGAGATTATCGCAGCAAATGGACCACCCGTTCTACTTATGACTGGAGAACTTGAAACATACGATATTAAGCTGAAGTCTTTAAAGAATACTGTTCTTTTACCCAAGCCGTTTAATCCAAAGATTGTAGTAGCGCTAGTTAATAAGATTCTTAATGAGAATAAATAAAAAAAGCCCACTGTGGTAGCGGGCAGATATGCTTCTAAATTTTATATATAACTTTCTAGTGACTTTCGTCGTGATCGTGATGTCCACCACCGATGATATCATCATCAAAAGTCTTAGTCGCAATCATTAAAGAGATTGGAAATAGTGCCCAACAACCAACAAGACACAATGCAACAAATACTTCAAAACTCATTCTAGACTCCAATTTAGCTTAATCTGAGGTCAGTATAGCTTAAAATCTATGGCCAGACTAGTCCTTCGGAGACAAAAATTCACTATTCTCAATATCTACAGTCATTATTTTTTGAAATCTACCACTAATTTTATTCGTAGTAATATGAATATCATCCACATCTTTACTCACTGTTCCAAGATGCTTTGCTAGCTTATTCCATCTCTCTTCATATCGAGTGAATTCATCGCCTAACTTATTAATCTCCTCATGCATGACAGACATATACTTATTTCTCTCTAAATTAAGTAATACACTTTGAACAGTTGTGAGGGTTGCAAGAAAAGTTGTAGGAGAAGCTAACCATATCTTCTTTTGATTAGCATATTCTACAAGCTCAGAGTGATAGGCATGAATCTCAGCAAAGATGGCCTCTGCAGGTAGAAATAGTATGGCCTGATCTGCTGTCTCATTAGTTATTATGTACTTTGTGGCTATATCATCAATATGCTTTTTAACATTCTTTGAGAATTCTTTAGCAAATAACGTCTTTTGAGCAGAGTCGCTTGTCACGCTTACTAATCTCTTATAATTCTCGAGAGGAAACTTTGAATCTACACAGATGAGGCCTATTGGATCTGGAAGAAAGAGGGCCGCATCAACAATTTTACCATTACCAAGAAGATGTTGAGTTTTATAGACTTTTTCATTTTTATCTCCAAAGACTGAGCTCAATAGATTACTGAGCTGTACTTCCCCAAAGATTCCCCTGCTCTTTTTATCAGTTAGAACATCCTGTAGAGAAACAACATTTGTAGAGAGGGATTCTATCTTCTTTTGCGCTTCGTCTATTTTTGCAAGCCTTTCAATAACTCCCTGAAAAGTTTCATTAGACTTCTTAAATCCCTTTTCTAAGTCTTCTTGGACCTTATTGGATATAGTATCTAACCTAGACTCAATGATTTTATGAAGGCCAAGCATACTCTCCTGCTGCTGTTGAAAGAGGTCACTCTTAAATTCATATAGGTCTTGTTGTTTTTTTAAAGAATCATCATTGAGTTTTTCGACTATTTGCTCTTTGAATTGATAAAGACTTTCCCTGTTGTCACTTGAAGTTGTGTCTAAATACAGTTTTTTTATAATGAGAACTAAGGAAAAAATAATTAAACAAAGAAGGATCAGATTGATAGACATTTAAACTCCAGAAATTTATAACTCTATTTTCTCATAACTTTTACTAGAAGCAAGTACTATTCTATTTCAATACTAAGTTCTAAGTGAGAGTATATTTAAAAGGATCATTATTATGGATAAAATATATTTTTCAATATTAGGAATTTGTGCAGGACTCGCTGTACCATTCCAGGCAATCATTAACGCAAAACTATCTTCAGAAGTAGGACACCCTTTGATAGCAGCACTTATATCTTTTGGTGGTGGATTCTTAGTGTTTCTATTATTTATGCTCTTTGGGCCAGTTAAATTTCCATCAATTGCACAATTGAGTTCATTTAGCCCTATATTACTATCTGGAGGATTGATTGGAAGTTGTTTCGTATTTGCAGCAATAGTAGGTGTACCAAAACTTGGATCGACAGCTTGGATCTCACTAATAATAGCAGGGCAATTATTAATGAGCTTAGTCTTAGACCACTACGGAGTACTAGGGCTACCAATCAAAACAATTAATCTCTACAGACTTCTCGGTGTCTTTTTGCTTTTTTCTGGAACATATTTAATTATAAAGTTCTAAATTAAATACCTTCTTTAAGCATTGAAAAGCCATTTATCCAGTGTCCATTAACTCTCACACCCCAGTGAAGGTGTGGGCCACTAGATCTTCCCGTGTTACCAGAGAGTGCTAATACTCCACCTTGAGGGACAATATCTCCCTCTTCCACTTTGAACTCGCTTAGGTGACAGTACATTGTCATAATCCCCATCCCGTGGTCTAGAATAACTGTTTTACCAGTAAAGAAGTGATGTCTTGCAAGAACAACCTTTCCCCTATTTGCAGCAGGAATCTTTGTGCCAGGGCGTGCTCTAAAGTCAATTCCTGAATGCCAAGAGTTTTTCATATCATTGAAGACTCTCTTTGATCCATAGGTTGCTGTTATCTTAGAATTAAGTGGCTTTACAAAAGGCTTTTCAAATAAAGCTCTGTCTTTTATTGCTGATGAGTATACCTTTGCAGTATGAGCTGATTCTTTCTTCCATCTCTCAAGCGTTTCTGCATCCAATTGAGCGTACTTCTTAGCAACAGTTAATCTTCTTAGAGGGTACTTTGAATCAATAATATTAAATTTTGCAACAGCGACTTTCTTCTCAATCTTGTTTACAACAAAACGATACTCACACCAAAAGCTACCAGTGTTCTTATGCCTAGAAGAAGAAACGTAAACTGTAACTAGACCATCCTGAGGAGTACCAAGAGCGACTTCATTTCCAGCACAAAAGAGTTTTGCATTTATATGTTGAAACGGGTAAATAAATTGCACTTTCTTTACCGCACCATTATTGATTGTAGATGTGAGAGCTTTAGGAAACTTTAAGGCCTTAGACTCTTTGTCTTGCTCCGTAAGCATTGTAACTTTCTTTGAGGTTGAACAAGAAGTAATTATAAAAACAAGAATATATATTATTTTTTTCATTGTGAGCTCCTAATAATATTATTATAGGAACTCACTAAACATAACGTCAATCTATCTTCGAAATAAGCTAAGCTGCCATATCAAAAGAATCAGGTGTATCATCCTCACCATCATCATTATTCTTATCAATGATAGCTTCTTTTTTATCAGACTTACCATTTACAACACTCATTAACTTAATAACTTCTTCAAATAATATTTTTGACTGTCCTTCAAGAACGTCAGCTTGATTATTTGTTTCATTAGAAATTTGATTATTTAAGTGTGTTACCTCGTCTAATTGTTTCATTGCCGCATTAATCTCTTGAACTCCAAGAGACTGCTCAGTTGAGGCATTGGCTATTTCAGTAACTTGACTATTTACTCGAGATACATTTCCTACAATTTGATCAAGAGCTTCACCACACTTAGTTGCTAAGCTAGCCCCTCTATCAACAGTAGACTTTCCTTTAGAGATAAGTCCATCCACCTTCTCTGAAGTACTTGTAATAATATCCTCAACAGTCTTTACACTTCCATCTAACATTTCAGATATCTCTTCAGCAGCTTTCCCAGACATATTCGCAAGATTTCCAACTTCTTCTGCTACAACTGCAAAGCCTTTTCCATGCTCCCCCGCTCTAGCAGCTTCAACCGAAGCATTGAACGATAGGAGTTTTGTTTGAAACACAATATCATTGATGACATTTGTCTTTTCACCAATCTCTTTAATTAATTTAATTATATCTGCAATTCTTTTATTTGACTCACTCATCTCTCCAGTAATTTGAGAGTTACTTTCACTAATATCTTCAATCGCCTTAATCATTTCATCAATTGTTCTCTTACCGTCCTCAGCAACTTTTCTGCTTTCTTCGGATGCAGCCTTCGACTCATTAGATGCCTCTGTATTACGGTCAATCATTGCACTAATCTCATCAACCGATGACACTGTTTCCTGAAGGCCTGCCGCTTGCTCTGTTGTAGCAGAAGATAATCTAGAACTTGATACAGCAATACTTTTAGACGCACCTGATACATCTTCTGCATTTTTAAAAAGTTTATTACTAATTGCTAAAATAGGTTTAGAAATTGTATTTCCAATAAATGAAGCTACGATAAAAATAGCGATACAAAAAACTATTGAAAGAATTCCTATTAACTTTTCAAAGGCAGATATAGAAGCTAGAGCTTCATCTTGAGATTGAGTGATAAGCATTGATAACTCTACTTCATTGAAGGTAAAGTATGATGCATAAGCGATCTCAGTCACTCCAGTAGATCCTACTTTCGTAATATCAAAATCTTTCTTATCATTGAAGATTTTTGCAATTGTTGATCCCTTCTTTACTTTTCCAATAGGTCCATTTTTTACAACTCTATTTGAAGCATAGATAGTTTCACCATTTTCTTTTTTTACAACAAAGTAGGTTTCTCCGGTTTCTCCCATCCCTACTCTATTATTTGCAATCTTATCAATTTCTTCATTTGGTAACATTAAAATAATAGATCCAATACTAGCTCCAGCATCCCACCTTCCTCTTGCAGAAGAGTTGTTTGCAAACTTTACCACTAGAAATGATTGGTGCTTACCATCAAGGGCAGAGTATTTCTCTAAAGAAGAGTATGAAACGGCCAACTCTTCTTCATTTAATTTTGTTTTATTCCACGCCTTGTAAAGAGGAGTATTTAGAAATTGATCCATACTGCTATTAATAAGAGCTTCATTCTTTACGGCACCAATTATCTTTCCCTCATCTGTAACAAAGAACAAGTCTTCAAAGTGAGTGTTCTTACTAACTCCTAAAAAATAATCTTTATACTTAGAGACTGAGTCCCATCCAGATTCATCTGCCCTTACAAAAATATCTTGTAGCTTTCTAGATGCTGCCAATAGTTCAGCATTGGAGTACCACCTTGAGTATAGATTGGTGAGTTGATCTATCTTTAAACTTTTTGTAGCATCAATTTTCTCATGAACACCTTTTACTAGCGCATCACTACTTCTATCCACAGCAATATAACTTGATATAGCAAATGGGATGATTCCAACTAAGAGGAAACACAGGATTAGCCTAATTTTTAAATTCATGATAACTCCTTATAACTTCTTATCGGAGTGTATCAGTTAAGCTAGATTGAAATATTAAGAATTTATATTAAATTATTGTTAAGTTAAGATTGCTAAATAAAATGGGGAGAGGGCCTCCCCATAAGTAGCTGTAACTAGGCCAAGATATCGTATGGTCTGATAGTTTTTCTACCATTTGCAGTACATTTCTTTTGTGCTTGATCAACAAGCCAGTATACATATTCATTCATTGCTTCAAGAGTGTCAGAAGATACATTGTACCCTTTCCCTTTAAGTGCTTCCTTAGTTTTAGAACCAACGATTAACATTTCTTTTTTCTTAGCTGCTGCCTTCTTTTTAGGTGCTGCCTTCTTAGTTGCTTTTTTCTTAGCCATTTCTTACCTCATGTAAAAGTTTAAGTTTCTATTTTATTTTCAGTCTCCAGTTTTCGTCAACACTCAAGACAATAAATCTCTTTAAAATGACTATAATTTTGACAGTTGTTATCTAATTAACAGCTTCTAATCTATAAGTACCTTATTCCCCATTCAAATTCTTGGCCTCAAAGTTGCTTAATATAAAACAAATAAATTACCAAACAAAAGGGATCAGGTATGAAAAAGTTAATTCTGTTAGCTGCTGCATTTACAAGCATTGCCAGCGTATCAGCAAATGTTGAAACTTCAAAATCTATTGATTTCTATCAAGATGCTCCTTGTAGTGAAATGATAAATTTAAACTCTGAAGATGAGTTCATCAGATTTGCAGCGAATGAAATTACTAGAGATTTAGGTAAAGACGTTTGTTCAAGAGTTCAGTCAATTGAGTCATTAGAGTTCGGAGAGATGGCAAGAGAAGGCGAAATCTCAGCAGTACAATTTGGAAAATTAATTGAATCTATTCATAATGCTTATACATTAGGAAACTAATGTCTATATAGCTACTGCCTTTTCTCCCCCTAGAAAGGCAGTAGCCTTATTTTATTTTAGAAAAGTAATTCAAAGTCCGATAGGCTTCCATATAAAAGGGAGTTTATTTTTGAAAAAAGTCATACTGGTATTTCTACTAATTTCTACGAATATTTTTGCAAAAAACTTAGGTCACAGAGCTGGTGGTGGCAAGAAAGAGTATTATAGTCATTTACCAGAAAATTCTTTAACAGCACTAGAGCACTCTTTAAATGAGTTACAGTTTGATGAGAACTTTCTTTATTTAGAGTTTGATATTCAAGAGACTAAAGATGGAAGATTGGTAGTCTTTCACGATAAAACAATTAGAAGAATGGTAAATAAAAAGCAAAATCTTCAGGCGTTAGAAAGAATATATGAAGAGAATAATGTGTCATACTTAAAAAAGAAGTTCAATCTAATAAAGATACATCAGCTAACCTACGACCAACTACAAACTCTTCATCTAACAGATCATCCTGATCAAAAGATACCGACACTTTCTGAATTCTTAGAATTATCAAAAGAGATTGGATTAAGAAAACCTATGTCTGTTGAAATTAAGTACATCTACTCAAAAGAAGCAAAAGAAAAAACAATATCCCTTCTACAAGACTTTAGAGAAGAGTATATGGAGAACGCTGATATCATTTTTGAATCAAAGTATGACATGCCTTTTAAAGTAGGATTCCTAGGTTTTAAATCTAAATTTAAAAAAACTTTTAAGGATAAAGATCACTATTGGTGTAATAAGATAAAAGCAGCCGGCCTGTTTGGTGTTTTCAAGCCGGGCAATCATATTAACCTATGTGACTCTTTCTAAGAGTCACGTTTACATCGTTTATTTGTTCATTGAGAGTCCATAGATCATAGAGAATACCTATTCCGAATATTCCCCCTGTCAGTAAATAAATTAAGCCTGTACCAATCTTTCCCATATAGAAGCGGTGAAACCCAAACACTCCTAATAGAAGAAGTAGTATCCAAGCAATAGTATATTGAATATCTCCATCCCAAAATGTGATATCTGCCTCATCATCCATTTCAGGAATAAGAAAAGCATCAACAATCCACCCTATTCCAAAGACTCCACCTGTAAAAAGCCAAATAGTTCCAGTAATTTGTTTACCAAAGTAAAACCTATGAACACCTGTAAACCCAAATGCCCAAAGAATATAAGCAAATACCTTACTATGAGTGTCTACAACTCTCTCATCATTTTTAACTATATATGTCGTCATTCTCTAACCCTTTTTTATAAGATAAATACCATCTCTAATCGGTAATAAAGTTTTAACTAAATCATTACGACTTTCAATATAATCATTGAAGTCCATAAGATACTTAGTACTCTTATCCTCTTCTAGATCGTCATTAAAGCCTGGTACAACTCGGCCTGACCAAAGGACGTTATCTACGACTATAAGACCATTCTCATTTAATAACTCTAAACACTTATCAAAGTACGCCTGATAATTTCTTTTATCAGCATCAATGAAGACTAAGTCAAACTTAGACTTAAGGGTTGATAGAACCTCTAGTCCGTCGCCAAATAATTGATTAATTTTAGCTCCGTGCTCAGACTTTTTCCAAAATTCATTTGATATAGTAGAGATCTTCTTATTTTTATCAATCGTTGTAACTCTTCCGCCATCAGGGAGTGATTCTGCCATGGCCAGAGCAGAATAGCCTGTAAATGTTCCT
This sequence comes from Halobacteriovorax sp., assembly GCF_041587335.1. Lineage (GTDB taxonomy): Bacteria > Bdellovibrionota > Bacteriovoracia > Bacteriovoracales > Bacteriovoracaceae > Halobacteriovorax. Next base: position 42,643 of record NZ_JBFGYP010000004.1, read on the forward strand.
AACTCTAAAACTTCACTTGCACCAGATAAACTAATTAAAAACTTTAAAAGAGAGGCCTCAAGCTTCCCACAGATCATTCTATGAAGAGGATGGTTCTCTTTAGTATAAACTTCAAGATCATTACAGACCTCTCCTGGACATGTTGATTTCTCAATTGAATAATTTAATATCTTCTCATCTAAAAAGTTCAACTTTTCCTCAATATTCTAATGCTAATAATTAATATTACTTTAAACCATCCCCTACTTAGCTGCAAGCGACACACTTACACAATATATTAAACTCTGCTACAATAGTCAGCTATGAAAACTAAATCTTTAATACTTCTAATGTCTATGATCCTAACTATATCAACTTTCGCAAAGAAAGAAGTTATTGTTGGTGGATATGAGTTTCCTCCATTTGTTATTCTAAAAAACAATGCTCCCTCCGGAATGACCATAGACTTAATAAATGCACTTAATCAATTCCAAGAGAAGTATCAATTTACATTTAAGCCTACTTCAGCAAAAAGAAGATACTTAGACTTCAATAAGAAAAAGTATGATTTAATATTCTTTGAAAATATCATTTGGGGCTGGCAAGAAGAACCTATTGAGCCAACTAAAGTCATTCTAAATGGTGGGGAAGTTTTTATTGCCAAGGCCCAACCTGATAGAGATGAGACATTCTTTTCAACATTTAAAGGTAAAACTATCCTTGGAATAGTAGGCTATCACTACCAATTTGCAAATCTGGTGACAGACAAAGATTATCTCTCAAAGTATTTCAATATGAGACTTGGTAATAACCATGAGGATAATATTAAGAATGTGGTGACTCGAAAAGAGCCCACTATTGCAATTGTGACTAAATCATATTTGAATTTATTCTTAAATCAAAATCCTAAATTTAGAGATAAAATTTTAGTGAGTAAAAAGTTTGACCAAGTCTATCGTCATACAATCCTAGTGAGAAAAGATAATCATCCTACAACGAGCGAAATGAATAGCTTGATTGATAACTTACGTAAAAATGGAAAGTTAGATGAAGTTTGGAAGAAATACGGAAAGGAAAAAAAAACTAGCGCCCTAAGGCGCTAAGAAAAATATTATTTTTCGATATTTGCACCAACAACAGCTGCCATTTGCATCATGTTGATAGTTTCGCCTTCTTTCATATTTGTAAGGTCAGTTAATTTACCTGACTTACTAGTAGACTTCGTGTTTTTGAAAATTGGAAGTAAAGTAGAATCAGCAACGATATACTTTCCAGCATTCTCAGCTGCACCATTTTCAGTTTTTGTTTGAAGTTTATTAGCTTTAATATAATCCCAAAGTTTCTTTGTGATTTCAGTTCTTGGAAGTTCTGTTGCATTAAGCATTGCTGCTAGCTCAGACTTTAACTTAACTGGTTTCTTTAATCCTTTCTCTTCTGCCATTGTTAATCCTTTATCTATTAATATTAAGGAGATTGTCCCATAACTAGTTGAACAATGCCAAGATTGAACACTCTAAAGTGCCCGATTTTATCGAAATAATCAATAGACTCAACGCGCACTTGCAATATTACCCTTAGCGTTACTCTTGAATATCACTTCTTGGAACATACCAGCACAGTGGACGAAGCCCTCTTGTGTCACCACCTTCAACCGAACAATTCCCCTGATTATAGAGTAGAAGATCAAAATCATTTTCTACATCAGAGGAAACTTGGCATAAGCTTCCAGCAAAAAGTGTATCTATTCGACATTGAGGGTTTGGATAGCCATTAAAAATAATGAACATTCTTACATAGGGATCTGGAGTATCGATTTGTGGAACTTCAGGGATATCAGAGATTGCTTTAATAGTCTTGGCCATGGCCACAATCGCTACAGAAGTCCTTAGGCATATTAGATATTGCTCACTATTAGTAGCAAAGCTTTCAGCGCACTCAGATAGAGCTAGAGGGCTTAAAGGGGTATTTCCTATCACACTCTCGTGGTCCTCACCTCTTATGACTCTTCTAAAACATTTAGAAACAGAAAAATAATCGGCCTGTCCCTCAGAGCTGGCATTATTAAAAGGTTTATAGGTTGGAGCTCCTCCAATAAGATGTCCTACTTCATGACAAGCAACAAGTAGGAACGCATCGTCAGTTACGGGCTCAAAGCGGTAGAGACCACCATAGATTTTAAAGTTATACTCAACACCTTTTTTCCAAGCAGAGGCATTCACTTTTGGATCTTCCCAATCACTAGTAACAACAAGAGTTTTTCCATAGGACTCAATATCTTCTCTATACGCTCTTTCAACGCTTCCTACTAAGCGAAAGAAATTCTCTTTCTGCTCATCTGATTTTTCCAACACGGGACGTAAAAGGTCATTCTCAGGGATAGAGGATGCAAAAGAAAACTGAATCAATATAAATGGTATTAATATTTTAAACATGAAACTCTCCTAAATAATGAGAGTTTCATACCATAAGATTAACTCAAATTTAAAAGCGCAATGCAATATTCTCTAGGTTTAAAATAGTTAAAACAGTGTCTAGATCGTCATTTTTTTTGAATGAGATAACTTCCTTTAAATCGTCACCGAGTCTTTTCTCTAAATCTCGAGTCACAATACTTGGAAGAACTAATTTTGAATTTATATCAATAGTGATTATACTTTCTAATGAGTCTACTACGAGTCCTACTAATTTAGACTTTGCCTCAAAAATAAGAATTTTAGATTTTTGGAAGTCTAAATCAATGCGATCGATAGAGAACATCTCCCTAGCATCCACAATTGTTATGACATCCCCTCTCAAATTGAGCATACCTTTTATAAGTGGTGATGAACCAGGTGATGGAATTATATCTTCTGAATAATTTATGATTTCTTTAATCTCACTTATTTCAAGTCCATATAAGTCATTAATTCTAAAAGATATAAAAGATTGATTAATAACCTTTTTTCTAACAGAGTTAACATCTTTATAGTCTTTATTATAAATGAGATCATGTCCTTTTGATATTTCGACAATTTCATTATGAGCTAAAATTGTTTCATGATTTATTAAAATAACATCTTCACTAGATTCACTTGATATGCATCCCACAAAGATCTCTTTATGCTTCTCTCTAAGAATAGGTATAGGTAATAAGTCACCATCTGAAAAAGGCTGAATATTTTGTACAGAGTCTACTAATAGCCCCAAAGAAACACCTTCACTCTTAAGAATAATAATTCTTTGATTTTCAATTGAGCTTTCGCTGTATCCTTCTCCCTCTAGGAGATTATTGACATCAATAATTGGGATGACTAATCCTCTTAACTCTACCATGCCTAAACATAACTCACATTGAATATGACTTCCCTTCAATTCAGAAACTTTAATAACCTCATTAATACCATTTATTTCAAAGCTCAGCTTTAGACTTCCTACAGTGAAAACAATACATTTCTTCAAGTTTCGTTGAAATTCTTTATGAGTAAGGATTCCAGAGGATATTTTTTGCTTCGTTAGAATATCATTTAAGTTAGCAATACTGACTAAGCTTTTAATGTCTAAAATATTTAAGATTCGTGAATCTTGATCTAGCTTTATACAACCGGACATATAACCCTCTTGTCCCTTTGATGGATTGGACGAAAGAATATCAGATTGATTAATTCTTAAAATTTCAGAAGTAGAGTCAAATACAAGTCCAATCTTGGCTCCATCGCAGTCTACGATTGCAATCTTCTCACTTCCAATGATTTCACTATTGCCAAGGCCTAATAAGCTCTTCAAATTTAAAATTGGTATGATCGCGCCTCTAAGGCTAAATATCCCCTCAAGGCATGAACTAGACAGGGGCATCTTAGTAAATGTCTCAGGATAGTTTACGACCTCCTGGACAAGAGCAACATCTACTGCCACCTCTAGTCTTCCAACAACAAAAGAACCAAAAATGAGTCTTTCACTTACCGCTTCTACAATATCATCACTAATTTTCAAGTTATCCATACTCTATCCATTCAAAAGTCTTGAGACTATGACTTTTCCATCAGTACAGTCGATGGACATTTGTCTACCGAAAGTATCTCCACAATCAAGCTCTCTCACCTTAAATTTATATTTTTTTAAAATGCTTCTAATAGCATCTAAGTTTTTATTTCCTATCTTATTACTAGATTCTAGCTGTATTTGAGACATCATATTAGCTCCTCCCGCGTAAGAGATAATAAACTCTTTTTGATCACGATCACGAACCTTCATTAAAGCAAATAATGACTCTATTGCTTGGTTTACATATCTTGCACCTATACCTAAGTTCTCATCACTTTCAGGCAAGAGACAGTGGGCCAGAGCACACTTCTTTTTAACAGTGTCATATATTGATATGCCAATACATGAACCAAGAGTTGTCTTAAGTAGTTGCGTACGATGCCCTACCTTCACCTCTCCAATCTTAACTCTTATGATTTCCCTTTCCATCAACTACACTTTTTGTAAACTAATGGAGACACAAACTTTAGTTTTGTATCTAATCTTGATAAAGACTCAGACTCTCCTATAACTAAAATCCCTTCTGGTGAAAGTTTTTTTTCTATGTTTTGAATTACTATTTCTTGATCTACAGGAGTAAAATATATGAGAACATTTCTTAAGAAAATAATATCAAAACTACCAGGCTCATCTAAAACCTTAAAAAGGTTATGCACCTTGAATGACGTATTAGATTTTAAAGATGGTGAGATACTATATAAGCCATCTTTTTCTCTAAAATACTTTTCAAGTCTATAAGGGTTCTTCTTTCTTAGGTTATCAATATTTCGACCTTCATACTTTCCACATTCAGCATGAGAGACAACACTGCTAGCAATATCCGTTCCTAGAACATTATAATTCAACTGACATTTATGCTCTTGTTTAAACTCTTCACAGCTCATGGCCAGACTGTAGCCCTCTTCTCCCGTAGAAGAAGCAGCAGACCACATCTTCAAGGTTTTACCTGCACTATGTTTTAAAAAGTCAGTGAGAAATATTTGTTCAAAATATTCCCATACCCTATCCGTTCTAAAAAAATTCGTCTCATTTGTTGTCACCATATTTATAAAGTGAACAAGTTCATTATTATCTTTCTTCACAAGTGACAAATACTCTTTAAAACTTGTTATCGAATGCGACCTAAGCCTCGAAGAGAGTCTCCTCTTAATCATTGTTTTCTTGTGCTCAGGTATAGAAATCCCTGTAGCGCTATGAACAAGTGAGATCACTTCTCTAAGAGTATCAATATCTAGTTCTTCAATAACAAGTGCCATAGCTATGCTACTTTAAACTTATCAACAGTAATTTTAAGATCTTCAGCGCCAGTAGATAGATCTCGAGTTGCACTCGCTATAGATTCTGAAGCTGCTGCAGAGACTTCTGCCTGCTCTGCAACTTCTTGAATCGCTGTACTTATCTCTTTTGCTGCAGTTAACTGCTCTTCAGCTGCACAAGACACTTCCGAGATGGCCTGAGTTGTCTTATTAACTCCTTCAACAATTTTATCGAATGCCGCGCCAGCTTGTTTTGAAATTTCACTTCCGTGAGATACTCTTTTCACACTTTCATTAATTAGTTTTGAAATTTCTTTCGTGGCCTGCGAAGATCTCTCCGCCAATTTACGAACTTCATCAGCAACAACAGAGAATCCTAAACCATGCTCTCCGGCCCTAGCTGCTTCTATTGCAGCATTGAATGCCAATAGATTTGTTTGATTAGCTATTTCACTTATAACTTTTACTATTTCACTTATATCTTCTGATGACTTACTTATTAAATCCATAGACTCTATTGCCTTTGCAATGGCCAGAGCACCTGCTTCTGCTTCATCGTGCGTTACTTTAGCAACACTGTCAGTATTCTTTGAGTTTTCAGCAATAGCATTTATCGATGCTGTAAGTTCTTCAATCGAAGCATTCATCTCTTCAGTGGTTGCTCCAAGCGCCTGAGCACCAGTTGCTACATCTGATGATTTATTCGATATATCTCTAGTGCTGTTAGTAAACTCTTCAGATAACTTAGAAACTGTTTCCTCTACTTCTACTTGCATACTTATATCCGAGCCAAATTTGGTTACCCCACAAGGTACTCCCATATTATCAAAACTAGGATTATAAGTGGCCTGTAGCCATACTACATTCTTGTCTTTATCAAATCTTTTAAATCTGCCACTATTTGGGTTACCTCTTCTTAGATCACTCCAAAAGTTTTCATACTCTGGTGTTTTAGTGTATTCGCTATCACAAAATAATCTATGATGTTTTCCTATAATCTCATCTAGACTATAACCGACAGTTTTAAGGAAATTCTCGTTAGCATTTTGTATATTTCCATTTAAATCAAATTCAATTACTGCTTGAGATTTACTTATAGCTTCAGCCTTTAACTTTTCAGCTGTTATATTTGTAGCAAATTTAACGACTTTAAATGGTCTGCCATCCATATCTAATATTGGATTATACGATGCTTGAATCCATACCTCTCTGCCATTCTTCGCAATTCTCTTATACTCTCCTGATTGAAATTCACCTCTATTTAACTTATCCCAAAAGGCACTATATTCACGGGACGAGCTAAATCCATCTTCGCAAAAGATTCGGTGATGCTTTCCTTCAATTTCAGAAAGTTCATAACCTAATGTTTCTAGAAAGTTATCATTAGCATTTAATATGGTTCCATCAAGGTTGAATTCAATTACTGCTTGAGCTTTAGAAATAGCATTAATTTTTCCTTCAAACTCCGCATTTCTTAACTTTTCATCAGTTACGTTCGTTGCATACTTAACAACTTTAAATGGCTTCCCCTCCATATCAAAAATTGGATTATATGATGCCTGGATCCAAACCTCTTTACCACCCTTACCTAATCTCTTATACTCACCAGTTTGAAATTCACCGTTTCTGAGTTTTTCCCAGAACGCTTTATAGTCTGATGAGCTTGCGAACTCTTCCTCACAAAAGAGACTGTGATGACGACCTTCGATTTCACCATGTTCATAGTTTACTGTCGAAAGAAAATTTTCATTCGCAGATATAATAGTTCCATCTAGATTAAACTCGATAACTGCTTGAGCTTTAGAAATAGCATCTATCTTTCCTTCAAAATCTGCATTTACTAATTTTGTATCAGTAATGTCTGTCGCGAACTTTACAACCTTATACGGTTTACCATCTTGTCCATAAATTGGATTATATGTTGCTTGAATCCAGATCTCTTTCCCGTCTCGTCCAAGCCTCTTGTATTCACCTGAATCAAATCTTCCAGCTTTAAGCTTTTCCCAAAAATCACTATACTCTAAAGAGCTAGCATAATCCTTGTCACAAAAAATTCTATGATGCTGACCTATAATATCATCTAACTTATATCCAACAGTCGTAAGAAAATTTTCATTGGCAGAAATTATTGAACCATCAAGATTAAACTCGATTACAGCTTGCGACTTTGAGATAGCATTCATCTTCCCCTCAAGCTCTTGTATATTACTTTTTAATGAACTTATGTCTCTAGTAAAAGCAATGATTTTTGTGACATCACCTTTGTCATTAATAATTGGGCTATAAGTACACTGAACCCACTTATCTAAACCGTTGGCACCTTTGAAAAGATACTCACCGAGGTAAGGTTCACCCTTTCTAAGCTCATTCCAAAAGCTTTTATATTCTAATGAGCTAACATACTCTTCTTCACATAAAACTCTATGATGCTTTCCTTTAATATCATCTACTGAGTGATAACCTAGAAGATTTAAGAAGTTCTCATTAGCATTACTTATATCCCCAGAAGGTAGAAGCTCTATTACGCAAAGAACTCTATCAACAGCTTGGTAGGCCGAAAGCAGGTCATGACTAAGCTCGTTTTTGAATTCTTCTACATTTTTTAAAGCTGCACTCATTTATTTCTCCATATTAAATATTTATCTTCCCTTCGGGTAGAGTATGGGGATTTCTTAAGAATTGGAGGGAAGGAATATGGCCCTAAATGGAAACTTTAATGTCCTCTTTAATTTCTGTATATAAAGTATGGAATTTATTAAGAAAATAAATTATAAAATACCATAAAAAAAACCAGGACATATGTCCCAGTATCAAGGATACCTTAAGGTTAGTCATCCTGTTATGCCAAGTTTTATAGCTTCTATACTGATTCTATCGGAGAATTTATAACAGTAGAGTTAGGTCTTTTAATCCCATTCTCTCTAAGGATTTTACTTCCTCTAATTGTAATATCAGTAAGAAATGATTTTTCAAATTTAACGTCTAGTACATAGGCCTTAACATTTACTTTGATAACAAAGTCATTTGATATTGGAGTTTCTTCAAAAGTTATAATAACTGGCTTTTCAAGAAAAACGAACCGACTCGTAATCACAACCTCATGAAGTAGATGTTTAACGTGGTCTAAATCTTCGTGGATAGAAATATAAAATGGTGTAACTATCATCATATCTAATGCACCACTATTTCCACTAGCAACAGTATCAGTAAGAAACTTAGAGTTTGGAATTGTGACAGTATCATCATTCAAAGTTTGAAGCTTTACAGATCTTAGACCAATGCTTTTAATTTCACCGTAGCTATCTGCATAAGTAACTCTGTCCCCCACTTGGAATGGTCTATCAAAAAGTAAAATAAAGCCAGCGATCACAGACCCAACAAGATCTTTTAAAGCAAAACCAAATGCTACAGCAGCAGATCCACCAACAGTTAGAAGAAGCTCTTTAGAAGGTCTAAAAACAAAGTAAAAAGCTCCTAGAGTACCTATTAAGTATGTGGCAAAAGAGAAAACTGTAGTAATCTGTAGAATGAGTAGACGTCTACCAGAGAGTTTCTCTTGAAACTTTTCAGACCATAAATTAACCAATCGAATGAAAAGTACAATTAACGCAATTAGGAATATAAAAAGAAAAATCTTATCTACTTTAAAAAAAGTAAATACCATATTACCAATATCAGTTTCCATATATAAAGTTCTTTGATCTTAAATACTTGATAAGACCGTATTGAGAAGATATTTCAATCATATATCTCCCTTGTTCATCTTTGAAAAAGAAATTTCTTTCTTGTCCCACTTTAATTGCGTTTCTTACAATCCCTTTTGGCAAGTTAGTAGTGCTCTCAATCTCTGAAGGAGATAAGTTCTCATGCTTTAAAACATCTGCCACAACAAAGAAAATATCATCACCAAGTTTATCTAAGCTATCTAAGTCAGCATCTTTAGGGATATGAACATTAAACGTTTTTGAATTTCTCTTTGATAGTGACGTCATCCACAAGTAGAGAGCCGCCCTTGGATTACCTCGAGATAATTCCCAGAGAAGTTTAAAGAACTTAGCTTCAATAGTTGTATAGCGATCCATCTCATCTTGTGACCTGGTAGCATTTATAAGTAAATCATATGATAGCTTATAGGTACTACTTTTGTGTCTCTTTAAAATAAGATCTTTGATTGCATTGTCATCCCAGCCCTTTAAAGCAAATATATTTCTAAAGAATTGACTACGACCAAATGCTCGATCTAAGTAAAGCCAGCTATACTTATTGAATGAAAGTACCCAGAAGATATTTTCAGTGCTTAGGTTAATCATATTAATAAGAGCGTTATATGCAGAGAACCCTTTAGTGTGTGAAAGGAATAAGTTTTGAGCTTCATCAATTACAAGTACTGTTTTTTTCTCAAGTTTCTTATCGAGTCTATAAAGATCAAATGATCCTTCCTCTTCAAACCCTAGAGACTCTTCAATAAACTTGAATGCCTTATCTTTATCGATTGTTTTAGAAGGAACTTTTGTATAGATAAAATTTAAATTTTCTCCATGTTCACTACCTAAATCTTTGATCACTTTTTTTAAAAGAGTCGTCTTCCCTATCCCCTTGTCTCCATGAACAACGACCGAGTGCTCTTCAGACTTTCCTTCAAGCCACTCTACAACTTCTTCTTTAATACCTGCTTCAATCTCTTGAGTGTGGTCTACATAGTGGTCTTCAAGCTCTAGAGACTTAAAAGAAAACTTGTCTTTATACTCCAGAGGAATTTTTTCATCAGCACCATCTTCTACTTCTACACTTTCAATTTGTTTTTTAAATAAGTTAGCTGATATCTTTTTGGATATTGCAAAGTTCTCAGTTGCTTTTATAAAAATATCCATACTCGTTAATATAGAAATGAATATCAAACTAAATATTGCTTGTAGCTTTTTAGGAAGAAACTTATAGAATCTTTCAATTTTATCAACAATTACACCTGAGAACTTCTTCTCCGTGTACTTATTAAATTCATCTGACCATGTCGAGGAAGCCTCCATAACCTGGTAAAAAGAATATAAAATAGCGATGACCTTAACTATTGAGTAAATATATACTTTCCCAACAGTTAGATTTAAAAATACCATGATCAATGAATAGACAAGGTAGATTGTTGCAAATCTTCCCGCAGTGTCCTCGGCCTTCTCTCTAAAGTTCTTATAGTTTCTCGTATCAATTAAAGAAACTGAACTCAAAAAGAGTATGACTATTGATCTAATTGTCTTAGCAATTATGAAAACAATACAAATATCTAAAATAATTGAAATATTCTCAAGTAGCTTGAAGTAAGAAATACACGACAAAATGATAAGCCAAGAAATACTAAGAAAGTTCTCGCTATGCTTATTCCAAATTGTTGTTAGATAGCGGTAGACCTTTGCTCTATTTCTACGGTTAATTAAACTTCTATTTTTTCTATCTAGATAACCATGAGCTTTATTAAGAACGAGTCTTAGGCTCAACAAAGAAAGAATTATAAATATATACTTGAGAATAATTAAGCTTAGACTCGTAATCCCCTCTCTACCCAAAGATACCTTTTCATTTACAAATAAATATTTTGAATAAATATAATTTAAAACTCTATAAGGTGATGCATAGACTTCATTTTTAAGAGACCCAAAATATGAATAAGTAAATATACGCCCCGAAAGAAACTCAAAACTAATTTTATTATAATAATTACTTCGAAGTGAATTTATTTGAATGAGTAAATTATTTAAAAGCTTAAGCTCTTCTTCTTTCTTTTTTGTTAGGTCTGAAATAGTTTCCTTTCTGAAACTAATGAGACTTGCTCTATCTTTTCTTAGCTCTTCTGAATCACTAACTTCTCCAGTAAATGATTCAGGTATTTTTGGAAGATCAAAAATAAGAACGCTTTTAATAAGATCATAGAAATTCTGTCTCGTAACTTCTTTCCAGATTTTTTCAACTTCAATAAAGTGGGATTCAATAGCTTGAACATCACTTTCATTATACGTTGACGATAAGTTGGCTAGTTTTAGAGATTTTAGATTAAAGTATTCAATTTTCTGTTGTAAATTTCTATTGTAAAGACCCTTTACTTTTAAAAGCTCTAGCTTCAATTTAAGTAATGAGTTCTTATAGAAAGTAACCTCTTTAGATGAGTCCTCCTCAATTACTTTAGACTCATTTCTTGCAAGGTCTTTCTCTATTTCTCTTTTTAAAGACTGAAGCTTTGAGTACTCATCATTTATTTCTTTCGCGAGTGAAGGGATTGCGCTATTAGAGTCAATACTTAGTTTAATTGTATTATTTAATAATAAGTTCTTTTTTAAGAGATCAATTTTTAAATTATTATACTCTCTAGAAAGTTTAACTAGGTTATTATACTTTCTTGTAAGTTTGAGTTCTTTTAGACAATTAGAGAGAAACTCATACTCAGGAGATATCCCTTTTGAGTCTTTATTTATGATTTCTAGATTCTTGATATATTGATTAGTTTTTAAATAATCGAAATTATGACCAAAGACATTCCAAATTAATGAACTGTCACCACCTCTACCTTCGAGGACATTTTTTATTCCAACTTTTCTCTGTTGGATATTTCCAATAACAGTATCATTTAATGAATTGATCTCACTTCTTACACACTTATTTTCGGCAAAGACATTTGTCGAAAATATGAGGAAGAAGAAGATAAGCTTAGTAATATTCTTCAATGAAGACTCCAAAATAAGTATTTACCTTATTTTAGGGTTCTTATTGATAATTGGAAACAACTAAATCGACACCTCTAAGACCTTGCGCGTCAACGAATATTTTTCTAACCTCACCTCTTTTTCAATCACTGATATAATATACAAAAACATGGAGAAGAAAATATGAAATCATTACTAGCGATACTTACAATAAGTTTACTTCAACCTGCGTATGCTGGCCTTAAGCCAAACCGAAAAGCTCTCTACCGCTGTGTTAGTTTGAATCACAACTCTCCTGTTGATGATGCATATATACTTCAGTCAAGATTTGGTAATAAGAGAGTCTTTCATGAAATAAAAATTAATACTCTAAAAGATGGGAGAATCAATTCATACTTTAAGAAAGTGAATTTACTTTCAAAATATGATGGAAAAGTTCAAACCTATACGACAGGTAACTTCAGAATAAGAATAGATAAGGTTATGCAGGCCAGTGATGGTAATTATTCTGCATTTGCTAGAATCCCTTCTCACGATATCCACTCTAAGAACTGGTCGTGCAAAGATTTTAATTAATATTGTAGTGGGTTAATATTTTATTAATATTGGCCCCTATATACACTCCACCAGCAAATCGACCTTTATTATCTTCAAGTCTAATCATTATGCCAATTTGAAATACTCCGGCAGAAGGGTCAAAGTAAATATCTGTTATATTTTTCTGACTAAAAGTATTTTGATATTTAACTAGTCTATACTTCTTTTCATCGGACTGATCAAAATCACTCGTTCTAGCTAAACCTCCAAGAATTGCCCCTTGGTAGTTAAACACAAATGCTTCTGTCACAAAGTCCATTCCAGAAAGAACGTCTCTTAATTCTCGACTTTCCTTACTCTGTAAAACCTTTTGAATAAACTCTTCGTCTTGATTTTGACTTTTCCAGATATTGTCTCTTTCTTTTATAGAAGGAATACTCCTTCTTTTTAGGTTCAGCGCTCTTTGTATATTAGCAACGTCTGTGAGTAATTTATCGGCCAGCACGACCTTCTTCTCATACTTGAGATTGAAGTTAATTTTTTGTAAACACTCGGTATAATTATGACTTACCTCTTTTCGAGACATTTTTACTTTTTTATAAAAGCGTGAATTTAACTCTATACCAGACTCTACAAACTCTAAGGATGTTAAGTCATAACCTTCAAGGGAGAAAGAAGGAGGTATATCAGAGCGCTTGATAATTATGGCCTCAGCTCTTCTGTCGATAAGCCCTCTCAAGAGAGTATTAGAGTTTAAAACTGAAAATGTGAGATGATAATTCTTAAGTCTTTTCAAGTAGTGAGTATTATCACCTTGAACTAGCCCAAGAGAGATATTCTTTGAAGTGATGTTCTTAAGACTTACCATTAAAACTTCATCAATATACAAAGGAAAAAGACCATCTTGCTTCTTACGAGGATTGAAAGTTGTGGGATAATAACCATCGGTAGATTTATTTAAGAATTCTTGTTTGCCACGAAGACTTGGGAGTCTATGAATGCTAATTTTTGATTTTGGTGTCTTAGTTGTGCAGGAGATTATCGACCTGATTAACTCTTCATTCACTCCGCCAAGCTCAGTTGAAGAAACAGCAATCTCTAAATCCACTGAAAAGGAACTTAAACTGGCAATATAAAATAAAAAAGCAACTAAAGACCTCATGCTATACAATAAAATATAGTTAGGAAAAAGTAAAGAATATTGAGCTATTTTAGCGCATTTAAGATAGAAATATTCTCCTGCTCAACTAGCGAAATCTCTGCATTTCCCAACTCAAAAAGAGAGAAATCCATCTTTAGAGAATAATCTCTATCAATTGTATTTCTAAGCCCCTGTTCTTCTTGGTACCAATCCAATTTATCTTTAGAATCTTGGCAGTTCTTTAGGTTTTCTTCGCTTGTAAGTCCCCACCTTAACTCAATACAATGGTAAGGATCAAAGGATTGCTTATAAATAGATGTTAGCATTTCATGTAGGTTCATCTGAATGTTAATATTTATTGACGATTCAACTGAAACTGAACATTTCTTTACTTCTTGGTTGTAAGTAAGCTCAAGATCGCTTCTAAGGTCTGCTCCACTGTAGAGAAGAGCCGGATCTCTTTTAGAGTCTAAGATAATCATTTTCTTAACAAGATCTCTCCCCTCACGAATTGAGGCCTTAAGACGTGCGTCTCTAGAAGGAGTAGAGTAAGTTTCCCAGTCTCCATCTGTTCCATATATATTACTCGGTAAAGTAGAGGGATGTGCCTGCTTGTTAATTCCAGAAGCGATAGCTTTATCCACAGATAATTTTCTCTCCTGAAACTCGTAACACAATTCACCTAAAAGTTCTCTAAGCTCTTTAACTGGCTCATAGACAAGGTTACCAATTGAGAGTTTATTTCTTACGTATTCGTAGAAACTCATTACCTTTCCGTTAAAAGTAAAGTCCTTACTCTTTTGGTATTGAGATAGGTCATAATCTTCAAGCTCTTCATTTGTTTTAAAATTAACTTGAGAATCCTCATAAGAAAAAGGTCTCCAATTAGAGAAGCCTCCACCAATTTTGACTGAAGTTCTTGAGAACTTTTCACCATAAGTAATTGCTGTTAATGAATTGTCTGGGTGAGCATCAATGAGATGTATTTTTCCATTAGGAGTTACCTCATAAACAACTCCTATATGTCCATTTGGGTCGTAGAGAATTGTTCCAGGTTTTATAGAGTCTCTATCTATTCTTACGGGGTAAGTATCGCGGAAGTTTTTTGTATCTCCGGACTCTGATGCTTTTGTTCTAAATGAAGCAGTCGAAATACTATTGCTGATATTTCTAAAAATAGTATTTACATCATCTCCATTTTTAACAAAGACTTTGCTTTTAATAACATTTCCACTGGCATTGTACCTAAGGTCTGGAACTTTACGGCTTCCACCATTAAGCTCTTTTCTTAACTTTTTTATTTTTGCTTTTATGAAACGTCTTCGAATAAAACCAGCATTAGATAGCTCTATTTGAAGCTCTTTTATTTCATTCAAAATCTCTTGATTCTCCTCACTGAACCAATCGGCAGGGAGAAGAGCATTTGGATATGAGAATGGAAGATCATTCATCCAACTAAAGTATGCTCGCAATATATAGGGTAAGTCAGCACAGTCAGCAAATATTGATTTTAAAGCAGTGGGATTTAATGCTGAGTACTTAGGGTTGGCCTTTGGACTTCTTAAACACTCATCAGTTGTACTGCAAAGTCCAGCCTTTTTAGCTTTTCCAATTCTTGCAATGAACTCAGAATATTCTTTTTCAAAGCTTAAGTTCCATGATGTATTTGAGATATTCCATGAGGTTGTTTTCTTAGACTTATAATTAACTGAAGCTGAAGCTGTACTTAGATAACTTGCCAATATCAACAATGATAGTATTTTCATCTTTCCCCCCATTTATATGACTTTGAAAAGTACATATAAATGAAGGATATTTAAAGGTAGTTGAAAAAAGTATCTGTTCTAGAGTACTCCGGCCCCTTCATTTTCAGTGTGGATATAGAGCTTTCCATCACGACCCTGCTTCCAGCAGTCATCAGTAGAAATTCTCTTTATCGAGCATCTACCTAAAGAGCCATATTTCCAAAACCTAGAGCCATCTTTAGGGTATCTCGATAGTCTCTTTGGTGATCCGACTCCGATATGAAGAGTTTGGCATCCAATTCCAACTTGTAGACTTAACGGACTTCCCTCTTTGTACATTTTACACAAGTATGCCTGGGCAATTGCTCTTTGCTTAGGAGTTTTGAAGTCTAGGTCAAAGCCTCTCGCTTGGATATGATCACTCGACTTTGCACCACCAACCTTAGAGTTGTAACACGATGGTCGCCACCAGTTACGAAGACTGATACCAGACTTTGCTTTAGCATCTTTATTTATTTCTTTTCTAAGTTCTACAGCAAGAAGCCCTTGCGCCACTGCTGACTTCCAACGACATCGACTTGGGAGAAGATTTGTATAATTACAACTCTTAGCAATCGACTGACTATTTGCTTTAACCATTTCTTTAGCCGTAAAGTACTTTGTTAGTCCACTATCTTCAATAAACCTCTGTAGTCCATCTAGAGTGTGCTCATAATCTTGAGGTTCATTGATTTTTCCATCAAATTTAAGAATCATGCTATCAAGATTACGAATCTCTTCATCTGTTTGATCTTTACAAGTATCGACTTCAATCAACTCTTTAGAAATTGCTGAAGGCCCTCTAAGAGGTGTCTCAGGTCTTGTATCCTCATCATAGTGATGACCATTTAAGTGAGCTAATTCTTCCCAGTCTATTACCTTATTTTCTATCCTCATAGAACAGCTCGTAAAAATAAGTGCAAAAACTAGTAAATATAACTTCATGAACCCTCCGTTTAGTATTCAAAGACTTAACGGAATTTATGGAGTGAAGTTTTAAATGAAAATTGACTCAAGAAAGAATTACCTGACTATTTTAATTCACATTTTACATCTATAAGAGATTCTCTAGTCCAAAGGCTATAAGTCAGGTCATCACCACGGTCTTTAAGTCTTCCAATAGCGTAAGTTCTTGAAGGAACAACTAAATCAAAGGCCTCAAGTTCAAACCTATTCTTTGCCATGGACTTTAGAGAGAACTTCAAGCTTGGAGAATCTGCAAACTGGACCTTCTCACCTTTGCCCACCTCAAATGAAGTGTTATGAACATCTTCATTATTAATTTTAATATTACAGTTAAACTCACTAGCACCTACAGTGGAAGATAAAGCTATGGCCATTAAAAATGTTATTATTGTATTTTTTCTCATTCTTAAATTAGAACAAACTATTTGGTTTTAAGAAATGAATTTTTTCAAACAATAACTTTCAATTAAAGTGCTATTGTCAGCTATATCTCTTAGACACTATAATGAATAAAAGGTTATAAATAATGAAATCAATTATACATAAATATTTCAGATGGATCTTTCTCAGCTCTATTTCAGGACTTCTTGCGGGAATAAGCTCTTCTATTTTTCTAGTACTCCTCTCTTTAAGTACAGAGACTAGAATCTCTAACTTGACTCTTATATACCTACTGCCATTTGCCGGATTTTTCATT
This sequence comes from Halobacteriovorax sp., assembly GCF_041587335.1. Taxonomy (GTDB): domain Bacteria; phylum Bdellovibrionota; class Bacteriovoracia; order Bacteriovoracales; family Bacteriovoracaceae; genus Halobacteriovorax. The sequence continues at coordinate 59,712 of NZ_JBFGYP010000004.1, forward strand.
GGATACATATATCATGAGTACGGGAAGGAATCTGACAGAGGAAATAATCTGATACTTGATGAAATCCATAACCCTAAGAAGATAATTCCTTTAAGAATGGTGCCATTTGTTTTATTTGGAACACTTATCACTCACCTCTTTGGAGGCTCGGCCGGAAGAGAGGGTACTGCAGTTCAAATGGGGGGAACTCTCTCGGATCATATATCTAAATTTATTAAACTAACCGCTTATGAAAGAAAAGTTCTTCTGATCGCAGGATCTGGAGCTGGACTTGGGGCCGCCATAGGAACTCCATGGGCGGGAGTTATCTTTGGAATGGAAATCATTACAGTTGGAAGGCTTAGACTCTTTGCTTTTTTTCAATGCTTA